>CAZVFQ010000079.1:0-15510 GCA_964626455.1 uncultured Desulfobacteraceae bacterium | reverse complement strand
GAAAATGTTGGAAACGCGGGGAAAAAAGAATTATTTTAAATTCTGATGAATTCGATACGGCGGATCAAACTGTTTCTTGCGCTTTCGCGCACCCCTCACGGGCTGCTTGACATGGCAGCGCCAGCATTCTGCGTGCTGGTCTACCTTGGAGGGTTTCCGGGAGCAGATGTAGCGGGCATAGGCCTGCTGACCGCTTTTTCCGGCTATACGGCCATATACGCGTTCAATGACATCATAGACTACAAATCCGATCGTGAAAAATACGCAGTACCAACTGCCTCTGAAAAAGGATATCTTGATTCCCTGATGATAAGGCATCCAATGGCCAGGGGGATGCTGCCCTTTGGCCAGGGTGTGGCATGGGCTGCGGGCTGGGCTGTTGTGGCGCTAATAGGGGCCTGGCTGTTAAATCCTGTCTGCGCCCTGATATTTCTGCTGGGCGCCTGCCTTGAGGCAGTCTATTGCCTGATGTGGAGGGTAAGCCCCTGGCGGGCGGTGGTAAGCGGTTTTGTAAAAAACATGGGGGCTGCGGCAGCACTGTTTGCAGTCGATCCCCGGCCTTCTGTTTTCTTTATGGCTCTGATATTTGCCTGCCTGTTTTTCTGGGAAATAGGAGGCCAGAACATTCCTGCGGACTGGACCGACATGGCAGAAGACCGGCGATTAAAGGCGCAAACCATACCCGTGCGCCTGGGGGCTGAAAAATCTGCGGCACTTGCCCTTATATGTCTCTGCATATCGGTTTTATTCTGCATGATACTGTTTTATACCAGCTTTCCCGACACCGGGGCAGCCGCCTCTGTTGCGGCACTTGCCATAAGCAGCGGCCTTTTGATAGAGCCGGCGTTCAGGCTTTATCAAAACCGCAAGCGCCATGACGCCATGACCCTTTTTAACAGGGCCAGTTATTTTCCGGCGTCCATGCTCGCAATCACGGTCATACTCATTATGTAGGCAAAAACGGTTTTTGGGTCCGGGCTTTCAGGTTGACTTCAATGCAGCGGGTGCGCCTGATTTTTCTCCTATGTGAACCACTGCGATACCGTTTGTCAGGCGGTGGAAAAAAACATTGGAAAAACCTGTCTGCACCAGCATATCCGCGAGCTCTTCTGCTGTTGCAAACATTCGTATGGTCTCTGAAAGACAGGCATAGGACCTGGCCGAACCCGCCAGAAGCCGGCCGATCATGGGCATTGCATAAAAGGAGTAAAGGTCATAGATTTGTCTGAACACCGGGTTTACGGGTTTTGAAAATTCCAGGCACATAATGCGGCCGCCCGGCTTTATCACCCTGTAAATCTCTGAGAGTCCCTGCTTTAAATTCGTAAGATTGCGTATTCCAAATCCTACCATTGCCGCGTCAAACAAATCGCCGCCAAGGGCCATTTGCTCGGCATCTCCCTGTATCCAGCAGATCCTGTGGCTGTATTTGCGGTTCTGCGCACGGGCCATGCCTGCGCGCATCATTTCATGGTTCATGTCATATATGAAAACTTTCCCATTGCTGCCGGCTGCCTTTGCTGCGTAAACTGCAAGATCACCGGTTCCGCCGCACACGTCGAGCACACGGTCGCCGGGCTTTAAGCCCAGCACAGCCACCGCCTTTTTCTTCCAGGCATAATGAATGCCGAAGCTAAGCACGGTATTCATGAAATCATACCTGGGCGCCACCCGGTTGAAATGATCAAGCACTGCATCTTTTTTTTTGTCCGCGGGCAGGCGCTTTAAGCCGAAATACGTATATCCCGAGGCGTCTGCATCAGGATCAGCAACTTTTTCCCGTACATTTCTGTCAAACCAGCCCGGGTATCCGGGAAATTTCATTTTTCCGAGACCTTTTTAAAATGCATAATATAATTCATCGCAAGGCTCCGGCAAAACCAGACCCTGCGCACAATCGGTATGTATGTAAATCCTGTGCGTCCGGATAAAATCAATCCGCAATTTTCCGCCCATTTATTAAGCTCGTCCGGCTTTATAAACCTTTCATAAGCATGGGTGCCTTTTTGCGTAATGCCAAAAATCCGCTCTGCTGCAAAAATTACAAGCAGCCGGGAAAGCAGCGTTCTGTTTATGGTTGAAAAAAAAACATCCCCGCCCGGCTTTACAAGCCCGGCGCAGGCAGAAACAACCAGGCCCGGGGCAGGCACGTGCTCGAGCAGCTCCATGCAGGCCACGATATCAAAGCTTCCCGGAGATCTTTCAGCAAACTCCTCCGGCGAAGCCTGTTTATAGTCAATGTCAAGCCCCGATTTGCTGGCATGATCTTTTGCAGTCTCCAAAACAGGCCCGGAAACGTCAATGCCTGTAACCTTTGCGCCGGCGGCTGCAAGAGATTCCGTGAGAATACCTCCGCCGCAGCCGACATCCAGAATTTTTCGGCCCGAAATGCCGCTTGTCCGCCTTATGTAGCCCAGGCGCAGAGGATTTATATCATGCAGGGCCTTTAAGGGGCCTTTTTTATCCCACCATGCGCCGGCCTGGCCTGAAAATCGCCCAAGTTCGCCGGGGTCAGTATTTTGCCGAGCAGAATTCATTAAAAAACTTCAAGCCCGGTCTGCGCAAACAAAGGCCTTAGATATTCCAGGCTTTTGATCCCTGCAGTTTCAGGTGCGTTTACATAGGGATAAAGCTCAAGGGAAATATCGCCCCGGTATTCCAGGCGTTTCATTGTTTCAAGCACTTCTGCCAAATTAACTGCGCCGTCGCCCGGAACTATATGCTGATGTATCCTGCTTTTTCCTATATCTTCTATATGCACGTGGCCCACCCATTCAAACAGGGTTTCAAAGGCATGTGCCGGGTTTTCTCCCGCGCAGAAAAAATGGCCTATATCAAAGTTTATTCCCACCATGGAAGAACCTATGCGCCGGATAAAATCGAGAAACTCGGATGTACGCTCAATCATCAGGCCCGGCTCTGGCTCCACAAGAAGTTTTACCCCCGATTCTTCTGCCAGGGGGACAACCGCCTCGATCCCGCGGTGAAAAAGCATAATGGACTCACTGCGCGATGCGTCGTTTAAGGGTCCTCCCGGCGGCACCGAGATATTTTTTGCACCCAGAATTGATGCGATTTTTATGCACTGCCTGGTATGCTCTATGCGCATTTCGCGTCGGCGCTGATCCTGTTCAATCCATGAAGGCAGATAAGTGTCTCCCACTGCAAACAGGGTAAAACTGTTTAAGTTGGTTACATGCAGACGATGATGCGCTATCACGGCCTTTATTTCTTCAAGCCTGTCTTTGTCATAGTCCGGCGGATACAAGTGCGGCCGGTCGCACATGATTTCCACTCCGCAGAATCCAAGATCAGCTATTTTCTCCAGTGCCTGTTCAAGGCTGTATAGAGTAAACGCATTTGTGCTGTAGCCGAGTATCACGGATCTATTCCTTGTCTTTGTTTTCTTGTCCCACCGCGTTATCACACTTTTCTTCAAGTTTTCCAATGGCTGTGACCTGTTCCTCAAAACTTTTTGGTGCATCCTGTCCTGCCGGGTTTTTAAAGTAAAATGCCAGTTCTAAAACAGCACCGCCCTTTTCTGCAAGGCGTAAAGCCGCCATCCAGCGGGCAAGGTCAATGACCATGGGTGCGGCCAGAATCGAGTCCCTGCCCTGGAGGTTGACCCTCATACTCATGGGCATGCCGAAAATGCCTTCAAAATCGATCACATCCCAGGCCTCTTTTTCATCCCCCCTGGGCGGATAATAATCAATACGCACCTTATGGGCGGATTCTCCGTATTGCCGGCTTCCCGGCAGATAGCCGAGCACTTCTTCGAGGACTCCTGTCTTGTTATCAAGCTTGCAGGCTGCATGATCGGGATCCATAAGGTTGCGGCCATCTTGATTGCCGAGGATGTTTAAGCTGTACCAGCCGTTTACCCGCAAGCTTCTGGCCCGAAAGGCAGATGCAAGAACAACCTTGAAATAAGTCTGACCTGTTTTGCCGTCATTTCCGCAGACAGGTATGCCGCGGGATGCAGCCGCATCAAGGATGGCAGGTATCTCTATACAGTTCGGCGTAAAATTTACCACCGCAGCCCCGGCCTCGATTGCTGCAGCCGCATAAACAATATCAGGAGGAACGCGGCCGGCATTTTCATAAAGATCCAAAAGCGTAGAACAATGTTGCAGGTCATGGCCTTTTCCCGCAGGCAGAAGATTTACAAACACAGGCACCAGATCCGGGTGCAAACGCCTGAATTCCTCTATATCCGCGGATACCCGCTCCACCCTGCTCTTTGTGTCAAGACCGGTGTCCGTATCATGGCCGGGCCTGACCTCTATTTTCTCCAGCTTCGGGATGCATGGCTCCCACAATCTTTTATCAAGAACCCCGCAGCGATCAAGAGCCCGGGGCAACGGCGCAGGATTGATATCCCACCCTGCAATGGAGATATTATGCTCCATGCCCAGATACGGAAATTTTCCGGCAGTGGTAAGATATGGCAGCACCGCATCAGGGCTCTGCCGCATCATGGCCACCGCTGCAGCCAGAGTCGATCCTATAGCTCCTTTTATTCCCGCAGCCATAAGGAGCACGCCTTTTGCCGGTTTGCCGGATTGATTCATATTACACCTTCTTAGCCCCGCCCTGCATTGTCATGGATATAACGCCGGCAGCCTTCCGACCGGTCTGTTTTCTCATATGACAAAACCTGTATCACGGTCAATTCATGTTTGCGTGATGTCAACCATAACCTTACATGAGCAGAATTTCCAGGGTCCTTAAGAAAAAACAATGGCATTGCTGCCAAAAATCGGTTATAAAATTATACACTTCGAAAATCAGAAAGCCGCATTCCCGGCATGTCGTGTGATACAGGAATACACAAGTGGACGAAAATAAATATATATTTTTGTCCATGAAAGAGGCAGTTTCAGCCATACGCATCGATTTTAACCACTACCCGCCCCAGACAGGCCTTTTCATGGATCTCTGCCCGCTTATCCTGGGCCCGGACATTGCGGTTACCTGCGATTCGCAAAGCAGCCTGTGGATAAAACAAGCCCGGGGCAGGCGCACAAGCCGAATGCAAAGGATTACATATCCGGATCTGGGCCGGCTGCTTATAAACACTCTCGAAAAATCAACCCCTTCTGCTGATTTAATGGCCGAAATATGCAGCCGGGTTTTTCTGACCCGCGCAGAGCCGTCCCGCAACGGTATCGGAGCAGAAACAGGAATCCGGATTGATACCGGCATGGAAAACTTCAAATGCAGACAGTGCGGCAGGTGCTGCAGGAAACTCGATTACCGCAATGAAGTATCTGCAGAGGATTATCTTAACTGGCAGGAACTTGAAAGAAAAGATATCCTTGAGCGTATTGCAACCATTTCCCGCAACGGCAGAATAATATCATACGCTGCCTGGGTTGAGCCCGGCACCCGGAGGTTCGCGGATGTCTGTCCATGGCTTGTGCCTGCGGATAAAAAAGACAAAACAGGCCAGTGGGTCTGCAAAATCCATGATATAAAGCCTGAAATCTGCCGCCAATACCCGGGAACCCGGAAACACGCACAGATGACCGGCTGTATCGGATTCGGGGATTAAACCGGCATTTCAGTGCCCGCTGCAAAGTCTTTATTCACATGCGGTTATGCAGTGTATTGCGCAAAAATGACCTCCATTGCCTCTTCATACCAGACATTGAGCCTGTAGTTCATGATAAATCCGTTATGTCCGCCGTGTGGGTGCACAATAAGCTCTGTGAGATCATTTAGATGGAGTCCGTAAAAATCTTCAACAGGAATGACAGGATCATCTTTTGAAGTAATAATTGTTGTGGGAACTGCAATATTTTTAAGCGCGTCATTGGTAAGTGTGTAGGTTTGAAAATACTCTTCAGGGGCGGCAAACGGGCTGCAGCGGGGAAGCAGGGCTGCGGTGAGTCCAAGTATCGTTTTGTGGGAAAGCATGCCTGTAAAATCATACAAGTCCGGATAAAACTGCTGCTTGCGCAAAAGGGAGCGCTTCCATTTTTTTAAAAAATAATTCTTATAAAGCACTGTCTTATCAACAACATCGGTTGCACGGCCCGGATCAAGCACCGGGCTCACAGCCACCACATGGCACAACTGCGGTATGGGGCGTCGACAAAGCTCTCTTGCGATTCTAAGGGCGTAATTGCCGCCCAGTGAAAACCCGGCCACAAAAAAAGGCTTTTCACCGCATAGCTGTGCCGCCTGTTTTGCCGCATCAAAGACCTCGTCGAAAAGCGTGCCGAAAAAAAGCCCTTTGTTTAAATGCTGGGTATCGCCGTGATCCCTCAGATTGAGGCGAAATATCTCATATCGCCTGTCAAAAAAATATTTGGCCGCCGCCCGGACATATGTGGAACTGGCACTTCCCTCCCATCCATGGAGCAAAAGCAGAAGTCCTTTTGCATCCTGCTGCGGCCTTGGCGAATAAAATCCCTGAAGCCTCACGCCCTCTTTTGTTTCCAGGACCTTTTCACGGGAATTGTCAAATACCGGGTGTGCTCCGGCTGCGCGGAACCGGGCACTTGCCAGAATCGACTGAACATTGGGCCCTTTCAGACCGGGCGGGGGCAAAAAAGGTTCCTGCAGATTCATTCCGAAATCCTTTTTTCCGGTTTCCGAGTTTTTTCAACAGCTTTATTATAGAGATTTATATCTTATTCTTTTTAAAAACTCCTTTCAAGCAAAGAACAAAAACGAGCCGAAAAACGCCATGCCTTCGGTAAATGATTTCTGTTTGCTATTCAACTCTTTTTTTTTTATGATTTCATAAGAAATCCAGGTTTTTTTTGAAAAGATGCCTTTCCATCAGGGGGATGGATGAAGTACCAGAAATTTCTTTATTTTCTGCAAAACGTCGGCAAAGATCCATCAGCCTTAGTGTTCGAGGATGAACTCACGGGCTTATACAACCGGCGCTACCTGCTCGGCTACTTCAAAAACCGCGTAAACTGGAATAGCCTTGAAAAGAACCCTCTCTGCCTGCTGATGATAGACGCGGATTATCTAAAGCGGATCAACGACCAGTACGGGCACAATACCGGCGATCAGGCGATTGTGCACATCGCTGAGCTAATCAGGAAAGCAGCCCCTGCAAACGCTGTTCCTGTAAGATATTCGGGCGACAATTTTCTGCTTTTGCTGCCGGAGCGCAGTAAATCCGATGCCCATGCCATTGCGCAAAAAGTGCTTCACCTGACACACAAAACAGATTTTTCCACGCCCGAGGCCCGCACCAGCATCCCTCTTACAGTGAGCATAGGCATTGCTTCGGCCCCCCAGGACGCCTCAGACGGAAAATCCCTGATACACAGGGCTGATACCGCCATGTATCAGGCCAAGCAATCAGGGCGGGATAGCTGCGCTGATGCGGAGGATCTGGGGCGGGCGGAATTTTTTCCCGAAACATTGCTCCGGCACATGGACGCAGTGGGTATTACAGGACGAACCGAGCAGCTTGCCCAGATGAGCAGGGCGCTTAAAAAGGTCGCAGAAGGCTCAAGCCGCTTTGTAATTGTTGAAGGCGAACCCGGTATGGGAAAAACCAGTCTCCTGACAACTATAAAAGAGAACCTGGAAAAAACAAGGCTCACGCCGGTTCGGGCACAGGGTTCAATCCAGGAAGCTTTCAGACCCTATTATATGGCTTCCTATGTTGCCATGGGCCTGCTTAATCAGCTTCCGGAAAAGGGGGTCAGCATTCTTGAATCACTTAACGAAGATGAAATTCACAGGCTTTCCCATATAATCCCCCAGCTCAGAGGCTTCCCGCCGCCGATTCCGAAAAACGATCCACGGGAGCGCGAAGCGATCTTTTCCGCTTTTACCCGGTTTTTAACACGGCTGGCGGGAAACCGGCCGCTTGTTCTGCTTATAGACGATTTTCATTACTGTGATCCGGCCTCGCTGCATCTTTTCCGCATGATGATGAAAGCCGAAGGTCTGCTGATATTTATCTGCGCCACGGCTTCAAATGAAAAACAGATGTTCGGGGAATCCATTGCCCTGGATCTTTTTCGCAACGCCCATTCAGAGGAGCTCGAAATCCAGACCATTGCCCTGCCCCCGCTTAAAGAGGCTGACATTGAAAAATATCTTGGCATGATTTTCGGCCCTATGCGTATTCCAAAAGGATTATGCCTTGAAATGGCAAGGATCACCCAGGGGAATCCCCTGTTTCTTGTTGAAATCATTCGCAAAATGATAAGCGATGGAAAAATATACCGTACTGACGGCAAATGGAACATATCAGAACCGGAAAAAAATTATTTTCCGAAATCTCTTGATGAAATCGTAAACGAAAAAATGCAATGCCTTGACGGGGAAAGCAAAAAATTCCTGGACAGGGCCTCGGCATTCGGAGAATCGACTTTTCTAAGCATGCTGGCAGGCATTACACGGGGGCGTGATAGCGGAATATACGATATCATCAGCTATGCCGAACAACAGGGCATCGTGCGCACCGAGTTTGAAGAAAACGATGAAAACATCCGTTTTTCAAGCAAACAGGTACGCGACATCATATACAACGGCATCTCTGCTGAAGAAAAAAAACTGCTCCATCGGCAGATAGGCACCTATCAGGAAAAACTCTATGAACAAAACCTGCTGCCTTCGGCCTCATTTCTGGCACACCATTTCTCACGGTCAACAGATGAAAAAAAAGCCCGCTCTTACCGTCAATACCAGGAAAACCGCAATTGGCGCTTATTTGACGAAAAAGAAATAGATCTTTACACCGGAGACGATCTGGAATTATCAAAACATTTAAAGGACGGAAAAACAGACTCTGAAGAGGGGCTCGGAGACACCAGGCTCAGCCGCCAAAGCATGGAGACGGTGCCCCATCTGCTGCGCACCCTGCTCGTGGCGGTTCGAAACACAAGGCTTTATCCTGAAAACAGCAAATCCGTTACAAGCGCGCAAAGAGAAGTAATCAAGATCCTGGAAAAAATATTTCAAAAAGATGCCGGGATTTCGATCACGGCAGAAAAAAAAAGAATACTCATCAACGGAGAAGAACCATCAGACCCCGGTCTGCAGTGGATACTGGGCAAAATCCTGGAACTCTGGGACAGGATGGAAATTAAAAGCTTGATATTCAAAAAAAACATAAACGAACAAGGTCTCAGGATTCTGCTCAACGAACTTGCCGGGTCAGGGGGAAAAACCATCGGTCCGGGTTACTGGGAATCATTAGTGCGGACCGGAAAGCTTTCCGGTATCCAGGTGCGCCAGGTGGCTTACAAAAAAACCGCTCCCATCGAAGACCAGGACTCAGGGGAATCTAAACCTGATGCCGCAGATATTCAACCCGAAGCGGAATCTTTGCCCGGCGACATTATTCTTAAGGACGAAGACGGTTTCCGCAGACTCAGAAGAGTTATCAGCACACTGCTTGGAGCCTACGGTCAGTTCAGGCTCTATCCCACCGGAGGTCCTGTGGCTGAAAAGGCCGTGTTAAAACTAAAAGAACAACTCAGCGATTTTCTTTCCCGCCACGGGGTCCTGACAATTGCCAGAGTTGAGGACTCGGTAATAATCAACGGGGTTAAGGCTGATTTAACCGGCTATGAAGCGCTTTTTGGAGGAATGATTAAAATGCTTTCATATGCGGGCCTAAACAGTATTACATTCTCGGAACAACTATCCGGAGCAGACCTTAAGGCTTTTTTCGAAGGGCTTATACTTACCCCGAAAGAAATGCTAAACACTGGTTTCTGGCAGGAATTTGCACGTGCCAGGCAGCTGCGGGGAGTCTTTTTTGACCGGTTTGTATATGACGTAGGCCGGATCAATCCCCTTGCCGCCGAAAGGCAGGAACAAAAAGAAACGCGGAAATCGCATGCGGGAAAAGAAAAAACAGAGGATAAAGAAAGACACGGCGAGGCCGTGGAGCCGGATGAGCAGGATCTTGCCCGACTGCTTCGCGATCTGTTTCTGGAAGGCAGAATGAAACGATTTTCTTCAATACTGTCCGGCACGGCGGATAAGTACAGCCGCTCAGACCCGGAGACCAGGGACCGGCTTCTGGAAAACTTCAAAGAGGCTCTTTGCCCGCAGGACTGGCAGCCGACCGCAGAATACATAAAACTGGTAGCAGACCTGCTTGTCATCCCGGCATTTGAAGCTGAAACAGAGCCCCAAAAAGCGCAAAAAGCAGCAACCATACTCCATGAAGCAGCAGCAAATCTGATATTGTTTGATGAATACCGTCCCACAGCAAGAATTTTCAGCATAATCCGTCAGCATCCCCATTTTGAAGAAAAAGCCGGGCTGGAGACCTGGGCCGGTCCACGCGCATTCGGCAAAAATCTGGACCCGCGAATAACCGACGCACTTGTCTCAGACCTTAAATCAGCGGACCAGACAAGACGGCAGGAAGCATACCAGCTTATCAGCACCATGGGAAGAGGCATGGCCCCGATGCTAATAGATATAATAAGAAACCAGGAAGACATCCGGACCAGGCGCCTTGCCGCTGAACTGCTGGGAAGAATGGACCGGCAGGCCATAGAGCAGGTACGGCAATCACTGATTGGAGAAAACAGACCTGAAAAAAAATCGCGTATCCTGGAAGTCATCGACTCAGTGACAACAAACCTGAAAACAGAACTAAGATACATACTAACGGACGCCAACGAGCAGGTCAGGCACTCGGCCTTCAGACTGGCACAAAGGATAGATGATCCGGAGATAGACGCCCTTCTGGCCGAGCTGGCCCGCAGCAAAGACAAAGATCTCGCCATTGAGGCGGTAAACACCATTGGAAGGCGCAATGCAGCCAATGTCTCCGGGGTTCTTATTCAGATCCTTTCAGAAACAAAAAACCCGGACGTTATTTCCGAGGTCTGCCGCGCTATGGGCAGAATCGGCAGCAGCGACTTTATCCAGCCCCTGGCAAAAATACTGATGTCCGGGAAAAAATTATTCCGGCTCCGCAAATATCCCGCCAAAGCGCGCATCGCAGCAGCCTACGCAATCTGCCGGATACCGGGAGAACATGCGCAAATCATGATCAAGGCCTTAAAACGCGATCCTGATGACAGGGTAAGACAAGCAGCCTCAGTGCTGGTTTCGCAGCAAGGGCCTTCCCGGAGGTAAATTTTTTTGCCCGGGGTTACCTGACCACCCGCAATTGTCCCATTGCCTGAAGCCTCTCCCGCAGCCTTCCCGTAATCAACAGTGCGGCTTGCCTGGCGTTAATTTCGCTTTTCTGTAAAGCATCTCTGCATGATTCCAGCAGCGCCCGGTTTTGCTCATCAAGGCCGAATCTGTCAATAATATAACCCATAAGGACTTTTTCCAGATCCTCGAGTTCCCTGCCTGAACGACCTGCAATCCTGGACTTTGCCTTTTGGCTCAGCTCGTCAATAAGGATGTCCACAGCTTCTTCCACGCTTCGGGGCCGCCCTGCCCGGCCGGATTCTGATCCCCTGTTTCCACGGGCATTTTCCGAAGCATCGGGCATCGCGCCTGATATGGTATCTATATGGAAGACTGTTTCAAGCATATCGCGGGCGGCATCGTAGATGCCCGGATCCTTGCTTGCCCTGGGGCCGGCTACGTTTAACACCTTGATTTTATGGGCGGCAATCCAGTCATAAGCGTCAATTGCTGCATCAAAAATTATGGCCTCGGCGAGATTGACATGCATGCAAGGTTTTGCATGTTTTTCAGCCAGTTGCCGGGTAAGAAGGCTGCCGCCTGTCAATTCCCCGCGGCTTATAATCAATGTGCCGTCTGAATCCTCCACGTTTTTTTCAGTCCGCCGCTGATAACCCCCTTCCGGAAGTTCCCGGACCAAATAGTGTGAAGGAACAATTCCGTCCTCGGCTATACGCCCTTCAGGAACCCATCCGCCGTGTTCTATGCCGTATTCGATTGCAAAATCCAAAGCGGCTCTGTCCGCGCCGGTTTGCGCACCTGATATAATTTTTTTTATTAGCATGGCAGTATCATTAACTCGCTTGTTTTTTCATGGTTTACAGGAACAACCGTGATAACCCGGCCAGACTGCCCGGGGGGTTTAATTTCTACTTTTACCGGCCGGTCCTGCGGCGCCTTGCTGTAGCCCGCACAAATACCGGCTGCCTGCTCTATAAAACCAGGCGGGCAGGACCCTGGAATCAAACCAACAGGCCCTGAGATTGACCTCAGGCTGATGAGGGTATCTGCTTCCGGGTCGGAAAATGACATGATCTTTTCGTTTTCCGGCTTGTTGCGGCCGACTATAAGCTTGGTCTCGGGAGAAAGGCGCAAATGGCGGCCGTATTTTAAAAGCTCTATCTGCCGGCGGTATAATCGGCTCCCGTGGGCAAAAAGATCCTTAAGGCGCATTGAAAAACCGGGGTCCGTGAGCAAACAACCCCCTGCAGGCGCCGGATACCCGGTTATGCCGAAGGATTCAGCAAGTGCCATCTGCGGTTTTCTGGAGCGGCCTGAAAGATCGAGCAGACGGTCGCGATCAACAAGACCCAGTTCTTCCATTCTGGTAACAGGAAGCTTTTTTGCAGACAGGGGCCTTAGTATATATCCGTCAAAACCGGAGCGTTTTTCCACATAACGCAGCGAAGACCTGACCTGGGACATCGGCCGCTGCCCCAGAACCTCGCCGGAAAACAAAAAATCCGTACCGGTTTTCTCCATCATCTCACCTGCTATCCTAAACATCAGGGCATGACAGTCCATACAGGGGTTCATGCCCTGTCCGTATCCTGCGGGCGGGTCTGCTAACATCGGCAAATACCGGTCGGTAATATCTTCTACAATCAAAGGGATTCCGGTCTTTTCCGAAGCCGTCCGGGCCTTGTCCGCATTGAAAAAAGGCGTTTCAAAACTGATCCATACCACCTCTATGCCCTGCCTGCAAAGAACCAGCCCGGCCAGTATGCTGTCAAGCCCTCCTGAACAAAGTCCCATGGCTTTTGGTTTTTTTTGAACAAAATTCATGCTATTTGCAATCAGTCTTCACATTATTATAATATGAACCATCAATCTTTAATGTCAAAAAATAAAAAAAGCTCATCCATGGCAAAACAAAAACAACGCGTGCGGGAAATCCAAAAAATACTAAAGGCACAATACCCCGATGTCAAGACGCAGCTAACACACAAAACACCTTTTCAGCTTCTGGTGGCTACAATTTTGTCGGCCCAGTGCACGGACAGGCAGGTAAACGCTGTAACTGAAAAACTTTTTAAGAATTTAAAAACCGCCGGGGATTTTTCTGAAGCAGATTTGCCAACTCTTGAGGATCTGGTAAGACCCACGGGTTTTTATAAAAACAAGGCGGCAAATATAAAAAACTGCGCCCGCCGGATTGTGGAGCGATTTGACGGGCGGGTTCCCGATAACATAGAGGAACTGGTATCCCTGCCCGGCGTGGGCCGTAAAACAGCAAACGTGGTGCTGGGTGCCGCCTTCGGAATTCCCGGCATGGTGGTTGACACGCATGTTGCAAGAATTTCAGGGCGCCTGGGTCTGACAAAAAACAAAAATCCCGAAAAAATCGAAGCAGACCTCATGGCAATTATACCGAAAAAAGATTGGAATGATTTTTCCCTGCGTCTGATTTTTTTCGGCAGGCAGTTTTGCAAGGCCAGGAAACCGGACTGTGAAAACTGCCCTCTTAAACATCTGTGCTGTGCTGAAATAAAAAAAGTATAAAGCCGGCCATAACGGCAGACAAGGAGTGGTAGAAAAATGGCGGAAACCGACAAAGAACAAAGGCGTGATGATCTGATCCTGGGCGCGCACCTTTCGATTTCCGGAGGGCTGCACAAGGCCCTGGAGGAAGCCGAATCCCTTGGCTGCCAGGCCGTTCAGATCTTTACAAAAAACGCAAGCACCTGGCGGGAAAAAAACCTGTCAGATGCTGAAATTAAAAGATTCAACCAGGTAAGGAAACAAACAGGCATCAGTGCCATTGCCGCCCATACTGCTTATCTTATCAATCTGGCGGCAAAGGATGCTGCTGTTAGTGAAAAATCCACTGCCGCCCTTAAACAGGAACTGATCCGGTGCGAACAACTGGCGATCCCATGGCTGGTCCTTCATCCGGGCTCTCATATGGGAGACGGTGAAAAAACAGGTATAAAAAGAATCACAGATAAAATAAACCATATTTTCAGAGAGCTTCCCGACAATCCTACCCGCCTGCTTCTTGAAACCACTGCAGGTCAGGGGACATCGCTTGGCTGCACGTTTGAGCAGCTTGCAGATATGATGCAAAAAATATCATACACGGATAATATAGGTATCTGTCTGGATACATGCCATATTTTTGCCGCAGGATACGACCTGTCAGACAAAAAATCCTATGAAGAAACAATGAAAAGCTTTGATGAAATTCTTGGAATAAAAAACCTTTACGTCATCCATGCAAATGATGCACAAAAGCCATGCGGCAGCCGGGTGGACCGACATGCCCACATAGGCAGGGGCATGATCGGAAATCAGGGATTTTCATGCCTGGTAAAAGATAAAAGACTTGCACAAATTCCCAAGATTCTGGAAACCCCGAAAAAAGAAAACAGCACAAACATGGACCCGGAAAATCTGGCCAGGCTGCGTGAGCTTTATTTATCCTGATTTTCCGGTCAGGATTTCGTATGCCTCCTGGATCTCGATAAACCTCTGCCTGGCAAGTTCCTGAAATTCTTCTCCCAGGTGCGAGACCTTGTCAGGATGATACTGGTGGACCAGCCCCCGGTAGGCCTCATGGATCTCCTGCCTGGAAGCGCCGGGTGAAAGACCCAGCACCGCATATGGATCCCTTGTGCCGCTATTTTGCCGTGCTGAACCCCTCTGGCCTCCGGCCTGACTGCTGCGGCCGGCACCTGAAGAACTCCGGCCCGGTGTACCAAAAAGCCATCTTGCAATTTTTGATACAAATCCGGGCACCCGCCCTGTTTTCAGATAATAGATCACCAGGAACACAAGCCCCAGATCGTCAAGCCTGCCGAGAATCGGTATGAAGTCGGGCAGCAGATTATAGGGGAAAACGATATAAAACAGCGTCAACGCGACAATTAATATGACCCAGAAAGGATTCATCTGCTTCTAAGTGTTGCAACAAGCCGCATGGGATTTGCAAGAAGTCCCAGTGCCGATAAAATGGACGGACAGAGTATGTCAGCACGGTTTAATGTCTCCACGCACGCGCCTTCTTCAAGCAGCACGCATATCCCGAGTCCCGCGGATTCAAGCATAAACCGGTCGTTTCTGCCGTTGCCTATGGCTGCGGTATTATCCGCTCCCAGGCTTTTGACAAAATCGCGCTTTGCACCTGACTGGTCCCCGGCCGGCAGGACCGTAAGATCGCACGGCATATTTTTAAGCTCTGCAGCGGCCTTGCCAAAAGTATCTGCAGTCAGCACATGCAGCTTAAGACTGCCCGAAAGCTTTTCAAGAGCCTCTGCCACGCCGTCAACAGGCACCCCGTCCACAGCCAGGGTCCCG
Organism: uncultured Desulfobacteraceae bacterium; assembly: GCA_964626455.1. GTDB lineage: Bacteria > Desulfobacterota > Desulfobacteria > Desulfobacterales > Desulfosalsimonadaceae > Desulfosalsimonas. Next base: position 63 of record CAZVFQ010000079.1, on the reverse strand, counting down.
TTGTAATCCATTACCACGTGATTTAATTTGAGGGTTTTATACCCCGGAATTTCAACTTCCACG
>CAZVFQ010000078.1:0-15551 GCA_964626455.1 uncultured Desulfobacteraceae bacterium | reverse complement strand
GACCTCGGAAATTTGTCGACGATGTCGATAACCTCTGCGGCCGCACTTTCTACAATAAAGTGTTCCATGTGTTTTTCAAGTATGCCCGCAGCTTTTTCATAGGCATGAGTTTTCAGATAGTGCCTCATGGCTTCTGCAGGAAGGTCCCGTGAGGCAAAATAGAGCCCTGTTATTTCATGCATTTTGTATATTGCCAGGGCGGATTTGTTTTTTGACAATTTTCTGCGGAAAAATTCGCGAAACAAAGCCGGATATTTAAACCAGGTGGTGCCGCCGGGTCCGGGTTTTTCAAGCAGCAGCCCGTCTTCGAGCAGGGAGTTTACGATTTGAGCGGAATTTTTTTCTTCGAGGATCTCCTCGCACATGTCCACATTGAAGCAATCAAACATGGAACTGTTTATCAGAAAGTTTTGTGTACTTTGAGAAAAACATTTCAGGTATTCTTCAGTCAGGTATTCGGAGAAAACATTATCCAGGAATAATCCATGCGGCTTTTGCCGCAGCAATCCATCTTTATCCGAGTTGCTCAGATAGTCGGCTATGAGGTTTACCCCAAGGGGCCACCCTGCACAAAGTTCGTAAACCTGTTCTGCCTGGGTTTTAGTTATTGGAAAATCGTATTTTTCATAGAATAGCTGCTGGATTTCCTCCAGGCTGAATCCTAGGCTGCTGCCTGTAATACGGCCTGCGAGGTTATAGAGAATATGGCTGGAGGATTCGGCAGCGGTTTTATTTCTCGACAGAATTGCGATATATAGATTATCCGGTAAGTTTTGTATAAGAAAATCAACTGCGGCCCAGAAATTTTCATGGTTTCCCGCTCTATGCGCGTTGTCGATAATTAAATAGATCTTGTCTTTACCTGCATATGACAAGGCTTGTAAAATATTGTCGCCTCTGAGATTCCAGGCAGCCTTGTCATCCGGATCGGCACCTTCCGGTGTCGTATTGTACCAGATATGGGGGCGATCGGCGTTTGTAAATTGTTTAAGAATGGTCGATTTCCCGGCACCTGCAGGGGCATTTATGAGCAGGATGCGGTAGCGGGAAAATTTCTTTCCGAGCTCAGAGAGCAGGGCGGGTCTATATATTTGAACAACAGAGTTTTGCGTTGATAGTTTCCGGTACAAGAGCACACCCCTTTTCTGCCCTGCTCTGGTTTAAAAAGGGTTTTGGTGTATAGTCCTGAGCAAAAACCTAAAAAATGTATCAAACGCAGACCTATATCTTATAACAACGTTCAAGTCAATTCAATTTTCTCAATATATTCTTTTTCGTATAATAATGCTGCAATAATAGATATCACGTTTACAGTTCCTTGTAATTTGCGTATAGTTTAATCTGATGTAAACACAGTGCTAAATTCAGCACAAAAGATTTTGATAAGGCCTTGAATGCCTGAACAGATGAATTAAAACAAAGGAGGCCCGGAAGATGAAACCCGAAGACATCAGAAAAATGGCGGTTATCGGTGCAGGCGACATGGGACACGGCATTGCCGAGGTCTGCGCGCTGTCGGGAGTCGAAGTCAATCTTTACGACATTAAGCAGGATTTTGTGGACCGGGGAGCCCAGAGGATACGGCAAAGCCTTGACAAACAGGTATCCAAACAGAAACTTGACGCAAAGGACGCAGAACAGGCAATGAACCGGATAAGCGGTTTTACCGGTCTGGACGAGGCGCTTCAGAGCGTGGATCTCATGATCGAAGCCGCGCCCGAAGTGTTGGATCTGAAGCTTGACATATTCAGGAAGGCCGATGCCGGCGCTCCCGGGCATGCCATTCTGGCATCCAATACTTCCAATATGAGCATTACCAAAATCGGGGAGGCCACAGGCCGCCCCGACAGGGTGCTCGGGATTCATTTTTTCAATCCGGTCATGCTGATGCCCCTGGTGGAAGTGATCCGGGGGCAAGGCACTTCAGATGAAATCATACAGGCATGCTATGACTTTATCGGAGGTTTGCAGAATTTCAGGGGCGCTATGGTGCCTGTGCGTGTGGAGAAGGATAGGCCCGGTTTTATTTTCAACCGGCTGGGCGCGCCGGTGGGTCTTTATCTGGCCGAACTCTATGAAAGGCAGCTGGTGGAGCCTGAAGCAGTTGATGCAAAGGTTAAATCCATAGGCGCTCCCATGGGTCCGTATGAGATAATGGATTTTACCGGCATAGATGTCAATCTGCACGGAAACCAATATTTCACAGAAACTCTCTCCCCGGAATTTCAGCCGCGCTCCTGGATGAAAAAACTGGTAAAAGACGGCCATCTGGGTAAGAAAACCGGCAAGGGGATCTACCAGTGGCCGGATGGCAGCCGTCCGGCCATTGACAAGTCAAAGGCGGACCCTGATTTTGATCCCATGGATATCGTGTGTCTGCAGGTCAATGAGGGCACCAAGCTGCTGGAAGAAGGCGTTACAGACAGCCCGGAAGAAATAGACAAGGCTGTTATAAACGGCGGCGGATCAGCCTTCGGCCCCTTTTCCCTGGCAAAGGGCATGGGCTGGGACAAGGTTGCAGAACGCTGCAGGGCTATATCAGAGCGCCTTGGCATTAAATGGTTTATGCCCACAGAAACATTGAAAAAGGGAAATATAGAAATATAGAAAACCGGAGGGGCGGGATTTTCAAGTTGTTAATTCCGCCTCCAGTTTTTCGAGGCGTTCGGTTATGTCTCTGCGTTCGCGCCGCAGGAGCCTGACAAGCTCCTCCTGGTTCCAGAAAAATGCGCGCACCAGTATCTTGTCGCGATACCTGACAATGTTTCGCCTGTAGCGCAGTGCTGCAAACCCGGCTGGAGGCAGCAGTGCAAGGTAGGCAAGAATCCATTTCCAGTTCATTTCGGCAAAAAACCACAGCCAGAAGCCGAAAGTCCCATAAGCAAGGCTGAAGGCCAGAAAACCGACCCCGAAGTAGGCAAATACCCGGATGGGTTCTTCCCTGGCCAGGCGGGCTGTGTATTTTGTAAGCATGTACGGAACGATATTGTGGAGCAGGCCGAACAGGGCAACAGGTGCCATGAGCAGCGCATAAAGGGTCATCCGGAGTCTGATCAGCCGTTCGCGAACCGGGTTGTCCAGCGACTGCTTTGCCGCCCGGCTAAGTTCGGTCTGCCGCAGATGGTCCCTGTATAGGTCAACCTGGCGGCGCAGGGCTTTTACCGCGGATGGATCGTGTGCAGCAGCCCTGGTAAGAATGTTTGTGAGACGTTGGCGGTTCTTCACCCTGGTTTCAAATGGATCAGAGATTTCTTCCGGATCAGGCTTGTACCATTCAAGAATTTTCCATATCCATGTTTTCAGCCTTGATTTGGTCTTTGTGTCATCAGCGCTACCCTTGTTTTCCTCCGGTGAAAGAGGTGAGATACTGTAGCCCATTGCATCGTAGAGATCATCTGCCAGCACAGATATTTGTTCGTCTTCAACGTGCATGGCCTGCTGTCTTAGCGCTTCCTGCAGATCCGAAGTTAGTTTTTTTACCGCCTTTGCCTCATCTTCCTTGTGCAGCCCTGCGTATCCAGCCACTTTTATTGGCTCGCCAAAGCGCAGGAGCGCCGATGATGTAAACATACCGCGATGCTCGTAATTAAGGCCCACGGGAATTATTTTCAGGCCAAGGCCGTAGTTATAGCGTTCTTCAGCACCCAGCGCCATCCTGGCCGCTCCTGTGCGAAGTTCTGCCACCTGCCCGGGCGGTGAGTTTCTGCCCTCTGGAAACAGCCCCAGGCAGCCGCCCCGCTCAAACAGCTCGTAAACCTTTGAAAAGACCTCTATATTGCTTCTTCCGTGCTCAGCCGCCTCCTGAGATCTGTAAACCGGAATTACCCCTACTTTTCCCAGCAGCCATCCTATGAAACGGTTTTTAAAAAGCCCGCTTTTGGCCAGGAAATGAATTTGCCGGCGGGTCTGCATTGCAAGCAGAATGGCATCAAGAACCGAGGCCGGATGATTGGCAGCCAGAATAACCGGCCCCGACTCCGGGATACGCTCGCGGTGTTGGGCGCGCACCTCTATAAAATAAAGATAGCTGAAAATTCTAAGCAGCCATACGGTAAAACGATACAGTTTCATTGGATATTAAAAAAAGGCCTATTGCTGACGTCTTATTTATATTTCAGTCAATTTTCCGCGACTTTGCAAAAAATCGCCTGCTTTTCAGTTTGATAATCATTATATCAATAACCTTCCTGTGCGTAAATACTCAACCATTGCATAAAAAACAGATTCTGTGCCGTCGCTGGTCTCCTGATTTCAGCTGGAATGATAATCGGTGATGTTTTCTAAGGGCGGATTTGAGGCAGTAGATGTTATAAATCAAACAGCATCTAGTTTGCGCAGAAAATCTATGAAAGCATCCATGTCTTGTCTGACGGCGGCAAAACATGTGTATGCCTTATCACCCAATGTTTTTAGCCGCGCAGGTTTCAGGTTGAAGGTATAAATATTTCTGACCAGATGCCGGAAAGCCCGATATTCGTCCAGGCAATCCCTGGTTTCCCGGTGGATGACAGGAGGGCGGAAATGCTTCATATCGGCGGTCATCTGTTGCAGCAGATCCTGATGCCAATTCGCTCCTGACGGCAGGCCTCCGTCAACTGTACGGGCAATGTCTTCAAAACAGGATTCCATGCCGGCATAGAAACTGTGCAGATTAAGGGCAACTCCGTCCAGGTAACCATCGTCACCGGTTTGGCGGGCCTTATCCAGCAGATGCCCCATCCGCTGGACGACCCGCTCTATATCCTGCATCATTTGCTCCAGGCGTCCGGCCAGGGCCGGCCAGGGTTCTTTTCCTGAAGTCATATTTCCACCCCTTCTTCCACTTGTTTGCAGAGCGATGGTGAGGCCTCCTCCATGCGTATAAGATCAACCGTGATTTCGCTGTCCAGGCCGGTAACGGCTGCAACTGCGCGCAGATAATCTTTGTCAGGGATCCCCCGGGCTGCAAGGTCCACATCTGATCGTTCGTCAAAATACCCCGGTCTAAGAAGAGAGCCAAAAACAACAACTTTATCTGCCTGGAACCGCTCTCGCAGCAGGGAGGCGGCTTTTTTGGCCAGGGCCCAGCCGTGTTCCACCCGCTTGCGGCGCCATTGCTCGTAGGCTTCCTTTCGGCGTCTTGCGGTTTGCCGGTATATTTCCATGTCAGCAGGTGTGATGGTGGCCATTGTATTTTTCCGATTTTGACGAAAGTTTAAAATAAGTATATGGCAATATATAAAAAAGGTCAAACCTTGGCTGTTCGGAAACATATATCGTAATCAAGGGATAAATGACATGCAGACAAGATTGGATATTTCGGCACGCAAAGACCTGCAGCCTGACGGTGACACGGATTCTCTGGTATTTAAGATAAGAGATGCTGACGTGATCTGCCATGGAAAGCAGGTTTTCTCGGGTCTGAACCTGGAAATCCACAAAAATCAGCATCTGGCAGTGGTGGGGGAAACCGGTTCAGGCAAAAGCGTCTTGCTTAAGGCTATGGCAGGGCAATGCCAGGTGACGCGGGGAAAAATCGAACATCATTTTTCTGATTTTCAAAAGGCGGCATACTTGGATATCCGGCATGATTTTAAGCCTGCGAACAGAGTCGGGGGATTTTTTTATCAGCAGCGGTTTAACGCCGGTTATGCAGATGATTCGCCCACAGTGGAGGAGTATCTTATTTCAAGGGCGAATAATGCGGATGCAGATTCCAGATGGACACTGGAGAGTCTGTATACGATATTCCGCCTTGAATCCATAAGGCATCGCCATTTGATAAAGCTTTCAAGCGGAGAGGGCAAAAGAGTGCGAATGGCGGCCGCTGTTGTTAAAAACCCCGGGATACTGCTGCTTGACAGTCCTCTTGCAGGGTTGGATGAAGAAAACAGAAAAATATTTGAAAATATCTGTTTTAAAATCCGTTCAGGTGAGCGATGGGCATTGTCAGGTCCCAACGGATCCGGCAAGTTCACCCTGCTGAGCCTGATATACGGTGATCATCCCCAGGCCTATGCCGATGATATCGTGTTATATGATTATCTTTTGTATGCCCGGGCTGTTAAAAGAGTTGAATTTTTCTGAAAATTATACCGCACCAGTGGTTTTCTGTCAGTGTATCGGTGTGCCTGAAGCCGTGTGTAGTATAGACTTCCTTAAGGCCCGGGGTTTCGTGGGGTCTGAAACCGGAAAAGATGAGCAGGCCGCCGGGTGTTGTGATCTGAGCGATATCAGCATGCAGCCTTGCCAGGGTTGGGTAGCGCAGGTTTGCAAGGACCAGAGAAAAAGTTTTTTTATCAGGACTGATTTTAGCTTTGTGTTTGCTCTTTTCAAATCTTTGCGTGGTATCAACAGTAATCCTGTCCTGCAGACCGTTTAAACGGATATTATGTATTGCTTCACTGCGTGCGCAGGGGTCTGTGTCAATGCCTATGGCTTGTTTTGCACCCATCAGGCATGCGGCTATTGCAAGCACGCCAGTGCCTGTGCCTATATCCAGCACCTTTGCATTTTCAGGGGTACAGGGCAGGGTTTGTTTGCGAAATGTCTTTGAGATAAGCTGCAGCGCGATCCTGGTGGTGGGATGATCGCCTGTGCCGAATGAGGCGCCCGGCGCAATCCTGACCAGAATCTGGCCGGGCTCAGGTGTAAAGGCTATATCCGGCGGGGCCAGTATTACGCCTCCGCCGACATGGACCGGCCGGTTGCGCGATATTTCCACAAAGGTTCTGCCGAGCTGCTGGGTGTATGTCAGCCGGTTTTCGGCTACAAGGGATTTGATAAGTTTTCTGGCGGTTCTGGCGGTTGTCCTGAATTCGGCTGAAATTTTGCGCTCCAGATCCACCGGGGTTATTTTCACCCCGCTTTTTTGAACATGTTCGATTGCGGCCTTTTTGAGACTATTTTTCGTGATATCCGGGTCTGGATTCATGTGCGGGAAATCTGCTTTAGGATTTGTTCAAGCATTTTTGCAAAATCAGCCTCAGGGCTGCCGGATGCTGTCGGGACGTTTTTGCGGGCTTCTTTAAAAAAATGTCTTGCAACTGTTTTTTGTTCCCCGCTCCATTTTGCTGTCAGAAATTCCGAAATCGCAGGGTTTTCTGCGTGCTCCTTTCCCGGCTTGTCCCTTCTGCTGTGGGCCCAGTTGATGATGTGGCTGAAGTAGATAAGGCATCTGTCGATCATTACGTAGATTAACTGATCGTTTTTTACAGGTCCTACCCGGAGCCTTATGCCGCCAAGCGGCATTCCCTTTATGCGGGTTCCGGCAATCCTGCGGGTTCCCCATGCGGCAGAGCCCGCACCAATGGCTCCGCCCAGAGCCGTGAATACTCCGAATGCCAGGCCGCCTGCTGCAAGGTCTGCCTTGGCGCCGATTCCTGCGCCGATTCCTGCGCCGGCCCAGGTCATCTGGCTGCGGGTAAGACCCAGTGCCTGCCATGTTTTTCTTGAAAACAGGTCCTGATTTACCATGGATTGCGGCGGCAGGTCCCAGGAAAATATATTGTGCTTAAACAGTTTTTTGATGCGCTGATGGGCATGGTGTTCCATCTCAGCGATTTGCTTCTGGTAGGTTTTGGTAAGTTCGCTGAGAGCAGGATCTTTATCTGCCGGGTTTCTGATGGTTTTTTCTGCAGTGTGGGCAATTGCTTTTTCGATTAGTTCCGTGATAATAGCGGTTGATTCTTGTATCCGGTTTTCCCAGTCATCGGAAAAAGTTTTAATTACGGTTTCAATTGCATCCTGCCAATCCGGATCTATGGCTTTCAGGCTTTCAAGAAGAGCCATGCGTTCTGAAAAGCTTGCCTTGTGGGAGTCAAAGATGCGGATCGTGTTAAAGTGCTTTCTGGCGGTATTTTTCCAATCTTCAATGTATTGTCCGTGCTGCCGGTCTTTGGTATTGATCACAGCCATGCGGGCAAGACCGGTCAGGCGCAGGATATCCATTTCCACCCTGTCAGTATTTCGCACGGGCCTTGAGCCGTCCACCACAAAAATTATGCCCGCCCCGTCTGCAAGGGGAGAGAAAAGCTCGCATTCGTCTGTCAGTTCGGAAGAGTTTTTATGGGAGCTTATAAATGCTGATATCCATTCGGAATCATGCCGGGCAGCGTCCTGTATCCATTTGTGCGCGGCCCTGGGGTTTTGAAATCCAGGGGTGTCAACGAAGCGGATGATTTCTGCGCCGTCTATTATCACGGGATACTCGCGGCAAAACCGGGTCTCTCCCGGTGTGGGGCTGATGGGCACACTGTCGTCTTCAGCAAGAGTTGCCACTACTGACGACTTGCCTTCGTTTGGATGCCCCAGAACTGCGAATACCGGTATTTTATTTTTCATCGCTGCTCTGCTCCCCAAGGACTTCAACCCTGATGTACGGGTCTGCCAGGCTGTTTACTGCCTGCTGCCACATAACCTGTTCGCTTTTTCCCACAGGTCCTGCGAAATCACTGTTTTCCATCGGCCTTCCGATAAGGCATACAACGGCCGGTGTATTATCCCCGGCAGCCTGTTTTATGTGTCTGATCCATGCCAGGATCTCCTTTATAGGCGGCTGCCAGGATTCCTGGATGAAAACCAGACGCTGAGGGGTCGGGGATCTTTGAGGCTGCCGTGAAAACAGGTCTTTTGCGTCTTGTTCCGGGTCCCCGCTGACACGGATCACCTCGGAAGGATCAATGCCGAGCCGGGCTTTTAGCTGTTCTGAAAGGGCCTGGCTTTCGATTTTGATTTCTTCAGGCAGAGCCACAACCGCGGATATAAGCCCCGTGTCTTCGGAAGCTGCCTGGGCAAAGCTTTCAGGCCATATTTCAGCAGGCGGCTTTCTGCCTGGTCTTTGATAGGGACGGCTTGCAGTCCGGATCTGCGGGGCTGTCATTTGCCGCCACAGGCGTTCGCATGAAGCATGGGTGAAATTAAGACCTGCAAGCTGCCTGTTTTGCCGCCACAGGCCCGCAATCAAAAGCGCAATCCTTGGCATCAGGCCGTAGAAGGCCATGGACAGGCACAGAAAAGGCCACCAAGAAACAAGATCTCCGGTGGAAAGATGATAAATGCCGTCCTTTAAAACCATCCTGCTGCCTGCTATCTGGGCTGCGGTCGGATGGGCAATCGGGGTGTCGACAAACCATGCCCAGGGCAGGGCAATTATTTCAACTATTCTGTATACGCTCTGCGGATCGGGCTGGAGGGTCGACTGCCAGCCGAAGGCAACGTCGGTGATTGTGATGCGCAAAAGCAGGGCGGCCAGAATGCCAATGTTGAAAATCATGCCGGTTAACTGGGCAATGTTGAATACCGGCCAGAAGAAAAGGCTGCCGTATATACTTTTGGTGCTGCCAGCTATGCCCAGTGCTGAGTTAAGACTGTTTTGTTTGTCCTGCGGGGCTTTTGTTGCCGCGTAATTTATTATCCGACGTGAAATGCGAAGCATGAGTACGGAAATAATGGAATATAGGCCTTTTGCTGCCCGGCCATGCCGCCTGAGCCTGAAAATAAGAGAACTTGCCCCAAGGACTATGAGCAGGATCAGTTGAGGTACCAGCAGGACCCACAGGCAGGTAAACACGTTTACCGGAGTGGTTCCTCCATAGGACAGCACTGACCATGCAAGCACCGCCCCAGATATCAGGGCGAGCGCTCCGAGAATCAGCCTGGATGCTGCTGCGGCTTCATTGTAAATCTCGCCGGGCAAAATCTCTGTTTTTCCATCTTCAGCCGCGGATTGCCTGAGGTGATTCAGCCAGTATTTAAACACTGCACGCCTGTCAGGCGATTTGGGACCGGTTTCGGCGTATTGCCGGTAAATTTGCCGGTTATGCTCAACGGCTGAGTTTTCGCTTCTGCCAAGGAAATATTCAAAATCGATTATATCTTTTATTTTCCAGTTTTGAGCCATTAAATTCCCTGGGATTATATTTTTTAATACCGATCTTTTGTATATGTATCACAAAGTGCCCGGATTTCAAACCGATTGCTCAATTGCAAACAAATGAGTTGCAAACAAATGTTGAATTTTTGACAAATCTGCATTATTCTGTAACATTGAGTAAAGGAGTTGAACTATGTTTAAACCGTCAATTATATCTTCTTCAGACATATCTTCTGCAAATCAGCAGGAGTCAGAAAATTGTCACCGCATACGCTTTGAGCGCCCGGAACTGGAAACTCTTGTAAAAAATCATACCGTTGTTGACATGCATTTTCATTCCAGGTATTCCGACGGGCTCAATGACATCCCGGCGATTGCAGAGCGTGCCCGCAGACTCAATATAGGCATAGCCATAACAGATCACAATACTGTAGAGGGAGCTGTGCGGATTGCCGAATATAAGGATATTTTCACTATCCCGGGAATAGAGATAACCTCCAGGGAGGGTGCGCACCTGCTGGTTTACTTCCACACGGTTGAAGGCTTGGTGAGGTTTTTTGAAACAGAGCTTGCCCCCTATCTCGGAAAAGAGGTTATGTCATCGTCCTGGCTTTCCATGGAAGCCCTTGTGGCATCTGCCAGGCGGTGTGGTGCGTTGACTGTTTTTCCCCATCCTTACTGCGCCATGTTTACAGGCGTGTGCAACGCGGTTTTTTCCCGGGCACGCCAGAAATCTCTTCTGTCCGCGGCAGACGGCGTGGAGGTAATAAACGCCGGCAACATGCACAGATGGAATCTTAAAAGCGCGCTTCTCGGCTTTAACATGGAGACCGGCCTTACCGGCGGATCAGACGGTCACAATCTGTCCCAGATGGGAAAGGCCGTGACATGGGCTTCCTGCGGGAAAAATCCCGTGGATTTTCTGGATGCGGTAAGAAACAGGCAGGCCTGGGTAGTGGGCAAGGAGGTCAATATATTGCGAAGGATGACCGCCACAGGCATGAAAATACCCACCAATCTGCGCAACTCCCCGGATCTTTTCGACAAAAATATGCGCTACGGCTATGCGGTTATCAACAGGCGCTCCAGACGCCTGAAAGAACGGCTCAAAAAGAAAAAATGGGGGCAGATTCCTTTCTAGAGATAGGGGGAAAACAGCCACATGAAGGCGTCGCGGGTTTTGGCGGCAAATGAGCGGTTGTCTATATCCTCGAGATAGATCTGCCTGGAATGCTCAATCCTTTCGTCAATGTGGCGCGAAATTCGATCCACAACATCCCTGTCAAAGATCTCCACGTTTAACTCAAAATTAAGCTTCAAGCTGCGCGGGTCTATATTGGCCGATCCTATCTGGGCGTATTGTTCATCCGCTACGAAAAGTTTGGAATGCACAAATGGCGGAGGCTGAAAATACACATTTGCCCCCCAGTACAGAAGTTCCCAGAGCATGTTGTTGCAGGCCCATTGGATATAGGGCAGGTTGTTTACCGACGGCAGCACGATATCCACGCGGGTGCCTCGCAGTACGGTGGTTTGAATGGCAGAGATCATTTCTGTTGAGGGCAGAAAATACGGCGTCATGATCATAACTCGGCTGCGCGCGGTTGCCACCGCCCCCACCAGTATGGTTGAAAGTTTGTCCGCCGGTTCGTTGGGCCCGTCTGTTATTGTGCGGCAAACAGCCGTTCCCTTCGGGATGATGGGTGCGGATGTCGGTTCTATATATTCGCCAGTGCAGAATTGCCAGTCTTCAAGAAATGATTGTTCGAGATGGCGGACCACCGGCCCCTGGAAACGGAAATGGGTGTCTGCCACGGGCCTGCGGTTTTTCGGCAAGTCCACCATATGCCGGTCGCCGATGTTCATTCCTCCGGCATATCCTGTTTCCCCGTCGGCAACCAGGACTTTTCTGTGAGTGCTAAGATTGATATGCAGCATTGGAAAGGGAAACAGACGCGGCGGTAAAAATCTGGTGTATGGCACACCGGCATTCCTGAGCAGGGTGCGGGCCCTGGGCCTGGAATAAATTTCTCCGAATCCGTCCACGATCACACGCACTTTTACTCCCCGCTGCCGGGCCGCTGCAAGGGCGTTGATAAATCTTTTGCCTGTATCGTCGGTGTCAAAGATATAGGAGCAGAGAAAAACACTTTCTTGGGCGTTTTCAATGGTTTCAAGCATTGCAGGATATGCTTTTTCCCCGTTGTGGAGCTGCTCGATGCTGTTTCCCCCAACCAGGGGCAGGCGGGTTACCTTGTCGGAGATTCGGGCGATATCCACGGCGCTTCTTCTGACATCCAGGTTTGCCGGGCTGTATGTGACGGTATCAATGGATCTGCCGCCCCCGATTTCTATGCGCTGCGGGGGTCTTTTGGTTTCCAGCTTCCTGGCCCGCTGATGAATCCTGTTGATGCCGAAAATAAAATAGATTACCGGCCCCACAAACGGGAATGCCAGGCATACAGCCACCCAGCCTAGGGCAGATTGCGGAGTACGCTTGAAAAACAGTGCGTGTCCGGCTGCAAGCAGGGACAGGGCGATGTTTAAGACAAGGATTGTCCAGTGGATAAACGCCATCGGCTTTGATTGTTATTCGGTTTTAAGGGGCGGGACAACCGGATCCCGCAGGATTTGTTCCATGGCCGTCTTTGCGCTTTGCGCCGCCTCGGGAAACACCTTTCCAAGGTTGCGTATGTGTCGCAGATTGTCCGCGGTTCTCATGGTTAGCATTGCAAGGTCGCCTTCTGCGCTGTCCCACAGGGCAAGCACCGATTCCCAGTCCCGGCCGGCTGCCCAGTGGTATATTGTCATAGCGGGCCGCATGAACAAAAACGGCGCGGAAAAACCCTTTGCTATCATTTCTTTTGCAAACGGCCGCAGCCCCTCACGGATGGTAAGATAGGCATCTTCGAGCCCTTCAGGCACGTCCCTGGGGTGAATGCTGTCCTCATCGGTTTCCCGCTCGTTTACGAAAGCGGCCATTATTGCAGCTAAAAGCGCGGAATCTGATTGCGGAAAGAGGCCGCGCCTGAAACCTTCGGCCACCATCAGCGGATGATCTATGCGGAGCTGAGAGGCCCATATGCCGTCCTCGGTCAGCCTGTTGTTCTTTGCAACATATTCTTTTTCTTTTAAAAAGTCAAGGTGCCGGACAAATTCGTCCCAAAGATGCCGGGTACGTGAATGCGCGGCAGATTTGCGTTTTTTGCTTTTACGCCCGGAGTGCTGCTGGAAGTTGGCAAATGATTTTTCCAGCAGTTCGCGTACCTGGTCCGGTGTATGGGAAAGCAGCAGGTTAAGGGTCATGGAGAAATTGATCTTTATCTGGCTGTCTACATCCGTCGGCTGCATATGTATCAGCCGGCCCACGTAGCGGGTATCCATGAATCTGCCGGGTATTACCACTGCAAAGCCTATTTTGTCCATGCCACGCCGGCCCGCCCTGCCGGTCATCTGGTGGAATTCCGTGGGGTTTAACGGCATGAACTCCCGGCCGTTGAACCGGTCGGAATTTAAAAACGCGATGGTTCGGGCGGGAAAGTTGACGCCTGCGGCCACAGTGGAAGTGGCAAAAACCGCATCCAGGTACCCTTCTGTCATCAGGGTTTCTATCACCAGCTTCCATGCCGGAAGCTGGCCGCTGTGATGTGCTGCAACAGCTTTTTCCGTAAGGTCCCGCATCTGCTTGTGATCCGCAAGACGGGGCGCTTTTTCTATGAGCTGCTCAACTCTTTGTCTTCTTTTAATCCTGCGCTCCGGTTCTTCTGTGACTTTGTATTTCGAGCATAGCAGCAAGGCGTTGTCGCAGTCTGCCCGGGATTTTAAAAAGAAAATTGCAGGCAGCAGGTTGTATTTTCTAAACACTGCCAGGATCTCGTCCATTCTGGGAAGAGCCGCTCCAAAACCCGCATAGCCTGAAGACTGGTTTTTAAGAAAATTCAACACCTTCTTATGCAGCCTGGCACCGCCCTTTTTATTGCTTTTGCCCATAAGAGGCAGCAGTGTGCCCGAAGGGTGAAGAAAAAGAGGGTATAGAGGTACGGGCCGTTTTTTTTCCTCAACTATTATACAGGTTCCTGCCCTGATTGATTCCAGCCAGGCAGCGATTTGATCCGCATTGCCCACTGTTGCTGAAAGCATGAGCATGGGAATGCGGGAAGGCAGGTATATCATGGTTTCTTCCCATACTACCCCCCGGTCCTCGTCGCCCAGGAAATGGGCTTCGTCGAGTACCACAAAATCAGCGCCCAGGTCTTCTCCTCTGTGCATGGCGTCATAGAGCTGGTTTCGAAGTATTTCAGTGGTGCCGACTATAATTGGGGCGTCTGCGTTTTCCTTGCGGTCGCCCGTGAGGATTCCCAGGTTTTCTGATCCGAAGATCTCCGAGAATTCACCGTATTTGGAGTTGGTAAGCGCCTTTAACGGCGATGCGTACCAGGCCTTTCCGCCGGCATTGAAAATTTTGCGTATTGCTTCGACCGCGATCCATGTCTTGCCCGCACCTGTGGGGGCGGTTACCAGGCAGTCACCCTTTTCAATGGCCTCGATTGCCTCGAGCTGAAAAGGATCGGGTTTAAACTGACTCTGTTCCGGCTTTCCGATTTCAGCAAACACCTTTTTCAGGCTTGCATCCGAACCGGGCTTTAGCTGCTGTTTCCGTTTGTATACGGGTTTGCGTCTGGGATAGGGGCGTTTTTCCGTCATCAAAGCGCTTCTATAATTTTCAGTATTTCAGATCTGGCCTTTGACTCCGCGTCATATGGGGATTTGCCGTTTAGGTCCGCTTCTATCAAGGCCTCGTCATAGGGCAGAAATCCCAGGAACTCGAAATCTGACAGATTGTTCTGCAGAAACTCGCGGTCTTTTGTCCCGCGGATTTTGTTGCCCACAAGAAAGATCCTGTTTAATCCTATTTCCGTGGCAAGCTGTTTTATGTGCATGGCGGTGTCAATGCTTCTTCGGCCAGGTTCCACCACAACGATGAGCCGGTCGACCGCACCGGCCGTGGCCCGGCCCAGATGCTCTATGCCGGCTTCCATATCCATGATCACCACCTCATCCCTGGCGAGTACGATGTGCGTGATAAGCGCCTTAAGCAGGGTGCTCTCGGGGCAGATACATCCGGCGCCTCCTTTTTTTACCCCTCCGAGGCGCATGAGTTTTATATTGTCAAGCTTTGCTGAAAGAGAATCCGGAAGATCGTCCACTTTTGGATTCATCTTGAAAAATCCGCCTATGGTTCCGGGTTTTGCCTCGGTGCGTTCATAGACAAGGTCCTTCATTTCCGATATCGGCACTATTTTCTCGGCATCGGCAATGCCGACAGCCCCGGCAAGATTGGCATCCGGGTCTGCATCAATTGCCAGCACCCGTTTGCCCTGATCGCTTAAAGCCCGAATCAGAAGGGCTGAAAATGTGGTTTTGCCCACCCCGCCTTTTCCGCTTACAGCCAGTTTCATAATGTTATCCTTTGACCATTATTGATTGATATTTTAAATATTTTTTAATATCATTAAACATTTTTCCAGACAAGTCCAGACTGAAAGATAAGGCTTAAGGAGCAAGGTTCAAGGAACAAGGTTCAAAGTTCAAGGTTCAAGGTTCAAAGTGTGAGGGTTTAGTATTCGATGGCAAAGTAAAAAGCTTCCAAGGAAGTCCAAGGTCGGGGTTGGTTTTTGAAGCGACATTGAGCGTTTTC
>CAZVFQ010000077.1:0-15577 GCA_964626455.1 uncultured Desulfobacteraceae bacterium | reverse complement strand
AATCCTATTCCCTTTATCTGGTTGTCTATCAGCTTACCGATCCGAACGCTTTTAATCAGTATGCAGAAGACAGGAGCGGATTGTCCGAACTTCTTGAAAGCAAAATTTTTGATCCAAGCGTGGTCTCAGTGAAAAATTTCGTTGTTTATCCGGGATCCGATATTACATACCGGCTCGACCGGGCCGAAAAAGCAAAATACGTGGGATTGGTCGCAGGCTACAGAATAATGAGCAAAGAAAGAATGGTTCGCTTGTATGAAATACCGGTTCGCACAGAAACCGAGGGGTATATTAAAAGGAAGAAAAAAAAGGTCCCGGCAATATTGGAGGCGGAAGTGAAGCTGGGGCCCGACAGGATCGAAGCAGTTACAGAGCCGGGGGAAGACAAGAATAAAGAGAAAGACAAAATAGAGGAAGTAAAAGAAGTAAAGGAAGCAGGCGAGGATTGGCTGCGGTTCTGAGGCCGGGGCCTGACAGGGTCGAAGAAATTATAGAGCAGGGGAAAGACAAAGAGGAAGAAGAATAATGGAAAAACCGGTTTTCTGGCATCAGGGTCTGTTTCTGCAGCCGCAGCACCTTCAGTTGAGCGAGCTTTGCAGTGAGTCTAATTTTACGCCTTATTACAGGTATATAAAACCCTATCTGTATGGCACGGGAAGACTGGAAATAGGGGAGTCGGCGCTGGCAAACCATTCTTTTCAGATCGAAGCAGGAGAATTCTGGTTTGCCGACATGACCTATGCTGTTTTAGGTGACAACGCCGTGATTGAACCGCGCTCTTTTAAAGATGCCCTTGATGCGGAGGGCAACTCTCTTACCGTTTATGTGGGGCTTAAAAAATACAGCAAAAACGGTGAAAATGTATCGGTTCTAAAGTTCGGCCAAGGGTATTCAAATATAAATACGCGCTTTATAACAAGCGAAAGACCCGAACTTGTAAATGATCTGCATCAGGGAGACTCGTCTGCACAGGTCAAAAAAATGAATTATCTGCTGCGGATTTTTTTCCATACGGAAAAAGAAGAGCTTGGAAATTACGAGCTGATACCCGTTGCCGAAATTGTGCGTGATGGTGAAAATATTAGTATTTCTAAAAAATTTGTCCCGCCGTGTCTCTCGATCCATTCCTCTTCTCTGCTGCTGGGCCGGGTCAGGGATATTTACAATCAGGTGCTTTCCAGGGGGCGTGAGCTTGAATCCCATAAAAAGAAACGGGGGATACACAACGCTGAATTCGGCTCAAAAGATATGGTTTATCTTTTGGCCTTAAGGTCTTTTAACACGTATATCCCGGTTTTCTCCCATATGCTGGAGGGGCAGGATGTCCATCCATGGGAAGTCTATTCCTTGGTAAGGCAATTTATCGGGGAATTGTCTTCTTTTTCGGAAAATATCGATGTGTTTGGCAGAAATGAGGGGGGTACGCAGTTTCTGCCGGAATATGACCATAATAATTTATGGGAGTGCTTTTCAGATGCTTTGGGTCTTATTTCGGCTCTGCTCGATGAAATTACAGCCGGACCCGAATATATTGTGTTGCTCGAACCGGGCGAGGATTATTTTACCGCGGAGTTGAAGAGGGAAGTTTTTGAGGGAAATAACCATTATTACCTGGTTATCAGGACCCAGGAGGAGCCTGTAACCATACTCGACGCGGTAAAGGCCGAGATAAAGATCGGAACAACAAAAATTTTGCCAATACTCATTGAACGGGCCCTTCCCGGGGCAAGCCTGGATTACCTCCCCGTGCCCCCGCAGGAGCTGCCAAGGCGCAGTGATTCAATTTACTTCCATATCGACAACCACGGCGAGCAATGGGCCAACATTGAAAAGGAAAAAAACATCGGTCTCTACTGGAGCGACCCTCCCGAAGATGTAAGAGTCGAATTAATGATTGTCAGGAGAAGGTAGCATGCGGCTGTGTCACTGTTTTACGGATCTGATTGGATATATTGCATATTTCAAAGAGAAAAAGGTAAATGAAGATCCGCCGGCGGATAAAATCCGGCAGGAAATTGATGATCTGATAGAAAAAAGCCGCAAATTGTGCACTGAAAACGGTTTTTCCCGTGAGGATTACGAACTTGCGCAGTTTGCTGTTTTTGCATGGATAGATGAAACGATTATGCGCTCTTCATGGACCAGGAAATCCGAGTGGAAGAAAAACATGCTGCAGAAGCGCCACTACAGGACCAGTAACGGGGGCACAAAATTCTTCGAGCAACTGGAAAAACTGGAGCCGGAGCAAAACGAGGTTCGCGAGGTCTACTGCCTTTGTCTTATCTCCGGTTTCAGGGGAAAATATGGAAGATCTGATGAGGATCAGGCTGCCCATGATCATATAGCGGCCAAAAACATAAAAAGAATTACAGGTACCGCAGACGGCCTGGCATCTGCACCAAAGGAAATACTTTTCAAAGAGTCCTACGGAGGAAAAGATCCTGACGAATCTTTGGCTGCGAAGGGAAAAAAGTTCGATATCTCGTGGGATTCGGCCCTTATCCTCCTGGGGCCTTTGTTTGTCATTGTCACCTTGTTTATGCTCTACAGGTTTATTTTAAACAGTGAAACAATAGTGAATATGGTTCCGTAATGAAAAAATTTTTCAAAATACTGCTGATTTCCCTGTTAATACTGATTGCTTTTTTTATCCCGGTAATAGTTGCGGTGTTAATGGAGGCGAGGCCGTTTTCGGGCCTTTTATTCTCACTTGCCTGTCTGACCTTTATACTTTTGTTTCTGCTTTTGCGGGCGCTTTGGTTAAAGCGGCGGGAGAAGAAATTTATAGACGGGATTTTAGAAGACGATAAGCAGGAAGCTCCCGATAAACAGGTCGCCGAAGAGCTTTCCAATCGATGGAAAGAAGCGGTCTCCGGTCTGAAAAAGTCTAATTTGAGATATCAGGGCAATCCCCTGTATGTACTGCCCTGGTATATGATAATAGGCGACAGCGGCTCGGGCAAGACTACAGCGATTAAAAACTCAGGGCTGACCTCGCGATTTTCCGCCCCTTCGAAAGTCTCAGGCGTTTCAGGGACCAGGAATTGCGACTGGTGGTTTTTTGAGCAGGCAGTTTTTATTGACACCGCCGGACGTTACGCAATTCATCCTGATGAAGCCTCGGATC
The DNA here is from genome assembly GCA_964626455.1 of uncultured Desulfobacteraceae bacterium. GTDB lineage: Bacteria > Desulfobacterota > Desulfobacteria > Desulfobacterales > Desulfosalsimonadaceae > Desulfosalsimonas. The sequence goes on along the minus strand of CAZVFQ010000077.1, from coordinate 12,450 downwards.
GCGAAGAGTGGCGGCTTTTTCTCTCAAAGCTTGCAAAATACAGAAAAAAGGAACCTCTAAACGGGTTGATCATATCGGTTTCAGCAGCCAATTTATTGAAATTTTCGGCCGGCGAAATCGAGGAGGAAGGCAAAAGGATAAGGGCCCGCATAGAGGAGCTGATGCAGGCTCTCGGGGCGAAGTTTCCGGTTTATGTACTGGTCACCAAGTGTGATCTCATATACGGCTGGCAAGAGTTCTGCCGGTTTCTGCCGGATGCCGCGCGAGACCAGGCTTTGGGGTATTTAAACGAGGATCCTTTGCAGGACAGCCGGCAGGTAGTTGATTCAACATTTCAAAGCCTTGAGAAAAGCATGAGCAACTATCGCCTCAGGTTCTACCCCATGACCGGAAGTGCGGGGCTGCCGGCCGAGGCCTTTTTGTTCCCGGAAGAATTTTCAATGCTTAAAGACGGCCTTGCCAGATTTGTTGAGACTGCATTTGATAAAACCGTCTACAAGGAGGAACCCCACCTAAGAGGCATTTATTTTACAAGCGCCAGACAGGAAGGCCTGCCGCATTCCTATTTTATGGAAAGCGTTGTTGGAGCCGAAGTCCCGCAGGAGCGGAAATCCTCGGATAAGAGTTATTTTCTCTACGATCTGTTTTCAAAAATTATGCCCTCTGACAGAAAAATATATTCATTGACCCAGAGGGCACGGCAGTGGAAAAGAAAATTAAAAATTATGAAACTTGCGGCCTGGGCCGCTTTGACCCTTACAATCTGCGGTTTTCTTACCTGGTCGTTTGCCACAAACCTAACTACCATAAAGCAGTTTCAAAAACATTATTCAGGCCCGCCCGTGCTCAGCGGAGAATTTTTAGAGGATGTAAATACACTTGAGGAATTCAGGCAGACCATTCTCGACATTGAGCACCGCAATGATCAGATCCGGCTTCCGGGTTTCGGGCTGAATCATTGTGAAGACATTGAAAAAAACTTAAAAGAAATGTACTGCAGGCTTTTTCAAAATGACTTCATGGCGCCCTATGACAAAAATATGACCGAAAAGGTGGTCAATTATACAAAAGATACCCCGGACCAAATTCTCGCAAAGACCTTTGCCCATTATATAAGAAGAATAAATTTACTTAAGGCCGGTTTTGAAGCAGAGCAGTTGTCAGAGCTTAAACAATTGCCCGTTGCTGACTTCAGGGTACTGGTTCCGCCAGAGGAGCAAAACAGAATTCCAAAATTGTTTCAACGTGTTGAAAGACAGTATCTTTACTATCTTTTTTGGGCGGACAGAGATTTGAAGAAAAAGCGGATGGAAGACCTTCACTCAAGGCTGGAATTTCTGGCAACCAAGGAAGGAATATCCATGAACTGGCTTGTTGCCTGGTGCAATGAATATTCCGGAGCTCCCCCGGTGCGGATCGAGGATTTCTGGCCTGTGGAAAAAGATATTAAAGATGCGCAAATCATAGAGCCCGCATATACGGTGGAAGGCTCAAAAGCTGTAAAAGCCATGATCGCAGAACTGGAAGAAGCTTTAAAAAGACCCCTTAAAATTGAAAAGAAAAGGATTGAATTCGATAAATGGTACAGGAACTCCTATATCAGCCAATGGATCAATTTTGCCGAATCTTTTGATATAGGCAGAAAATATATTGCAGGCAGGAGCAAGAAGAAATCGCTTGCAAAAATGATGGCAGCCGGCAAAGGCCCGTATTTTAATTTATTGGAGAAAATAAGCAGCCAATTGGAGCCCTGTGCCGGCCAAGAAGAAGAGCTGCCCGAACTTGCGCAAACCATTTACTTGTTCGATGAGATAAAAAAATATGCAGCCGCTGATTCACAGGAGGATAAAAGCGGTGTGATAAAAGAGGTCGCCAAAAAGAGCCTCAGGTTTTTCGGCAGGGCCGGCAGGGCCGCAAGAAGAGCCGGCAGTGCGGGCGCAGGCATTTCTATAGATGAAAACTCGAAATATATAGCCGCCTCAGCCGAAGGATACAACAGCTATGTTCAGGGACTCAAGGGAATTTCAGAGGCGACTGTTTCAACGCTTTCCTCCTATAAGCTTGCCTCCAGGGTTTTTGGCCAGGATCCTGCAACCGGTGATTCTCCGGTTTACATAGCAAAGCGGGGCCTTGATGATATTGAGGTCGCCATGCGTGAACACGGCCTTCCTCGTGAAGTATTTTCCCGCCTGATAAAAGGCCCCTTTGATTTCCTGTGGGATTATGTCTGCAAAAATGCCGGCTGTCATATCCAGAAAACATGGGACGAAAAAGTGCTCTCCAGGATTGAAGGGGTTCGGGGAAATAAAGAGAAGCTTGAGCTGCTTTTCGGCGAAAACGGCTATGTGGATGAATTTACCGCAAAGGATATAGCGCCCTTTATAAGCAGAAGCAGCTACAAGGGCTATTATGCAAAAACCGCCGCAGGACAGAAGGTTTCTTTCAGGTCCGGTTTTTTCACGTTTCTGACAAAAGGCGCCTATTCGGCTCAATCAGAAAAATCGGAATACGAGGTGGGCCTCGAGGCCCTGCCCACGGATACAAACCCGGGGGCAAAAATAATCCCGCATTCAACAAGACTTGAGCTGCAGTGCGCCAAAGGCGATCAGATCCTGGAAAACTACAATTATCCCGTCAGTAAAACATTTGTCTGGTCCCCGAAAAACTGCGGGGATGTAATTCTTGAAATTTCCGTGGGCGATTTGACCCTGAGGGAAAAATATTCCGGAAGCATTCCTTTTGCGAGGTTTTTAAAGCATTTTTCAAAGGGCCGGCACATCTTTGAAGCAGGTCATTTTCGGGATGAGGCACCTGCATTGAAGCGAATGGGAATTAAATACATCAAGGTCAGGTACAATGTTTCCGGAGCAGGGCCGGTAATTAAGCTTCTGGGCATGTCGGCCGGCGATCCGCCGAGGACTATTGTTCCGTGTTTGAATTAATCAATTTAAAACAAGGCTGGAAATGGGCGGTTTTCGGCAAACACCCGGTTGCCGGCGATTTTTTGACCGCAGGAGAAATTACGCCCCTTTTAAGAAGCTTTGCAAAATGGATGGAAAAGGGACACAGCAGGCTTGCGGCTAAAAATAAGGATGCACCTGTTCTGCCGTGGCGGTTCTGGGCAAAGGGACCGAACAAGGAACTTGTCTGCGGGATACTGCATCCGAGTCAGGACAAACACGGCAGGAAATACCCAATTCTACTGATAGGTACCGGAAAAAACCAGGATTTGAACAAAAACTGGAATCTGATTCCTTATGCCTGCGGGGAAACATGGAGTCAGCTCGAAGCCCTTGTTCAAAGAGAATATCAGAGCGTAAGAAAATTCAGGCGCGATTTGAAAGAAGTTGCCGCCCCTGATGGTAATTTGCAGGAGCTGGCTGAAAAAAACGAGAGATCCAGAAGCGTTAAAATCGGAAAAAACGGAAAGTCCATGTACTCGGACTTTATGAACAAAATGAATAATATTGAAGCGCTTTCGCGGCGCGAGGTGTTTTCCGTGCACCTGGACGCGGGAGATCAAAAAGATACCCTTGTTCCTGTGTCAAAACTGCTTTCCCTTTTAAAGAACAGGTCACAGACGGCACCGGATGTTGTTTTCTGGGGCGGCCGCGAGGATCAAAAAATGCTTTTTTGCTTAAAAAGACCGTTGTCCGTAGATGATTACGGCAAAATAAACATATCCGGCAAAATCTGATTAAAAACGGAAACCGCGCAGATGGATTATTCAATACTCGGCACACAGCCAATTTCAGACAAGCAGCCTGCAGGCAGTGACGTGCGATATGAGGACGACTTTGAGCTGCTTCAGGCCGAGATTGAGAAGCTCTCCTCTGTGACCGGCAGGGATTCATTTAGCTGGTCAAAAGTAGTAGAGCTTGCCGCAAAGATTTTAAAGGAGAAATCAAAGGATATTTTTGCAGCAAGTTATCTTTGCGTGGGCCTGGTTCATACAAACGGGGCCGAAGGGCTAAGCCAGGCATCGGCAATCTATGACGGGCTGCTTGCGAATTTCTGGGACGATCTTTTTCCTCCTCAAAAAAGGATCAAGGCAAGGGTTTCGGCAATTGAATGGTGGATTGAAAGAACCGGAGCCGCCATTGAAAACGGGCTTCAATTAAACATTGAGCCCGCGGGTCTTGAAGAAACCGTAGAGCGGCTTGCCCGCATCCAGGATTTTCTGGAGAAAAACCAGGATCTGGATATATCCGCGGCTGAATTGATTAATAAGGCCAGGGGCCTGGAATCCGCGATGAGCAGGGACAAGAAAAAAGAAAATCAGTACTCTGACGGCCGGTATTCCGGGATTGAGGAAGATGTTATTGATGAGGCGGGAATTTCCGGTCTCGATGATGCTCTTAAGCGTTTTAACCCCGCGTTCCAGAAGTTCAGGCTTGCATCCAGGATTATTCGTGAGGACAAGGCCCATGCTGCGCAGTCCTACAGATGGCTTAGATTCGCACTCTGGGAGCCGGTAAAAGCGGCGCCGGCTGCAACCGACGGTGTAACAAAACTGCCTCCTCCTTCTGCCCAGACAACAGCGCATCTTCAGACTCTAAAAGATGAGGAGCAGTGGGAAGAACTTCTTTTAGCTTCCGAAAGCGCCCTGAATAACCCGAAGCATATATTTCTCCTGGATTTAAACAGGTTTTCCGCAGAGGCCCTGCTAAACCTGGGACAAAAATACGGAACCGCCCATGATGCAGTATGTCATGAAACATATCTGTTTAACAAGCGATTGCCCGGCATGGAGGAGCTGTTTTTTTCAGACGGAGTAACCCCTTTTGCAGACGAAGAGACTAAACAATGGCTCAAAAGCCTTGAGTCTGAGAATTTCAGCGAGGAAGACAGCAGGGCTGATGCGGCTTTATTCGAAGGGCAGGGCAATCTTGCAGATACGATCAAAGAGGCCGGAAAAAAGGCAAGGGGCAGGCGGGGCCTGGCAGAGGCCGCGGGTTTTCTTCAGGACAAGATCAATTGCGCGCCTTCAAGAAAGGAGGCTTTCCTTCTCCGGCTCGAACTGGTTCGGCTTCTTGTTTCAGGCAAAAAGGAAAAGGCCGCTGTCCCGCATCTTGAACTGATCTGGCACGACTTTAATAAATTTCGTTTGGATATCTGGGAGCCCGAGCTTGCCCTGGACGGTCTTAAAAAAATCTACAGGGTTTTTAAAAAACAGTCGAGCACAAAGTATAAACAGAAAGCCGAGGAAGTTTTTAACATGATTGCAAATCTTAGCACCGTGGATGCCATGAAATTCCTAAATTGAGCGTTTCAGATTTTTAAAAGTAATTTATTTTAAAGGATAACATCCATTTTTATTTTAAAAATCTGAAACCCTCCGGGATTTTCAATTTTACCGCATCTACTGCGTCAGATGCAGTCTCGCATAGCTCACTATAGCGAGTCTGCATCTTCCTTGTATATCCGGTAAACTTGAAAATCGCTCAATTTAGGAAATTGTAAAGATGTTTCCGGGGGCCTGCAAACAGGTAATCAGTAAATTTTTACTCTTTAAACGCAATAATAAAGAAAAATTTTTGTTTACATATAAAAGTTATTTTGCTATTTCTTTGCCAATATAAAAGTTATAGCTTATAACGTAAAATCTCGAAATGATAATAAAAAAGGGGGGCATACATGGCCAGGGAAACTTCTGTTGCACCAAAGGAAAGGGTTAATATCGTCTATAAGTTAAGTACCGGCGATGCCGAGCAGGATGTGGAACTTCCGCTAAAGCAGCTTGTGCTTGGCGAATTCACGGACAAATTCTCTGATCTGAGGCTCGAGGATCGCAAGGCCACCAGCATTAATAAGGACAATTTCAACGATGTGTTAAGCGCCTATGAAGTCAGTGCGGAAATGACAGTTGAAAACAAGCTTGCTGATGATCCTGATGCCGAAATGAAGATTTCGCTGGATTTTAAAACCATGAGAGATTTTGAGCCCGAGGCAATAGCTAATAAAGTGCCTGAGCTTAAAAAACTCATCGAACTCAGAAATGCTTTGCTCGCACTCAAGGGGCCCTTGAGCAACATCCCTGAATTTCGTAAAAAGATCCAGCAGCTAATCCAGGATGATTCCCAGCGAAAACAGCTTTTTGCGGAACTCGGATTGGAAGAAGAAAAGAACTAAGGAGAAAGAAATGTCTCATCAAAATGATTCCAATTCAACGCGGCCGGAACAAGGGGAAACCGCGGTATCCCCGCTTCTTGAAGAAATTATTGAATCAACCCAGATAACCCCTGAGGACGAGGCCTATGACCTGACAATGCAGGGGCTTCATGCCCTTGTATCCCAGCTTGCAGCAGACGGGGCAACAGGCGAAAGGGTCAGCAGGGCTGTGGTCGATAAAATGATCGCAGAGCTGGATAAAAAGATAAGCGTCCAGCTTGACGAGATTCTTCACCATCCTGAATTCCAGAAAAAGGAATCCATATGGCGTTCCCTGAAATTTCTCGTGGACAGAACCGATTTCAGGGAAAACAACAAACTCGAGATCTTAAATGCAAGCAAGGAAGAACTGCTGGATGATTTCGAGGATACCCCCGAGATTACCAAATCGGGATTGTACAAGCTGGTTTATGCCAAGGAGTACGGGCAGTTCGGTGGTGAGCCGTATGCCACAATGGTCGGCAATTATGAATTCGGAGCGGGCAATCAGGATATCAAGCTTTTAGGGTATCTTGCAAGTGTCGCGGCCATGGCCCATGCTCCTTTTATAGCAGGCACAGCGCCCTCGATGTTCAGGGTTGATTCATTTGAACACCTTCCCCAGATCAAGGATTTAAGCTCGATTTTTCAGGGTCCCCAATATGCCAAGTGGAAGTCGCTGAGGGAAAAGGAAGATGCAAGATATGTGGGGCTTACATTGCCGCGTTTTCTGCTCAGGCTGCCCTACGGGCCTGATAATCAGCCGGTAAAGTCCTTTGATTACAATGAGGATGTCTCCGGCGGACATGGAAACTATCTCTGGGGCAATGTTGCCTTTGCGCTTTCCTCCAAGCTTTCTGGCAGCTTTGCAAAATACAGATGGTGCACCAACATTATAGGGCCCAAGGGCGGCGGGGCCGTGGAAGATCTGCCGCTGCACAGTTTTGAGGACATGGGCGCGGTCCAGCATAAAATACCCACTGAAGTTCTTTTGTCTGAAAGAAGGGAGTATGAACTTGCCGAGCAGGGTTTTATCGGCCTTACCATGAGAAAGGGAAGTGATAACGCTGCCTTTTTTTCCGCAAACTCCATTCAGATGCCAAAATCGTTTCCAAATACCAAAGAGGGCAGGGAGGCGGAGTTTAATTACAGGCTCGGAACGCAGCTGCCTTACATGTTTATCATAAACCGGCTGGCCCATTATTTAAAGGTTATACAGCGGGAAAATATAGGCCTGTGGAAAGAGCGCATTGATCTTGAAAAAGAGCTGAATCAATGGATCAGGCAATACGTGGTTAATATGGACAACCCCCTGCCCGGTGTCAGAAGCAGGCGTCCTTTGAGAGAAGCAAAGATTACGGTTGAAGATATTCCGGGCGAGCCCGGATTTTACGGGGTTAGGATGAGTGTTCGGCCTCATTTTAAGTATATGGGAGCGTCCTTTACGCTTTCCATAGTTGGCAAGCTCGATAAAGATTAACACTTAAGTTTCAAGGAGGTGGCGTTATGCCGATGACATCGCACATGGAGGTAACCGGCAAGAACCAGGGAAAAATTGACGGATCATGCGAAATGGAGGGAAGAGAAAGTACGATTCTCGTCTATAGCATGGATCACTCGATTCATATTCCCAAGGATCCGCAGTCCGGGCTTCCCAGCGGCAAAAGAATCCACGGACCGTTAACAATTGAAAAGGAGATAGACAGATCCTCGCCAATGCTGAACCAGGCGTTGTGCACCGGCGAGCGCCTCAGTGATGTGACCATAAAAAAATATCGCATCGATCCGACAGGCGCAGAAGAGCATTATTATACCATTAAGCTCGAAGATGCCGTCATTGTTGAAATGGAACCCTACATGCCTTTGGCTTTTCTTGCTGAAAACGAGCCTTACAGGCATATGGAAAAAGTGTCATTTACCTATTCCAGGATCAAGTGGAAGCATGAGATCGATGGAATAGAGTCAGAAGATTCATGGAAAAACCCCGCATTGTAGAATCTCTGATCCATGAGAGATTCAAGGCTGTTTGAACGAATAAGGAAATGGAGCGGACGTCCGCAAAATCGCGGCAGGCAGGATATTGGCCAAAGGGTTGAATCCGTTATTTTGCATTTGCAGAAAATGCTGAATTCAAGGCAGGGGACAACCCTGATGGACAATGCGTATGGAATGCCCGATTTTACGGAAATTGCCGCTCTGTTTCCTGATTCCCTCCGGGATATTGAAAGATTAATAGCGGAGACAATTGAAAGATACGAGCCGAGACTTTCGCAGGTGAAAGTCCACTTTGTTTCCCAGGACAACCATAGTCTGAGCCTGTGTTTTCATATACAGGGGGATATGGCCACGGGAAAAGAGGACATGACCGTTCATCTTGAAAGCTCTATTGATGCGAGCGGAAAAACCATAATTAAGAGCTAATCCGCATATCAGGCCTGTTTTATCGTCAGAAACCAAAGAGCTTTGCCAACAAAATTAAAACAGGCCTGAATGCGGATTGTTCTCAATACAGTCTGTGGCTGATATGTTTAACAGTTATTATCAACAGGAATTATCCAGGTTAAAAGAGATTGCAGGCGAGTTTGCAAAGCAGAACCCCGCAATCGCTCCCATGCTGGGCGAAACCGCCTCTGATCCAGATGTCGAGCGCCTTGTTGAAAGTGTGGCTTTTTTAACGGGCCTGATAAGGGAGCGGATTGATGACGAGTTTCCGGAAATCATTCATAATTTTATAAGACAGATCTGGCCCCATTATCTCAGGCCGGTGCCGTCTGCCACGATTATCGCATTTTCACCCCTCGAAGAAGGAGTAACGCAAACCGTCGCTGCAGGAGCTTATGTGGATTCCATACCTGTGGACGGCACCAGGTGCACGTTTAGAACATGTTATGATGTTCATGTGCATCCTGTCAAAATCACGGGGGCGCAATACCGCGAGCCCGCGGGAAATAAACCATCAATTCGTCTGACACTCCGGCTGATCGGCATTACAGCGGAGCAATGGAGCGCTGAAAGCATTCGCCTGTATCTTGCCGGAGGATTGAAAAATGCGGGTGATCTGTACTATGTACTTTCAAATCACCTCAACCGGGTGGTCATAAGAGACCCGAAGGATCAAGCATTAGGCCTGCTTGACAAAACGTGCCTCAGGCCGGTCGGCGTTTCGGACGCCGAAGCCCTTCTGCCTTATCCTTCAAATTCGTTTACCGGCTACAGGCTGCTGCAGGAATATTTTTTCATGCCGGAAAAGTTTTTTTTCCTGGATTTGTCCGGCTGGGAAAATTGGACCGAAAGGAGCGGTATAACAGAGTTTCATGTTGATTTCGAGTTGAAATCCGCACCTGATATCGGCCATTTTAAGGTTGATTCCGAAAGTTTTGCCCTTTTTGCAACCCCTGCGGTCAATATTTTCCCCCATTCCGCTGTTCCGGTGGAAGTGGACCACAGAAAAACCGAGTACGTTATAAGGCCTGCCGGAGACGACCCGGAAAAGTATCAGGTATATTCCATAGAAGATGTCTCGGGCGTTGTAAAGGGGCTGGAAAAGGACCAGAAGTTTGAATCCTTCCATAGTTTCAATACATCGGCAGAGAGCTTTATGTACAATGAAAAACTCAGCAGATCCCCTGTTTATGATAAAATTGACTTCAGGGCAAGTCTTGCCTATCCGCCGGGCCTTAACACCTGGGATCTGGAGAGCCTGTCTTTTTACATACTGTGTACAAACGCCAATACCCCGGAAGCGCTCGGTCCCGGGGATATATGTGTTTCAACTTTTTCAATCCCCGAATCCCTTACTTTTGCAAATCTTACAAGCCCCACCACCGCGGTGCTGCCCCCCCTGGGCACAAACATGTTATGGCGGCTTGTTTCCCTATTGACAATAAACTCCTCGTCGCTTTCAAGGCTGGAGAATTTAAAGGCTTTGTTAAAACTCCATCTCATGAAGGAAGGCAGCAGGGACATAAAACGGGTGCAGGCCAATGAAAAGCGGATAGACGGAATCCGGGAGCTTGAGACCAAAAATATTGAAAGACTTGTCAAAGCCACGATGATGCAGGGCCTGGAAATCAGGATGAAAATCAGCCAGAGCCATTTTGCAGGACCCGGGGATCTGTATTTGTTCGGGGTGATAATCGACCATTTTCTGGGCCTTTATGCCTCCATGAACAATTTTACAAAACTGGTGATAAATGAAACAGATACCGGAGAAATATTTTCATGGCCGGAGAGGATCGGAACCAGGCAGATCATATAGAAAGCCAACTGCTTAAAAACGGCCGTTCGTTTTCGTTTTTCCAGGCTTTTCGGCTTTTGCGGAATCTTTTGGCGGAAAATGGCGGTTTTGCCGAAAAGTCCGGGACAAACCTGTCGTTTAAAGGCTTGCGGATCAGACCGAATTTATCCCTGGCCTTTCCTGCAGCAGATGTCGAGAAAATCGAAAAGACCGGGGGAAAAAACGGCTATGAAATGGTTGCAAACATCCTGGGCTTATACGGTACATGCTCTCCTCTGCCGACTTTTTACACTGAAGAGCTTTTCGAGGACACTTCAGGCGGCAACAATACCGCCAAAGATCTTGTAGATATAATCAATCAGCGGTTATATGAGCTTCTTTTTGCCGGCTGGGGCAAATACAGAACCATGCAGAAAATCCTGGAGGAAAAAAGCAGGGTTGATGAAGAAAGGCTTTTTAGTCTTATCGGCATGAGCGAGGAGCAGCTGCGCGATGAAATTAAAAATCCATATTTTCTGTTACGCTACACAGGGCTTTTTGCAATGGGGCCCAGGTCTGCCGCAGGACTTGAAACCATATTGTCCGATGCCCTTGGCGCCGGCAAAGTTGAAATCATACAGCTTGCAGAGCAAAAAGGCCTAATTCCGGATGATCAGAAGGCGTATCTCGGTTGCAATATCGATCTTGGGGCAAATTCACTGCTCGGCAGGCAAAGCAGGACTTCCACCGGAGCTTTTAGAATAAAAATCGGGCCTGTTTCCGAAGATGTGTTCAGATCGTTTTTCCCGGGCGAAACCAGGCATGACAGGCTGGTATTGCTAACAAAACTCTATTTGTCCCGGCCCTTTGAATATGTGGTGGAAGTCAGGCTGGACCGCGAGGAACAACCCGAAACAACCCGGCCGGGCAAAAAAAAATGGTCCAGCCTTGGGCTTGATACATGGCTTTTCTCAGATACGGGCCCGGAGGAATATCTTTTAGAATTTTGTCGCAATACCGGGTAAAAAATGCCTGAACGCCCATGTCCCGCGATTTGAGCGGGTATAAAGGAAAATTCTTATGGCGGCTGTAAACATAAAGTCACTGCTGGCACACTTAAACAATTTCTGCAGAACAGGGCTCGAGTCCGCAGCAGGCGCGTGTGTTGCAAGATCGCATTATGAAATAACTGTCGAGCACGTGATCTGGCAAATGATCGAAAGTCCTGTTTCGGATTTTTCGTTGATATTGAAACATTACGGTATTGCCCACGAGGATCTTAAAGCGGCTTTAAGCAGGGTTCTCGAAGCATTTCCGACGGGAAACACCGCAAAACCGGTGTTTTCACCAAGGCTCATAGACTGGTATCAGCAGGCCCAGCTTGAGGCCACCGTGGAATTAGGCGAGCCGCAGATACGCTCGGGCGCGCTGTTTGCAGCGTTTATCAGCAAAGCAGACAGGCTCTCATCACCTGAGGTAACTGAATTTTTCAGCACGATAAACCTTGAGGATCTGCGGGCCGGGTTTAAGGATATCATCAAAAATTCCATTGAAGAAACCACTTCAAAAAAGGCCCCTGAAACACCCGGTTCCCCGGGGGAGAAAACCGCACTTGAAAAATACTGCGAGGACTTTACCCAGAAAGCGGAAAACGGCGATATTGATCCCGTGTTTGGAAGGGATTCGGAGATCCGGCAGGTAATAGACATCTTTGCCAGGCGCAGAAAAAACAACCCCATTGTCGTGGGAGAGGCAGGGGTTGGCAAAACAGCAGTGGTCGAAGGCCTTGCCCTAAGAATTGTCCAGGGAGATGTTCCTGATTTTTTAAAAGATGTATCAATCATGGGTCTTGACATGGGGCTTCTGCAGGGCGGTACAGGGGTAAGGGGCGAGTTTGAAAACCGCCTGAAAAAAGTCATAGAAGAGGTCAAGGCCTCTGAGAAACCAATTATCATGTTTATTGACGAGGCCCACACCATGATAGGAGCTGGCGGCCCGGCAGGCGGCAGCGATGCAGCCAACCTTTTAAAGCCCGCCCTTGCAAGGGGAGAGTTTCGCACCGTAGCAGCCACCACCTGGTCTGA
>CAZVFQ010000076.1:0-15577 GCA_964626455.1 uncultured Desulfobacteraceae bacterium | reverse complement strand
CGAATAATTCAGCAGACAGTCTTCTTTTCGGCATTATACAAGGGGGCATGTATCGCGGCCTGCGGAAGCTTTCCGTTGAGGCTATCACAAATCTCGATTTTTCCGGCTATGCACTGGGCGGCCTGAGCGTGGGCGAGCCCAGGGAGCTGATGTATGAAACAGCCCGCTTCACCCTCCCGCTGCTTCCCGAAAAAAAGCCGCGCTATGTCATGGGTGTTGGCAGGCCTGAGGATCTGGTGGAAATGGTCGGATTCGGAGCCGACATGTTTGACTGCGTAATGCCTACCCGAAATGCCAGAAACGGACAGCTTTTTACAGAAACAGGGACCATTAACATAAACAATTCAACGTTTAGAACAGATACAAAATCACTTGAGCCGGGATGCAAATGCTATACCTGCACCAACTACAGCCGCGCCTATCTGCATCATCTTTACAGAAACCGAGAACTTTTATCTTACCGCTTAAACACAATCCACAATATATATTACTATACAACCCTGATGAGAAGAATACGGGATGCCGTAAAAAAGGACGGATTCGCGGAATTCCGGCAACAATTCTATGCCGTAAGAAATACAGAGCCGCCAGGGTACAGGCTATGAAATGGTCTTGCGGTCCTGCTGCTCCTCTAAAAGGCTGCAGACAAGCTCGGCCGCTTTGTCCATGCCTATACGGCTCATGTTAAGGCTCAGATGATAGCGCATGGGGCTGTCATAGCCTTTTCTTGCAAACATGGCGTAAAGATTGTTCCTTCTTTTGTCACCTTGCTCAACGGCTTTCGCAGCAGCCTGTTCTGACATACCGTAATTTGTCCTCATAAATTTAATACGATCCTTTTTTTCCGCCACGAGAAGTATATGATAAGCATTTTCAAAATCTTTTAAAATGTACTGGCCGCCCCTTCCAAGCAGGATAACATTGTCGGTTTTTGCAAATTCCGTGACTACCTCTGAGAGAATTTCAACATATGAATTATCGTCAATATAGCCACTATCCTCACCTGTTAACCTGTCTATGTAATTTCCGCTGATTGCCGATGTGACCACTTTTGAAATAAGACTGCCGATCTTTCGCTCATGACTTTCCACCGAATGCGGTGCTACTCTTGCTTTTCTCGCTATTTCCTCTATAACTGCGTCATCGCCGAAAAAATAGCCCAGCCTTTTTGCCAGTCTTCGCCCAAGCGTTCTGCCCCCGGCTCCGAAATGCCTGGAAATGGTAATAACCGCCATTCCATCCTCCCTTCCTTTTTCTGCTTTAACAGTTGATGGCTTCGTAAAAAGTCCAATATCTGCGTTGCGCTGCATCCCTGCGGAATTTCACGTACGATTAACTACGCTGCATTCCTCGGGATTTGCGCGCCTTGATCTTGAACTTTTTACGAAGCCATCTCAAAATCGACTTTTTACGAAGTCATCATATGTAATTATAAGAATATATCATAGAAGGAAATCAGGCAAGCACGAAAGAGATGCTTTTGATACGGATACGGATGAAAAAAACAGGACCCCGGCAAAATAATATTTGCAATTCAGGGCTGATTATCTTATATTATAAAATTAACCTTGCTTAAAAATTCAAGAGGTTAGACAGACACAATACATAAGGAGAAATCAAATGAAAGAACAGGTACAAACTGTAATTGACAAAATCCGGCCCTCTCTTCAGGCAGACGGCGGGGACGTGGAACTCGTGGACGTCGAAGACGGAGTGGTAAAAGTCCAGCTCCAGGGAGCATGCGCGGGTTGCCCCATGTCTCAGATGACGCTTAAAAACGGGATAGAACGAATTTTAAAACAGGAACTGCCGGAGGTTAAATCGGTTGAATCGGTATAGGGATTGCTCTATCACGCGATACCGGTTTATTGCCTAACGCATTGAGATTTTTTATTCATCTGCTGACCCGGAGTGGCATAAATGGTGATAGCTGCAAAAATGGAGGATTTTATTGAAAAATCCTCCTGGATTCGCAGGATGTTTGAACAGGGGGCATACCTTAAGTCTGTACACGGCGCAGACAAGGTGTTTGATTTTTCACTCGGGAACCCGGATCTTGAACCGCCGGAAAAATTCAAACAGGGTTTACTGCAGACAGCCGAAAACCCGAACCCCGGCCTGCATGCCTATATGCCCAACACAGGATACCAGGAGACACGCAGGGCTGTTGCGGATTTTTTAAAGCAGGAGCAGGGTGCTGATGATATCACTGAAAACGAAATCATCATGACCTGCGGGGCTGCGGGCGGATTAAACATCATCTTAAAAGCCATACTGGATCCCGAAGACGAGGTAATAACACCTGCCCCGTATTTCGTGGAATACGGCTTTTATGCCGATAACCACGGCGGCAGACTGGTACCGGTACCAGCCAAGTCCGACTTTACAATAGACGTCTCAGCCGTTGCCTCGGCAATAACAAAAAAAACACGGGCCGTGCTGATCAATTCGCCGAATAATCCGACCGGCCAAATATATCCCGCAGAAAACATAAAAGAACTTGCTGAATGTATTTCAAAAAAAAGCAGCGAGACTGGACGCACAATTTACCTGATCTCAGACGAACCCTACAGGAAAATAGTCTACGATAATATAGAAGTGCCGAGCGTTTTTTCGTATTATGAAGACAGCATAATCGCCACTTCGTATTCCAAGGACCTGTCAGTGCCGGGCGAACGAATAGGATTTACCGCTGTTAATCCAAAGGCCTCAGGGAAACAATCACTGCTTGACGCCATGGGGCTTGCAAACCGAATCCTGGGGTTTGTAAACGCCCCGGCCCTTATGCAGAGGGTGGTTGCCGGCCTTCAGGGAGTACACGTTGATATATCGGAATATGACAGAAAAAGACGCCTTCTGTGCGACGGACTTTCAGAGTGCGGATACAGCTTTACCCGTCCTTCGGGTGCATTTTATCTCTTTCCGAAATCACCGGTAAAAGACGATGTGGAATTTGTCCGTGCCCTGCAGGAAGAACTGATCCTGGCGGTTCCGGGCAGCGGCTTCGGGGCGGCCGGATATTTCCGGCTGACCTACTGCGTACCGAACCAAACAATAAAAGATGCCATGCCCGGATTTAAAAGAGCCTTTGAAAAATTTAAATAAAACCTTCAAAAATGGGGACAAATTAAAAACTGTCCCCGTAAATTAGCACTTAACAGCGGCTCACGGCCGCTGGCTCTACGAGGCTCAGGAAAATCCTGAAAATCCGGGTGAACAGGCATTGCTTATTTTCCCCGAAGATGCGCCTATTGTATTTGCCGCACTGATACGGCGAATAACCCTGCGGCTTCCGCACTTGTCGCATGCCGGAGGCTCGGAATCGCTCCTGACCACAATGGATTCAAACACCTGCTTGCAGTCTTCGCACTGGTATTCATAAATCGGCATAAGACAAACTCCTTTCCAATGATTATTTTCATATTATACAATAATCACTTTAAACTGCAATACAACCTTTTCATCTGCGGGGGACAGATAACCCCGGCGTAAAAATATTATACCAGGAGGTGAATCATTATGAACGTAAGAAAACCGGTTTTTGCCGGCACCTGGTATCCGGCGGGTGCCGATGAATGCAGGCAGATGATCGATTCATTTTTGAAGGAAACAAGGTTTCACAAAGACATAGACGCCCAGGCAGCCGGCGGGATCTTGCCGCATGCCGGATGGCCGTTTTCAGGAGATCTTGCCTGCAATACAATATCATATGTCAGGGGAAAAGATCCGGAACCCGATATTGTGGCTGTATTCGGAATGCACCTGCCGCCCGGGGGGCAGCTTCACATAATGACCAAAGGAGCCTGGCAGACCCCGTTTGGCGAGCTTGAAACAGCAGAAGAACTTGCGGAAAAAATTGCCGGACAATACCGCTGTAAAAAAGAAACTCCGGACAACTTTATACCTGATAATACGATTGAACTGCAGCTGCCGTTTGTAAAGTATTTTTTCCCGGACGCAATGCTTCTTGCCATCGGAGTGCCGCCTTCGGAAACAGCCATTGAAATCGGCCGCAGCGTTGCAGACGAAGCACAAAAACAGGGTTTGCAAATAAAGATCCTGGGCTCAACAGACCTTACCCATTACGGTCCGGGCTTTGGATTCACACCGGCCGGAACCGGCAGGCAGGCCTTTGAATGGGTGAAAAATGAAAACGACAGGCAGGTTATAGACCAAATGCTTGAAATGGCACCCAAAGAAGTGATAAGACAAGGGCTTTCCAATCAGAACGCCTGCTGTGCGGGCGCTGCCGCAGCGGCAATTTCCGCATGCATCAACCTCGGGACAAAACACGCCCATCTGATCGGATACAGCTCCAGCTACGAGAAAAATCCGGATTCCACGTTTGTGGGATACGGAGGAATTGTATATACTGTATAAGAAGGAGAAAATTGCGAGCGAGGAAACTTGCTTTTTCGCGCCGCCGGGCGCCCAGGGCGTTCAGGGATTTCCTTTCCGCGAAAATATCGCTACGGTAAAATAAAAAGCTTCTAAGATAACTTCAAAAAAAGTTACTGTTATAGCCCGGTCCCGGGCTGTTTATGGCCCGGGGGAAACACTTCCAGGGAAGTCCGGGGCCGGGGTTGGTTTTTGAAGCGACATTGAGCGTTTTCGGGAAAAATTCAGCAAATGCGCAGAACGTAAAAACCAACCCCGACCCAGGACCTCCTTCCTGTAAAAACCTCAAATGAGGTTAGAAGCTTTTTGCAAACCCGTCAATATTATAATTACCGGAGTCAACTCCCAATGACATACAAAAAAGTTCCGGACTGGCAAAAGCGGGTTGTCTCTCCTGAAAAAGCGCTAAAGAAGATCGAGCCGGGCATGTGTATATTCTTAAGCACCGGCACGGCAGAGCCGCGCACCATGGTTCGGCATCTTATGGAGTCCGATGCTGACAATCTGCAGGATCTCGAACTTTTCCAGCTTGTCAGCTTCGGAGATGCGCTTTCCCTGAAGAGGCTCCAGGCCCAGAAATTCCGGCTCAAAACTTTTTTTTCCGGATGGGTGGCAAAGGAGGCAATAACCCAGGGCAGGGTGGATCTGATACCTAGCCGGTTCTCACGACTCACCCGCCTTGTGGAATCTGCCAGGATTCCGTTTGATGCCGCCTTTGTCCAGATATCGCCGCCAAACCGCATGGGCTGCTGCAGCCTCGGGGTATCAGTGGATATCGCCCACCAGGTTATAGCCCAGGCCGGCTTTGTTGTGGGCGAAATAAACCCTGAAATGCCGCAAACCACAGGCGATACATTCGTTCCCATAGACGCCTTTGACATGCTGGTCAAGTCCGCTGACGAGCCGATCTATTTTCCGAGATGGCCCGTGGACGAAAACTTTGACCAGGTGGCAAAAAACGCGGCATCCCTTGTTGAGGACAGAAGCTGTATCGCCTTTTCAATCGGACCGCTCTACGAGGCTTTGAGCTGTCACCTGCAGAGCAAAAAGGACCTTTCGATTCACACGCCCATATTCACTGATGCGGCAATGGACCTTGTAAAAAGCGGTGCTGTTACGAACCGCTACAGGGAACATTTTCCGGGAAAATCCGTTGCATCCTATGCCATAGGCACAAAGGTGCTCTGGCAATGGCTTGACTGCAACCCGCTGGTTGAATTCCAGGGTCTGGACAAAGTTTTCAACCCCATGCGCATAGGCCGCAACAAAAAGTTTATAGCAATCGTGCAGTGCCGCAAGGCTGATCTTTCAGGCAGGATCGCTCTTCACGTTTCCAGGGGGAACGTGATCACTGATCCGGCCGAAGTCATGGATTTTTTCAACGGCTCTGAGATTTCTGAGGGAGGGTTTTCAGTATTTGCCCTGCCGGCGCGCAACCGTAAGGGCGAGTCCAACATACTTGTTTCCATAGAAGACATCCCGAACCAGTTAAATGTGCGCGAATCAATTGATTTTGTTGCCACAGAATACGGGGTGGCCAATTTAAACGGCCGTACATTAAGGGAACGGGCCATAGCAATGATCGAAGTCGCCCACCCTGATGACCGCAGAAAGCTGCTCGAAGAGGCCAAAGAGCAGAACATCATATATCAGGACCAGATCTTTCTGCCTGAAAGCGCACACCTTTATCCTTCTGACATCGAAACCACGCA
Organism: uncultured Desulfobacteraceae bacterium; assembly: GCA_964626455.1. Taxonomy (GTDB): domain Bacteria; phylum Desulfobacterota; class Desulfobacteria; order Desulfobacterales; family Desulfosalsimonadaceae; genus Desulfosalsimonas. Next base: position 9,467 of record CAZVFQ010000076.1, on the reverse strand, counting down.
CGTGTTTAAAAACGATTTAAAGGTCCGGTTCCGGCCGCTCCGCCCTTCTGACGAAGAGGGAATGCGGCGGCTTTTCTACCGGTTTTCAGACGAGGCTGTTTATTACAGGTATTTCACCCCCCTTAAAACCATGCCGCATTCCCGCATGCAGACATATGTAAACTTAGACTACAGCAAAGACCTTTCCATTGTGGGAGTGGTGGGCGAACCCGGGCAGGGTTATATCATAGCAGAGGCAAGATATGTTAAAGATCCGCACAGTCCGTATGCTGACGTGGCCTTTATCGTGGATGAAGACTACCAGGGCTATGGAATTGCCACGTTCATGTACAAAATACTGATGCGGCATGCCAAGGAACGCGGCCTGCAGGGATTTACCGCGGACATTCTGCCCGCCAATAAAGCCATGATGCGCGTGTTTGAAAAGGGCGATGCAGAGGTAAACGCCAGGCTTGAAGACGGCATCTACCGCCTAACCATACATTTTAACAGGTAAAACGCTTTTACTGTCCTGATATGCTAAACGGCCCGCATGAAAAAAAACCACTGGTCTCGGTAATCATTCCTGTATACAACAGGAGGAAATGGATCAAAAAAGCGGTTGACTCGGTTCTGAGCCAGGACTACAGGCCGTTTGAGATAATCGTGGTGGATGACGGATCAACAGATGAAACCTCAGAGATTCTTTCCTCCTATGGCAAAAATATCAGGATCATACGGCAGCCAAACTCAGGAGTGAGCTCTGCTAGAAACAGGGGCGCGGACGCCGCGCGTGGGGAATGGCTGGCCTTTCTGGATTCCGATGACTACTGGCTTGCCGGAAAAATAGCAGCACAGGTTGAATTTTTCCGTAAAAACCCGGAGATAAAAATCTGCCAGACAGAAGAAACCTGGATCAGGAAAGGCAGGAGGGTCAATCCAGGCAGAAGACACCGTAAACTGGCAGGCATGATTTTTGAAGACTCGCTCCTGCTCTGCCTGATCAGCCCCTCTGCTGTTATGATGCACAGATCACTTTTCAACGAGCACGGCGGATTTGATGAAACCCTGCCGGCATGCGAGGACTACGACCTATGGCTTCGGATCACATGCACTGAACCGGTCGGCCTGTTAAAGACGCCGCTTGTTGTAAAACAGGGCGGGCACCCGGACCAGCTCTCAGCAGCTCCGGGCCTGGATCGCTTCAGGATAAAAAGCATTGCAGCCATAATGGCCTCGGGCAGGCTTAACCCTTCCCAGTACGAGGCTGCGGCCCGCGTGCTTGAGGAAAAATGCAGGATTTATGCAAAAGGGTGTGAAAAAAGGGGAAAATTCAAAGAAGCCGAATATTACCGAAAACTTGCCGCTAGATCATTCTTTTGATCTCCTGATACATCCGGACAAGCCGCTTTTCAGAAACCGGGCGGGCGGTTTTAAGCTCCTGGGCAAACAAGGATACCTTGTATTCCTCGATCATCCAGAAAAACTCCTCGACTTTTTGGCATTTTTCATCAGAAGATGACTCGTGTAATGATTGTATCAGCTCGCTTAAATACTCCTCAAACACCTTCAGGCGACCGGCCCTTGCTTTTTCCTTGTCAGGTTCTATCACTCCCCGTTCTGCCCTTTTTGCCAAAGCCTTTATATATCTGGGCAGGTGGGTCATCTGATCAGTATCATAGAGCAGGATAAAGTTTTCCGGCACCAGTCTTGCCAGTTGTTCGCGAATGTGTGTCAAAAAATCCGTGTTACCCGCTTTTCCGGCATGCCTGGATTCAAGCCTGTATATGACATCCCTTGCCCCGTGATACGCCTCTATCACAGGAATCACAATATCGCGCAGCTTTATGCCATCTGATATTATCCGGTTTATACACTGCTGGGCATGGCGATCAAAATCGGCTTTTGTACGGATATTTACCGCAAAAAGATCCTGCTTTACCCGTTCGGTTATTTGTTGGCAAACCGCGTCAGCACCTTTAAAATAAACCGCATGTTTTTCCAAGGACCCGGGCAGCTCTGCTGTCCTGCGCAGATGTCTTAGGGTTTTTGCAAAATATAAGGAAAAAAGTTTTAAAACACCCTGTTTATGGCTTTGATCAGCTTTGTGCCGGTCTGTGAAAACAAGCAGATCCACCCCCTTTTCAGCAGGGCTTAAGGCCGGATATACCGGCCATGTCTGCCCGTTTTCCCCTGAAACCGATATCACTTCCGGCAAATCTGCAATATCCCACTGAGTAATTCCAAAACGCTGCCAGCGCTTTTTTTCCCTGAGAAAAAAATCATGATCAAGGGTTTTTTCCCCACCCTCTGCAAGCACTTTCCGGTCCCTGCCCGAAGCAAGCTCTCTTCCCTGAGGATCCACAAGCGAGAACCTCAGCCTGAGATGATCCGGCAGCTCCTTTTCGTTCCAGGCCGAAGCCGGTATATCCACCCCGAAGCGTTGGTATATGAACCGGCTTAGTGTTGAAACAAGAGAGCCCCTGTATACTGGCATATTTTTCATAATTTCAGCCACGGTTTCTGATACGGGCACAAGCTGTCTTCTGTAAGTCTTTGGAAGACAACGGATAAGCGCAGTTATCTTTTCTTCAAGAAGACCGGGCACCACCCAGTCCGTTGTCTCTACTGCAACCTGGCCGGCCGCTGATGCGGGCACACAAACTGTCACCCCGTCTTCTTCATGCCCGGGACTAAAGCTATATATACACGAAAACTCTCGGTTTCCAAGCGCTATACTGTCAGGATACCGCAAAAGCTCCTTTTCATCGGGTTCGGCTGCCATGAGATCCTTTTCAGACATCCGCAGGAAATCATCAGAGCCGGCCTCGCGGATTTTTTTCTTCAGGGTGCGCATGTCGTATACACCGGCAAGACGATTTCTGTAAAATTCCATCATGTCTGCCTCGCCTGCCAGAAGATCCCTTCGCCGTATCCGGTTTTCCTTGTCGCGGATGGAATCTGCCAGCTGCCGGTTATGCTCCATAAACGGAAGCTCGGTTTTGACATCGCCTTCTATCAGGGCGCTCTGAATAAAAATTTCAGCTGCTTCCTCAGGATTTATCTTTCCGTAGGGAACAACCCTTTTTGCAACGATTATCAGGCCGTAAAGGCTTACCTGCTCATCGGCCACCACTGCTTCGCGTTTTTTCTCCCACCTTGGATTCAAATAGGTGTATTTGCACTGCGCTCCTCCAAGGGGCTCGAGCCATGCCGGGTCAATGCAGGCCGCAGTTCTGGCAAAACGCCGGGTGGTTTCAACTATTTCCGCTGCCACTATCCACTGGCCTCCGCGGTTAAACAAGGCAGAGCCCGGAAATATCATAACTTCTCTCTGCTTTGCCGCCTGGTAGATGTTTTTTTCTTTGCGCTGGGCTATATTGGAAAGAAACCCGCTTAACACTGATTTGTGAATAGCAGTATAAAGATCGGAAAAACCCCTTTTCTCCCCGGAGGCGGGCACAAGCCCGCTTTGCGGCAAAGAGGCCGGCCCCGGCTTAAAACCGGATTCTTTTAGCAGGTCCACAATCTGCTCATAGACATCGAGCCACTCGCGCATGCGCTTAAAAGAAAGAAAATACTGTTTGCAGAAACGCTTAAGATCGCCAGCCCGCACCCCGGGTCTGATTGAATCACTGTTTTGCATGCATGCCTTAAAAATATTATACAGGGTTATAAAATCAGAAGCATGATCGGCAAATTCAGCCTGGGCCTGGCCGGCTGCGGCTTCTTTTCCCTCGGGACGCTCCCTTGGATCAATAACTGAAAGCGCGGCTGCTATGACTATAACAGGCCCAAGGCAGGCGTTTTTATCAGCCTCGATCAGCATGCCAGACAGCCTGGGATCAAGAGGCAGGCCCGCCATTGTCCGGCCCTTGCCTGTAAGGCGCACTCCTCCTGCTTTATTTTTCCCGGCCTTTGTCCTCCTGATAGCACCGAGTTCAAAAAGTATGTCAAAGCCGTCTTTTATCTGCTTTTGCGGAGGCGGATCAATAAACGGAAATTTTCTGATTTCCCCCAGTTTCAGTGGAATCATTCGCAGAATCACTTCCGCGAGATTGGCCCTCAGGACCTCGGGAGGTGTGTAGAGATCGCGCGACAGGTAATCTTGCTGGGAATAGAGCCGTATACAGACCCCGTTTTCCACCCTGCCGCATCTTCCCTTTCGCTGATCCGCGCTGCTCTGAGAAATCGGCGATATGGGAAGAGCTGTGGTCCTTGTACCGGGATTATAAGTAGAAATCCTTGCCAGGCCAGTATCTATAACATACCTGATGCCCGGAATGGTAATGGAGGTTTCAGCCACGTTGGTTGCAACCACTATTTTTCTGCCTGCAGCAGGCTTAAAAACCCTGGCCTGATCCCGGGCTGCCAGCCGGGCGTAAAGCGGCAGAATACTTGCGCTCCTGTATTTTCTTCCCTCAAGGATTTCGCAGGTCTCTCGTATATCGCGCTCAGTGGGCATAAACACAAGGACATCGCCGAATGCCGACTCTTTTTCTATTTTGTCCATGGCGGCTGCAGCCGCCTCTGTGTAAGAATACTCGCCGCTGTCCTCACTGAGATCGTCAGGCGGTATCCAGCGGACATCCACAGGATACATTCGCCCTGATACCTCTATTATCGGCGCGTTGTCAAAAGCTGCAGAAAATTTTTCAGTATCAATGGTTGCTGAAGTGACAATTACCTTCAGATCTTTTCGCACACTGAGCAGATTCCTGATAAGACCGAGCAGAAAATCAATGTTTAGACTCCGTTCATGGGCCTCGTCTATAATCAGGGTGTCATACTCGTTTAAATACCTGTCACCCTGGGCTTCTGCCAGCAGTATGCCGTCTGTCATCATCTTGACCGCACTTTTTTCACCTGTACGGTCAGAAAACCTTATTTTGTATCCGATGCTCTGCCCTGTTTCCTGTCCAAGCTCTTCTGCTATCCGGTTTGCCACTGTTACGGCTGCAATCCTTCTGGGCTGGGTGCATCCGATCCGTCCTTCGGTGCCGCGGCCCGCTTCTATGCAGAACTTTGGCAGCTGTGTGGTCTTGCCGGAACCTGTTTCGCCGGAAATTATCACTACCTGGTGTTTTGAGACGGCTTCTGTTATTTCCTCACGCTTTTGTACAATAGGAAGCTCATGATTATAGGAAATGGGCGGTACGGATTTTTGCCTTTGCCGTTTTATGCGGGCGGATTCTGAAATCCTGCGGGAAAGACGGTCAAGGATTTTTACTGCATCAGCTTTTGCCGGCACCCCCTTTTTAGCCCGCAGGCGGCGTATTTCGCGCAAAGCCGCGTGCCTGTCAGCATGCAGGGCCCGGGGAAGGCTGGATTCTATTTCACTGATGCGTGTATTTATGTCCTTGCCGTGTTGCATAGATAATGGATCATAACCATATCAGCAGGCAAATTCAAGCATCAGCAGGGCTCTTTCAGACCTTTTCCCGGAGGGGATTTATCTGCCGGAAAACACATGGAAACATAACCCTTTGACAAAACGACAAAACATGATATTAACAAGCTTTAAAATCTACATTTATCTCAACGAGGCTCAATATATGCGGCAATTTGCAGGTTACATGCTCGGACTGCTCTGGATAACCCCGGGACTGCGGCCTGCAGCGGCAATGGCCCAGCAAGGTGCGGGGCGCGGGCATGAACAGGGATTTTTCTATGCTGCATCCGGCATCTGGGTTCTTGTTATTATCCTTCTGGCAAGTATTGCGGCAAATCTATACCTTTACATAAAAATGCGCCGGCTTGACTCGGAGGTCGCGCGGCATAAAAATAATTTAAATGAGGCGCTGCTGCGCCAGAAATTTATAACCAACGCTCTTGACCAGCTAAACGATTATGTTCTTTCCCATGATCTTGACGGAAATTTTTATGAAGTAAATGCCTCGGTTCAAAAAGACTCAGACTACACAGCATCCGAACTTCGGAAAATGAATCTCAGGGACCTGGTTCCGGCGCGATTTAAATCCGAGGTGGATGACTATCTTAATCGTATCCGGAAAAACGGCTCAGACAGCGGATATATGCGGATCATAAACAAGGCCGGCAATGAGATGATCCTGGAATACACGTGTTCTCTGGTACGCGGTCATGACAACACGCCTGTGGGGGTCCACGGCATTGCCCGCAACATCACCGAACAGATTTTTACCCGAAAAGCTTTGGAAAAAAGCGAAAAAAAATACAGGAACATCCTCGAGACAATAGAGGACGGCTATTACGAGGTGGATCTTGGCGGACATTACCGTTTTTTAAACAGAGCAGCCCTTAAAATGCTGGGATATTCCTGGCAAGAGCTTTCCGGCAAAAGCTACAGAAAAATCATAGCAGAACAAGACATAAAACACGTATTTGAAACCTTCAACTATGTATACCGCACAAAAACGCCTGTAAAGGCATTTCACTGGCGAATAATAAGAAAAGACGGCTCAATAGGCCATCAGGAAACATCGGTTTCTCTTATCCTGGATGACAAGGGAGATCCCGAAGGGTTTCAGGGAATCGTAAGGGACATAACTGAACGGATAAATACGCAGAGAAAACAAAAAGAACTTGAAGAACAGTTGCGTCAGTCCCAGAAAATGGAATCCATCGGCACCCTGGCCGGCGGTATCGCCCATGATTTCAACAATATTTTATTTCCGATAATCGGATATACAGAACTTGCCATGCAGGATCTGCCCGAAGAAAGCCAGGTGCACCAGAACCTGGAAAAAGTAATGAAATCAGCCCAACGCGCCAAATCCCTTGTGCAGCAGATTCTAAACTTCAGCCGCCAGAGCGCAAACGAACCTGCAGAACCCGTATTCATCCAGCCTGCGATAAAGGAAACTATCAAACTGCTCAAAAACACAATCCCGTCCTCCATTGAAATCAATTCAGATATACAGGAGGATACCGGAAAAACCTTAGCCAATCTGGCCGGCATTCATCAGGTAATAATGAACTTGTGCACAAACGCCTACCAGGCCATGGAAGACTGTCCGGCAGGGGGGTTGAACGTTGAACTAAAACAACTTGAAATCACCAAAGAATCTTCGCCCCAATACCGCCACCTTACACCAGGCAGCTATTTATGCATTGCAGTCTCTGATACAGGATGCGGCATCGCGCCTGAAATCAAGGAAAAAATATTTGAGCCCTATTTTACCACCAAGGAACAGGAAAAAGGAACAGGATTGGGGCTTTCTGTAAGCTATGGAATTGTCAAAAACGCCGGGGGCACTATAATTGTCAAAAGCGCACCCTGCAAAGGCAGCACATTTTCGGTATATCTGCCGGTTGCAGAACAAAGCGCGCAGGCAATTCCACACCAGGCACACAAGGATTTAATGCCAACCGGAACCGGCTGCATCCTGGTAGTGGATGACGAACAGCAGCTGGTAGAACTTGAAAAGCAAATGCTCGAAAACCTGGGCTATGAAGTAATACCGCATACCAGCGGTCTTGAAGCAGAAGAGGATTTCCGCAGCCGGCCTGACCGGTTTGATCTGCTGATAACAGATCAGACAATGCCGCATAAAAACGGCCTTGCTCTTATAAATGTGCTTCGCAGAATCCGGCCCGATCTTCCCGCCATTTTGTGCACAGGCTACAGTGAACGGGTCAACCGGAAAAAAGCAGAAGCCCTGGGCATAGAGACGGTGCTGTTAAAACCCATCAGCAAAAGCGAGCTGGCTTTGGCTGTAAACAGCACACTTAAAAAACAAGCAGAGAAAATAAACCAGAGGCCGAATAAAAAAATATAATTAAGACATCATAATAAGGATATGTTTATGATTCATGCAAACGTTCATATACCCGATCAGGTGCCCGTGCTGGTGGTTGACGACGAGACGCCGATAACAGAAATGGTCTATCAGGCCTTAACCAAGGCGGGCTATAAATGCCATACCGCTGAAAACGGCGAGCAGGCACTGGAAATAATAAAAACCACGCCCATCGATGTTGTGATAACAGACATCCGCATGCCCGGCATGAGCGGAGTAGAGCTTCTCGAAAATATAAAGGCTGAATATGACAGCGATGTAATGGTTATGACCGGGTTTACGGAAAATTACAATTATGAATCCATTGTAACAAAAGGGGCCAGCGATTTTATTCAGAAGCCGATCAGCTTCAGGGAACTGATGATCAGGCTGAAGAGGGTTTTAAGAATGCGCTATTTGATAGTCGAACGCGACCGGATAAACAGGCGGCTCGAAGAATCTATCAGTGATCTGGAAAAGGCCCTCAGAGAAATTGAAAAAGCTCACGAGGAGCTTGATTACGCATATCTTGATACAATAAACCGGCTGGTGAGCGCGGCTGAATACAAAGACGAGGAAACAGGTGACCATATCGTGCGCATGAGCAGATACTGCACGCTGATTGCAGAAGAACTTGGCCTTTCAGAAGAAATGGTCAAGCTGATCCGTTATGCCTCGCCCATGCATGATATCGGCAAAATCGGCATACCCGATAACATCCTGCTCAAGCCTGACCGCCTGACAGCACAGGAATTTGAAATAATCAAGACCCACACCACAATAGGCGCATCCATTCTTTCAGACTCCAAGGCGGATGTTTTAAAAGTTGCCCATGAAATAGCCCTGAACCATCATGAAAAATGGGACGGCACAGGATATCCCAATGGGTTTCAAAAAGAAAAAACCCCTATAACCGGAAGGATCGTCGGAATTGCAGACACTTTTGATGCCCTTACCTCAAAACGGCCCTACAAGGACCCATACCCATTGAATGTAGCCCTTGAAATAATCCGCTCAGAACGGGGGGCAAGCTTTGATCCGGAAGTGGTTGATGTTTTCATGGACAACATAGACAGAATCAGTCAAATCAAGGACGAGGTAAACGATCTGCCCAAAGTAAATCTGGCAAATTTTCAATGGAGCGAGCGGGACAAGGCGGCAAAGATAGACCGCCGGATAAGTCTTAAACTTTAAGCAAGCCCGGGCAAAAAGGAGGGATAAAATGAAATCCTACCGAAAGGAACTTTCTTTTACAGTACCCACACGCCGGGCATTTATAAACATTACTCCGCAGGTGGAGCAATGCCTGGCAGAAAGCGGTATCAAAGAGGGTTTAATACTTGTAAACCCGATGCACATTACAGCCTCGGTGTTTATAAATGACGATGAATCCGGTCTGCATCAGGATTATGACGAGTGGCTGGAAAGACTGGCGCCGCACGAGCCGGTCTCGCAATACCGGCACAATGTTGGAGAAGACAATGCCGATGCCCACATGAAAAGACAGGTAATGGGCAGGGAGGCAGTGGTTGCCGTAACAGACGGGAAACTTGACTTTGGCACCTGGGAGAGAATTTTTTACGGAGAATTTGACGGCCGCAGAAAAAAAAGGGTACTGGTCAAAATTATCGGGGAATAATGATGGCAAAGTAAAAAGTCCAATATCTGCGTTGCGCTGCATTCCTCGGGATTTGCGCGCCTTGATCTTGGACTTTTTACTTTGCCATC
>CAZVFQ010000075.1:0-15874 GCA_964626455.1 uncultured Desulfobacteraceae bacterium | reverse complement strand
GGCTAGTTTTTTCATGCTTCGTTGTGCCTGTGCTTTGGCAGGCATGTGGGTTAGTAATTCACCAAAACAAACAATTGAACATAAGCTCAGCTGCTTCCAAATCTTCTAGCGTATCAATATCATGAGCAAGATAACGTGGAATATAAATTGGGATCGCTCCATCATGAGCTGAGGTATGATCCTCTTTAAAATATTCGGCTTTATACCAGTGAAACTGTCCAGCATTGTAGTATCCGACAGGCAGATCTTGAGACCGGGCATATTTATATTCCGGATACATCATCTCTAAGTATCCATGCTCGTTTGTTTTTAAGGCTTTTAAAACAGGAGCTGGATAATGAGCTACAGTGAACGCACGGTTGGCAATGCCACTGGAGACAATCTCAAACCCTTGGCTTAAATACTCGCTTTTAACAAAAGGAGCTGTAGCATAAATACAGCAGAGATATTTTATGTTTATTTCATTATTCTTCATCCACTTAACAGCATGTGCAAGTACGTCATAGATAGGTATGTGATCATCAGCAAGCTCTGGAGGTCTTATGAAAGGGACTTCGGCTCCGCCTTCCCTGGCAATGGCAGCTATTTTTTCTGAGTCTGTGGAGACATAAATGTGCTCGAACAGGCCCGAACGATGTGCCGCTGCAATGGAATGCCATATAATGGGCTTTCCAGCAAAAGGACGGATGTTTTTGTTTGGTATGCGCTTGCTGCCTGCCCGGGCGGGTATCACGCAGATACAGCCAGTTTTGTCAGAATGGGTGTGGCCGGAAGTCATACTGTTTTTTCCTAAAGACTTTCAGTTCGGATTTGAATTCTGCTTACTGCCGCTTTTGCAATCTCCACGGCTTCCTGCCGTGTTTCTCCTACTGCCATTACGCTGGCCACCCTTTCGCCCATGGATTTGGCAGGAGAAATTATACTACCAATACTCAGATCCTTCCATCGAGGTTCAAAATTGACAAAATGGACTCCTGTCATGGCGCGGGCTTCTTCAATGCCCTTAATTGATATGACACGGCCCGGGTCGGGCCAGACATACCTCAGGGCGACGCCCCGGGTAAATTTCGGCTGCAGTGTCTCCGGATTTACAAGCAAGCCAAGGGATAAATCCATTACGGTTTCTAAAAGATTGATCCCGTTATGCAAGGGAATCGTTTCAAAGCAAAAATAATCGCCAGAGAGGCGGGCTGCCATTTCAAGAACCTGTACTCCTTTGGTGTCGTCTACAATGATATCTCCCTTGACCGGTCCCCAGTCAATGCCCAGGGCGTGCACGGTCTGTGTTGCAGCATCCTCTATTTCTTTGACGGTCTCCGCATCAAGAATGCTGGGCATGGTATCCCCGTCTTCCAGGAAATAAGGGGGATTGATATGCTTCTTGTCATAATTCCTGTCGGATAACCCGGCCCAGAAAACGCGGCCATCTACCACAATGCCCTCAATGCTGTGCTCAGTGCCGCAAAGGTATTCCTCCAAAAGGAATTCAGGTATCTTTGAAATGGAGCGGATTTCTTCAACAGCGGATCTCATCGCCTCAGGAGAGTCTACAAGCTGCACCCCCCGGGATCCAGCGCTGTCTGCCGGCTTTATCACCACGGGCCAGCCAAGCTCATCTGCTTTTTGGCAGGCCTCATCAAAAGTACGCGCAAAGCAGAAATCAGGAGAGGGGACATTTTTTTCCTTAAATAAAACCTGCCGTTTTACCTTGTTGGTGGCGTTTTCCGCCGCCTCCGGAGAAAGCCCCGGTAATTCCAGCGCCTCGGTAACACGGGCCACTGTAACCGCGCTTTCCGAAGCCATGGTCATTACCCCGTCTATGGGGTTTTGTTTATGAGATCGCCTGACAAACGAAATGGTTTCCGCCACATCACGGGTGCTGGCAAGGCCTGCTTCATCGGCAAGGGCAAATCCCTCGGCTTTTGGATCCATATCGGTGGCGACCACCCTGTAACCGCGATGTTTGGCCATGCGAATGGCGGGGAGCTGGTTCGGTCCGGCGCCGATGATTAAAATATTTTTACCCACGAGTAACATCCTGTTTTATCATCCAAAACGATAAGCGGATTTAGATGTATCGTATAGCTTAAAAATACGAATGCCGCTATCCTCATAACCTTTTATTTGTTCATATATCTCGTCCTGGAAAGCTCTGGAGGATATAATTACAGCATCCGTGTTATCGGGCGATATGTGCTCAGGCGGTTCAATCGTATGGCTTAAGAACTCCTGGCCATGCTTATTTGGATTCGAATCAACAATCATGGAAACATTGCATTTTTCTATATCCGTGTATCGATATAAAAACTCCGTATGACTCCCCGCGCCGTAGATTGTAATACGAGGGGCCTCCGACAAGAGTTGGTTAATCCTCTCTGAAGCTTGTTGGCGTATTGCCATATTGAACTGGTTGTATTGAAGAATTAATTTGACGGCATCGTTGTGCACATTCGTCTCGATTTCTGGAAGCACAGCGCTGCTTTTGCGAGAAAGGCTGATAATATGCCTTTTAAAATTTCATGTTTAAGATTTTCGGTCTCGGCAAATCCTGATCGAGCCAGTAATCGGCGCAGTGTAATAGCCGAAAACATATGGGGATGTTCAATAGAGAAAACATCGGCAATCGTATCAAGAGAGAGCTCGAACACGTCGGGCACCCTTATAAAGAGGTATCCGCCATCTTTTAATAAACTATATACGGCATAAAGAATTTTTAATGGATTGTTAACATGCTCCAGAACCGATCCCATGACAATCAAATCATAAGGTTCTTTTGCTGTAAAATTTTCCACCATTTCTTCGAAAACCGGAAATTTAAATAATTCACGTGCACAACGTGCGGATTCGCTATTGGGTTCCAGTCCTTCAGGGACCCATCCGTGTTCTGCCAGATGCTTGAGCATATAACCCGTATAGCACCCGACTTCGAGAACCCGTCTTTTGTTTCCATGGCCAAGAAGTTTTTGAATCACTTGCATATCCGCATAAAACAGGCCGATTTTTTCTCCCCGCGGGACTGCAAAGGACTCTCTTAATTGATTTTTATAAAAAAGGGCCAACTCCGTCTCGGTCATGCGCGGACTCGTGAATACATGACCGCAATTCCTGCATACACAGGTCAATACAGGATGCACCTGCTGTTCATGGAAAAAATCGGTAAATTGTTCAAAGCGGACAACATCGAAATTATTGGCATCGCATACATTGCAGCCTGCTGCTTCCATCTTTAGGCTCCTCTTCCCTCAAATAAACGTTGCGCCAATTTCTTTTTTTTAGGATTTTCAGGTACTTTTTCCAGCAATTCTATTGCAATCTGCGGATAACGGATGGCCTTGCCGCGAATCCGGTCTACCGCACTGAGGATGCCCGCGGACAGCTCATCCTTGTTATTATAGCTTTCCACTATTTTTGCAAACAAGGCTTCAGATGTGGTGTTGAGGTCGATCATTTGATCCGGATAACCTAGGCGAGTAAAAAAACCTTTGGTTTTGTCCATAAATTTCAACACAACAGGAGGTGTCCCTTGCTTGCATGAAAATACGGATCCATGCAGTCTGGAAGTAAGCGTAACGTCGGCGATAGAATAAAGCGACTCTGTGGTTTCAGGGGGATGCTCCCCAAGAACCGGGTACACCCGGTTCTTATACTCATCCGGAATCAAGTCATAAACCGCTTTATTGGCTAAACGATCATCATCCCTGCCCCCGTCTACATTGTATACATTTTGAGGAATCATGATAATGTCCGCATCCGGCCATTCTTCAAGCCACATGCAAAGCGTTTGGGAAATGGTCTTTCTTAGCTCCTCTTGCTTTATTCCCAGCCAATAAATGGAACGCAGAGCAACAGCCAAGCGTGGTCCTTTTTTCTCAGGTATTTGGGCCTCAATAAGGGCTTTTCTTGCATGTTTGTGATCGGCAGGAGAGGCAGCAAGCGCCAAATCACCTAAAACTTCATGTTCCGGTAATTGAATGCCCGCAGCTTCCAGATTTTTTATGGACTGCGGATCACGGAAAGTCAGGCGATCACATTTTTGCAATGCTTCGTTTATGGAAAGAATTGACCAGGGTGAAGATAGAGGTTCACACGCCATGGCTAAAGCGTAAAAAGGGGAGCCTGTTACCTTCGCCATCGTCAAAAGCACGTGAAATTGAGCGAGGGACCCTTTTAGAAGGCCGAATTCACCTGTTTCTACCAGATACTGCCCCGGACCAAAAATGATTAAGTCTGAACAAGCAACTTCTCTCAACATTTCCATGAATACAGGGGAATCATCGGGGTTTAACCCCCTTAACCATCTCCCCTTTGCCATTTCCCTTGAATCGTATTCAAGATTGGGGATACTTTTTACACCGTATTGGCGGTCATATTCCTCGTTTGGATGTCTATTGGCTACGATAAATTCAATGTTATTTGCATAGTTTTTTCGAATGGGTTCTATCAAGGCGCTCAACATTGCTTCATTACCTGCATTTGCAATCCCATAAAAGCCGTATAACAAAATTCTTTTCTTCATTATTCCACCTTTTGGCCATGAATTATTGCTGTTCTTCCGAGGCCAATATTGGCCATATCTTCATATAACTTATGAAGTAATTTGCCTTGGTCAGTGGAATGCATATTCTTTTCAAAATTGACTCGCTTAGAATGCACTGATTTTCCTATATCATTGTTCCCTACATATTGCTCTCCAAAATGGAGAAATATCTCCATGGGGAACTGGGCGTTACGTGCTATAGGGTTAAGACCTGCGGTTTTTACAATGAGTTCTAATGAATCGAAATTGAAATAATTTATATGTAAGGGGGTAATCCACCACATAGGCATATTTTGCGCTTCAACAATAGACATTTGCAGAGGATTAAAATCATTTGGGGATTCGATCGTTAAAATTCCGCCAGTGTTCAAAAGGGATGCAGCCTTGTGAATTATCTTCTGGGGGTCCAAAACATGTTCCAGAAACATTGACATGTTTGCAACATCAAATTTTCCCAGATCAGACCATTCAGACGCCGTAATATCGTCAAACAATTTTGGGATATTGGGGATGTCATTGTATTCAAGATCATCGGCAAAATGCTGACTCGGTTCAATCCCCTGAACCTGCCACCCTTGTTTGCGAAAAAAATTAAGCAGATTGCCGGTACCGCAGCCAACATCCAATATTCTTAGGGAAACTGATGAAGGGTCCTTAGCATTTAAATGTTGATTGTATGTATACAAACGCCTTTCAAAGGCCAAATTCCAGTATTCTTCATCGCGTTTTTTCCTTTCACTGAAGCCTTGCCTGATTTTCCCTCCAAATTCTTCCTCATAAAGCTTTTTTAAGGCCTCATCTGTCGGAAGTGGATCAAGGTGCTTGAATCCACATTGCAGGCAATCTATTACCCGCAAGTCTTTATATTCCCAAGAGTGTTTATAAGGATGCTCAATCGTCATTAATCTATCTCCTTTTTACGATACTTATCGAGCATATAACGATCCACTTCAACTCCCACGCCCGGACCTCCTGGCACCTCTATATGTCCATTCGAAATTCTATGAGGGGATGTAATGATATCTTCAGCCAAGCCGTGGTAGGTCGTATCGCTTGCACTTGAAAAGGCACTGTTTGCACTTACAATATGTGCCATGGCAGCAGTTTTAATGCCTAGGTCGTGCCAGCAATGAAAAACACACTGCACTCCGGCTGCCGAAGCGATTGCAGCAACTTTTTGAATTTCTACAATTCCGCCTGATTCCGGCAGATCAATAACAAAATAATCCGCTACATCAAGTTTTGTAACTTCAAGCGCACACCGGCTGTCTGTTACGCTTTCATTCAGGGCAATAGGTACTCCCGCTTCTTTAATCGTGTTTCTTGATGCAGCCAGGCTGTCGCAGGGCAGAGGTTCTTCAAAATACTCAATATTTACATCGCGATAATACGGCGCGATACGAAGCAGCTTGTCAAGCGTAAAGCTCTGGTTGGCATCAAATCGCAGGCGGGCTTTTTCCCCGACCGCGTTCCCCAGTGCTTCTGCTATGGCTATGTCCTCATCTATATCGCGGCCGGCTTTCGTTTTGATTGCGGTGAAACCATAATTATTAATATACAGCTTTGCTGTTTCAGCGGCTTCATCAGGGGGTTTTACGCCCATAAGGCCGCATAGGGGAATCCGTTCGCGAATCTTTCCGCCAAGAAGTTGATACAACGGCAGACCTGCTATTTTCCCCAGAATATCCCACATTGCCATTTCCAGGCCGGACAGGGCAATGCTTGTACATCTTTGAGCCCACAGCTCATGCCAGACTTTTGCAATTTCCAGCGGGTTTTTGCCGACAATCGCTTCAGCAGCCTTGCCGTGCCTTGCCACGGCTTCTCTGCCAGCGGTTTCTCCCCAACCTGTTATGCCTTCATCAGTTTTCATTTCTACGATAACCGCATGAGCACCATGGCAGGGTGCTTTCCACCCCCAGTAAGGATCAACAGGGGGCTTATACGGTATATATATGTAATGCCTTATAACTTCAGAGATTTTCATCAATCTTACCTTAATTTTTGATACCAGGCGCTATAATCTTCAAGGCCTTTTTGGAGGTTGTATTTCGGAGTAAAATTCAAATCTTTTTTTGAGCGCTCCATGCTTAAGGGAAAGTTCCAGCCGCCCTTGCCGCAGTTTCGCAGCTCAATTTTATTTCCGGGAAAAAGCGAGTCCAACTGCGCCTTAAAATCATAGATGCCTATGCACTTGCCGTATGTTGCATTATATTCAACGTGCGGTGTTTTCTCGGCAAGGATAAGTTTGTGTGCAATTTCCGCTATGTCTTTGCAATATACCCAATCCAGGCGGTGCTCCGGGTGGCCTTCCAGAACGAAAGGTTTTCCTTCTATAGCCGCATCCAGCATGCCTTTCCAATAAATAGGATCCTCTCCGGGGCGTGACATTACAGGACCGTAAATCTCACCGGGCCGGATTATTTTGCCGTCAAATGCTCCCTGGCCGGTAAGCTCCCGAAGCAGGAACTCCGCCGTGGCCTTGGAATTGCCATAGGAATTATGAGGGCTTAATCCAGATGGGAAGTTTTCAGTTACAGGTGCATCCACTTTATGTTCCCGGAACTGGTAAACCCCGTTGGTACTAAACATTATAAATCGCTCAATCCCTGCTTTCTTGGCTGAAAACATGAGGTTTGCCGTGCCCCAGGTATTTACCTGGTAAAATCCGGGGTGGGCGTCATGGCCTACCCGCATCGGCAGCACTGCTGCAGTGTGGACGATACATTGAATATCATGCCTGCGAAGCGCGTCAGCCACCAGATCCTGGTCCAGGATGGAGCCCTTTACGGGAATAAAGCAGTTACGGTCAAGAATTGTATCCAGGTACGGCCAATGAAAATCAATATCGAGCACCACTGGCTTGATATTTTGCTTCTTGTATATTTTTTTTACCAATTGGGCACCTACAAGCCCAATACCTGTTATTAAAATCTTATCCATTTTTAATCCTTAAATGTTTTCAGACATTATTTGTCTATCCAGGTAATATTTCCTGCAGATCCAACGCCCTGCTGACCGCCGATACAACCTGGTCAATTTTTTTCACCACTCTATAACCCGCATTGGATAACGCAATCCTTCTGTCCTGATCATCTGAAAACTTTAAAAACCAGGAGCTGATTTGCCTTGGATCAATCTTCTCATAAAATCCAAGATGCTCTGCTGCATGGTATTTTTGAACATATTGCTCAGTGGCAACGGCATTGAGCGCTGAGCTAGATATAATACCGACAGGCAACCGGCAATACGCCATCTCATAAGTCGTAAGGCCAAGCCCAGAAAATCCGAGATCTGCTTGAAGCATTCTTTGCTGTAGATCTGACACGTTAGTATGCAATGAACCGTCTATGCCAGTATCTTTTATATCCTTTTGGACAGTTCCATAATGGGGACACGCAGATCCGAGGACAATATCGGCGAAGCCCTTGAAACCTGCCTCAGACAATCCTTTGATTACCAGCGAGGTCAGATTCGGCTTGTCCGCCCCGCCCATGGCAATAAGCACCCGCTCGATTTCCGGCTTTATGATCTTCTCCGGTGTCGGCCCTTCAATACCGGGTATGAAGTATTCCAGGCCGTCCAGGCAGTTGGGGTGTTGATCTGGCTCATATCCTTCATAATCCGGATGCGGCAGGGCATTAATTAGAAGATCTCCCAGGCGGTATGATGGTGGAAGTGGATTGTCCATAAAGATGAGCGGAATCCCGCTTTCTTTTATTGAATGGAAATGCGGCGTGTATCTTTCCAGATCCTCCTTGCAGAAATTGATCACGACACCGGACCAGTCGGACTCGGTTTTTTTTTCGATCAAGCGTTCAACATCCTTTTCAGGCTGGGTGTCCCCGGCCAGCACTTCCATGGGAAAGCCTGCCTGGTTTATCAAGGATTGCGCGGCATGATTTTCCCGCACCACGAACTCGGCCCCTATTCCCAGTTCACGGGCCAGCAGTGTTGCCAGCCGGATAGAGCCGACCACATGTCCAAGTCCGATTTCCACATTGCCGTCACATCGAAAGCCGAGGCGCGCGTGTTCGTGAAGGGTACTTTTTCGCCCGCTGGCGGCATTGATGGTTTTTATCTCCGGATGCTCATCCAATATGGCCACGATTTGATCAAGAGATATCCGGCATGGGTCAGCGGGCAGGATTTTTATCAGGGCTTCGAAAAAGCGTAGATCCTCGGGCGTATCCACTGTCAGCCGTATATCTCCGCGCCTGAGAAACGGCGCACTTTCAATATAATGTACGCTGTAGCGATCTGGCAAACGATACATCAGGCTGGTCACGTGCTCCCTGTCTATGGGAGTAAGCGAAGGATCTTTTGCTGCCCGGATCAGGCTCTGGGCTGAGACGACTTCCAGGCCCTTGTCCACATATTCATAACCGGGCCGATAATTGACCACATCCGCCCCGGATCTGGTTAATTCCTCCACCATGCGATGCATTGCATCAATATTGATAAACGGACAATCCCCGGTCGCCCGCACGACAACCGTTGCCCCGGTTTTTTTTATGGATGAAACAAACCGGGCAAGGACGTCATCTTCCGGCCCTCTGACAACATTGACCTTCGGCCAGCGCTTAGAGACGTGTTCCACTAGGGGATCATTATTGGCTTCTGTTGACGTTGCCAGGACTATAGCATCCAGCATGCCCTCTGGTTTTAACGCCAGGCAAAGCCGCTCCAGGGCGTAATCAATAAGCGGTCTTCCCGCGAGCTTGATCATCATTTTGCCCGGCAGCCTGGTGGAACCCATGCGGGCTTGTACTATGACAACTTTTTTATCCATTATTTCCGTTTATTTTGCTTGAGAGTTCAGAAAGTTGTTTTTTTAGCACGTCTATTTCTTCTTTTAAAATTGTGATTTCAGCTTGGGGATCAAAACCGAGCTTTTGGCCTCTTTTTAAGACGTGTGCGGCTTTTTGGGCAATATTTTCGCCCTCCATAACAACCTCATGAACTTCCAGACAAGTATCGCCTGTTTTTATCCATACTGAGCCGTCGTTCTTCTTAACTCTTACCACTTGTCCCGGAGTACAAAAATAGGGTGGACATTCCACAGTATTTGCCTTGGAAATAATCACCTTTTGGGAATCTGAGTATGTAAAAGCGCCCGGATATTTTGGAAGGGGAAGTGCCTTAACCAATCCTGCAATTCTTGATGTCGGCCAATTCCAGTCTATCAATCCATCTTCCGGATACCTTTGGGGAACATAGGTAGCGTGAGTTTCGTTTTGCTCCTGCTTTTCCAACACACCAGTTTTTAAATAATTCTCAAAGACATTAAGAACACAACTGGCTTGTTTTTGCGCAAGTTGTTCATGAAGTTCGTTTATGTCCAAGTCTTTTGGTACTGTTACTGCTTTTTGTGCAAGGATATTTCCGGTATCAAAATCTTCTTCCATCATGTGAACCGTTAAACCTACATGTTCATCACCGTTGATCACAGCCCATGCTGTTGGATGCACACCACGCCACCTAGGAAGTAGACTCCAATGAGTATTGATGCATATATATTGTTCTAGATATTTTTTGGGCACAATTTTGGGATAATTTGCTGCGAGTAGAAAAGTGGGATTATATTTTTCTATGTCTTTGATATCATAAGACCATTCTATATTATATTTTTTTGCTGCTTTAAGGAGATCATCATTCTTATGTCCTGCATCTTTCGGCATCACTACTAAACATATCCAGTTCATCGCAGCTAAGCGTTCAAACGTTGGCACGGCAGGATGATAGGTGCCAAGCAAAGCAATTTGGTGCTTCAGTTTATTATTTTCTTGCATTACCTTTTACCAGTTTGTTTCTCATATTTTTTAAGGGCCGCAGACCATCAATCGGGTCCGCCCGCCAGTCCCTGTCTGGCATTTCGCTGGGTGCAGGCGACTTGACGCCGCTGCCGTCCGCGTTGAAACCTGTTTTGACAGCATCTATAACATTCTTGATCCCTTCCGGCAGCCAGCAATGGCCGGTACTGAATTCTTCCCCCTCCCCCTCGAGGTCAAGGTGGAATTCTATCATTTCCGCGCCCCATCCATGAACGGCCCGGTAAATAACTCCGGGACGCACGCTGTGATCGGACCACCCGATTTCTATCCTTCCGGTCCCAGAGCCATGAGCTGAAATATCATAAGAAGCAAATGCCTCACGCAGGGTTTGAATGGCCGCCAGATTGCATTGATCAGGCGGTGCAGGATAGCCGGAGACACAATGCAGAAGCGTCAGAGGTGGAAAATCTGTGCAAGGCCAATCCTGGGTCGATGGAACAGATGCGACTATAATCTCAACCGCGTGCTGGATTTCGTCCATATCCGCCATTCCGGTGGAAAGCACGACCGGTTTGCCTGTCCTGGCACAGGATTTTAACAGATCCTCCCACAATAATTCGTATGAGGCGATTTTGTAGAAATCCACATACGGGTAAAGCTCCTCAACCGCTTTTAAATAAAAGGGAGTAACGCTGAAAAGCAGACCTTTTTCCCGGCATCTTGCAGCTAGGTCCGGCAGAAATTGCACCGGCAGTTCCCATTGTTTTCGGTTTGCTGTTTCCGGTTGGGCTGTAAAAACCTCTTGGGAAAATAATTCATCGACTTTGAAAAGTTGGAATTTGACCCCATCACAACCAACCCTTGCCGCCTCGTCAATAAAACGCAGGCAGCGTTTTAAATCCTGATGGTGGTTGCTGGAGACTTCTGCGATAAACCGTACTGTCATAAAATCCCTATTATAAGTATAGAAGGGCTTGAAATGCCTCTATATTTATGATTTCGTTATTTTCAGCGCTTGTTTCAACTGCGCCGGCCATGGATGAGGCCCACCAGGCATCTTCCAGCGTAGGCAGGTCAACCGGCAGCGGCTGATCCGCGTCCAAAATTGAGATGATTGCAGATTCAAGAAAATCCGCCGCGTATCCAGCGATTCCAACACTATTGTTGCGCATGAAATAGGGATTCACATATTTATATCCATTTGGTGAATCCTGCGTAAACCCTCGCTGGGTGCCATCCAGATCGAGTTCGCCGTTGTCGAAATGCAGCCGCATGTCCTGCTTGGTCAGGGAAGGATAATTCTTTGACAGGTTCCAGGAAAGAAATACGGACAGGGCGCCCTGGTTTTCAAAAATAAAATCGGCCTTGATGGAATCAGTGTTTTCGGATAGTTGCCCGAAGGTGTTGTTTTTGAATCGGTGCGCCCTGACCGTTATGGGGTTCAACCCGGTCATATAGCGCAACAGGTCATAAAAATGTGTCCCAAGAAACCAGTTGGGGTCGGAATGGGCAGCCAGATCGGACATGAAATAGTCGCTGTTAGGAACAATCACCGGATTCTGGATGCCGGCCCACCCCATGCGAAAAGCGCCGAATTCTCCCGCGCGAATGCGGCGGCCTGCTTCAGCCCACAGGGGATCTGCCCGTTTGTGAAACAGAGTAATGACTTTTTTTTGTTTTTCCTTTGCCTTTGCGACAATGGCCCGGCTCTGGTCAAGATCCATGGCCATGGGTTTTTCCACCAGGACATGAAAACCTCTGTCCAGGGCGGACATGATATAGTCATAATGAACATGATCCGGGGTGCATACGACCACTGCATCAAGCGTTTCATTGTTCAAAAGCTGATCATAATTATCATAGGCTGAAGGGACATCAAAATCTTTGGCCCATTGCCGGGCTTTTTCCAGAGAGCGGCTGCAAAGGGCTGATACCTCAACAACAAATCTGAACCGGTGGCTGTGATATAGCGGCAAATGACCTTGTCCCGCCCAAGTGCCTAAGCCCACCAGGGCGATTCGGAGTTTCTTCTGTACGTTCATGGCCTTTTACCCTCTGAAACCGATATGGCATAAGCTATTGCTGCGGCCGCTTGCAGCAATTCTGAAACATCGACGTGTTCATTTTCCTGATGCGCATTCTCCAGCCGACCGGCACCAAAGGTGACAACATCTTTAAATTTCCGGGCAAAGATTCTTGCATCACAGCTTGCCTGCCATCCTTTCAGCTCAGCCGGCGGCTTGCCGGCGAATTCGCTTGCCGCTTCAGCCAGCAAAGGGGCAGCCCGGGAATTGTCACTACAGTAGGCTCGGTTGTGGAGCTTGTTAAAAGTCAGGGTATAGTGAAAATCTTTGCCTGAAAATCCGGAGAAAGCACAAAAATTTTGCAGGCCCGCTTCTGCTGCCTGTTTAATTCTGTCTTTGACCGCTTGTATTGAAAAATCCGGCAAAAAACCCTGCCCGCCCTCCAGGTGCAAGGTTTGGGGCCGGTCGGGGAAATAAAAGGCCTGCTGTATCTTAAGGTGCATATCCATGATTGTGGAGGCCGCTTTTAAAATCGCATCATCATCCCGGGTCCTGGAGCCCATATGGCCGCCCTCGGAGGTAAACCGGATTGTCCTCTCCGCACTTCCTTCGCAAACCGGCTCGACAACAGGGTCATTTGTATGATGAATTATCTTTCCGGAATCAACTGCTTTTTTAAAAGATGAGCGCACAAGTTGAGGCAGGTTTTCGGCCAGGGAGGAATTTTGCGGACAATGGGTCCTGATGTCTACGTAAGTGCAGGCAGAAGAAGGATGATGGCCATGGCTGCCA
Source organism: uncultured Desulfobacteraceae bacterium (assembly GCA_964626455.1). Taxonomy (GTDB): domain Bacteria; phylum Desulfobacterota; class Desulfobacteria; order Desulfobacterales; family Desulfosalsimonadaceae; genus Desulfosalsimonas. The sequence goes on along the minus strand of CAZVFQ010000075.1, from coordinate 2,747 downwards.
AGGATACCAAAACAGGTCTGGACATCGTTTTCACTAAAAAGAGCATGTTTGCTTGATGTTTTGATATCTTTTCCAGCCTCGACAATGGCGGTTATCATCTGAGATGCTGCCAAAAGCAATACATCGCGGCTGGATTCAGATTTGGCCGTCAATTCCAGACTAAACCATAACGCCCCGCGGTTGGCCGGATAGGGGATGAGATTGGTCGGTTCAAGCACGATCACCGGGCTTTTTGAATCAGCTTGAAGATGTCTTATTGCACTTAGTGAGCCGTTGCCGCCAGCCTCTTCATCAATGACAAAAAGCAGGTCCAACGTGGGAATGGTGGAAACGATTCCCAATGCTGCTGCTTTATGCAGCAAACGCCAAACCAGCATGGCCACCGTGACCCCGCCCTTGTTATCAGCGGTTCCTCTGCCGTAAACAAGACTGCTTTCGTGCATTTTGGGCGGGATATAAGGAGCCACAGTGTCCATATGGGCATTTAAAATCCACCGCCTGCCCGTATTATTGGGACAGTTTGAGATAACTAAATTGCTTCTGCCATGGTAAACCTTTTCCGGGCTCTCTCTCAGCGGGCCGGCGTAATAGGGAATGGTGTAATCCATATCCTCTTTAATGGCTGTGCCGTCCACAGGCAGCTTACGCATTGTTGCTGTATTTGCTGGATCCAGATAATTTTGACAGATATTGAAACATCGCTCTTCCGAACTTCTCAGATTTTCAAGATCCGAAGAGATCGAAGTATCCACTGCACATAGGGTTTGCAGCAAATCGCTGGTCCAGTGCAAAATTTCAGGATCATTTGTTTGGGCATGAAGCCATCCTGTAAGCTCAGATTTCATATCAGTCATCATCTCTATGTACATGGCGATGGAGTACAAAGGCCTCGGCTGCATTTTGACCGCAAAATCGGCCCCATTGGGCGGCCCGGTCTCTAATGGCTCCCAGCGAGCGGGGATGAGGATCCTGCTTGAGTTCTTTTTCGTAAAGCGTTAGCAATTCCATTTTTTCCTCAAGATAGGCACTTATATCCACGAACCAGTTGGGCTGAAAAACATTGCCGGATACGCCCCAGTCCGTGGAGGTGGGTACCTCCACGCAGAAAAGGGTGGAAAGCCGCCTGCTGGAATTTGGGCGCAGGGCAGTTGCCACGGCTTCAAAGGTGCGGCGATGGTCGATGTTCAGGTCTCCCGGGTGGTTGGTGTAGACTGTATGTGGATTGTGCCTCTTGAAAACCGGTTCAAGAACCTTGATCAAGTCCAGAAGGGCATGCCGGTCAAAACGATTGTCTTCAAATCTGAAATAATACCAAGTGCTGAGGTTCAGCCGTCCCACCACAGCCTGAAGGGCTGTCCGCAATTCCTTTTTGGCGGCCATCATGGACGCAGCATCATCAAATTCTTTTTGGCGGCTGCTGACACCGTCACCAAGAACAACCAGCCCTACTCTGTCCCCATGATACACATGACGCAAAAGCGTACCGCCACATCCTAGCAGCTCATCTCCCGGATGGGCGAGGACAAAAAGGACGTCCAGCAATTGTTCTTCTTTTTCCGGGGCAACCATATTTTCAACAAGGTCCGCAACTCTGGCAGCGCCCTTGCCGTCGACAATCTCCCTAGCTTTTTGGGAGATCTGCTGCATTGAGGCAAGGTTGTGCAAAAATTCTTTTATTCGGGGTGACAAGGAAGCGATTTCGCCTGAATTTTCGGCACATCCAAGATAAACACAACAGCCAAGCTCTTCAAAAAGCTTTGCCGACGAAATTTGCCATTGGTAATGGGTGTACACCATTACGGGAACTCTCTGGCTCATCAGTTCATAGGCGGTGGTGCCAAAGGCCACAATAGCCGCGTTGGCCTGGCGCATCATGGTGCGCATGTCAATGATATCGCGGTAAACTCTGACTGAAAATCCGGCTTCTGTTGTCTTTTTTTGCAGATTGTTTTCCCTTTGGGGTGAATAACCGGCTCCCAAAATGACGAGTACATCTCCCTTATAACCCGAAGCAGCCAAGTTTGTTAAGGCCACCTCGGTAAGGTCATGGGGATCACTGCCCCCCATAGATATTAGTACGCACGGGTCCTTTTTCAAATCTCCAGGATCTTCCTGGAATTCGGATCGAAGAATCAAGAACTCAGGGCCTTCAAAATAGTTGGCCGCATAGATTTGCTGGCTGGGATACAGGTCTATGACCGCGCGAAAACTCTGGGAATTTCGGCCTACATGGCCCAGGGAAATGATATTGACCCCTGCATCATTTAAAGAAGAAAGCTGCAATAAAATATTTTGCTGATCCAGCAGGGAATTTGGAGAGGGAGGGAAATCAAGTATCAGGGCGCCGGGTTTGGTCACATGATCAGGCAGCAGTAAATGAGAAGGAACATACTCAACGGCCCCCTGGTACTCTTTAGCAATATTTCTGGATAAAGAATTGTCCTCGGTGACCAAGCAGACATCAAACCTGCGAAACCTCAATTCCTCGGCAAGAGTCATGCAGCGTCTGAGATGGCCTGTACCAGTCTCCGGGGTGCAGCCGGTTCTGAAAGTGATTAGTCTTGAAGTTGAGTTTGTCATATTAAACTAACTTCTGACTGGTAATAGACTCGGCTTGATTTGATGGAATAAACTGGAGCTCCGCGAGCTCGTCTCAATATGCCAGGCCATCATGGGCTTGCCGCAGAACTCGCGGATGTTCTTCTTGGGGATGCGCTTACTGCCGCCTCTGGCTGGAATGATGGCTA
>CAZVFQ010000074.1:0-15921 GCA_964626455.1 uncultured Desulfobacteraceae bacterium | reverse complement strand
CTTTTTTTTTATTTTCTGTGCGCACGAGCGTAAAGCATTGGCAAGGCACAGTGACGGATTAACCTAAAGTTATCAGCGGCCGTTGCAGCGGTCAATATGAAACGGGATCCGGAATTCATACCAGGCCTTACAAATAATTCGCAAGTATAAAATAAACTCCGTAAGAAAGTTTCAGTCCTGATGACTTCAAAAGTAATGTCAGGAAGCAAGCCGCTTTCCGGTCCATTACAACTTGATACGTATTTGAAATGCTTGACATATTTTGAAAAAGCGGTCAAAAACACGTACAGGAACGGGAAAAACCAAAGCAGGGCAGCAACATGGACAGCATGGATGAGAAAATCAAAAATTATTTTCAGCACAGACAAGAGGCGGCTTCGGTTTACCTGTTCGGTTCCCGGGCGGCTGGCAGCCAGAGCACAGCAAGCGATGTGGACATCGCCGTTCTTCTGCGCCGCCAATATCTCGACTCTGCAAGCGCCTTTCAGGAAAAATACCTGGTTGAACTCGGCAGAATCCTGAAAAAAGATATTCACCCGACAGTGATGAACCATGCAGGAGAAGTTCTGCTCAAGCAGATTCTGTCCAAAGGAAGGCGCATCCTGGTGCGGGATTCATATTTTGACGCTTATTTTACAATGATTGCTGTCTCCAGGATTGTTGATTTCAATTTTCACCTGAAACAAATGCAGGAAGGCGTGAAACAAAAGATTCTGGAGTCGTGAAAATGGTTGACAAAGACGTTTTGCTGGCAAAGATCAGTGCGGCCAAAAAGCACCTCACCCGTTTGCAGACCCTGCCTGTCGGATCCTTCCGGGTTTTTTCAGAGGATTTGAATACGCAGGATATCGCCCTTTTCAACCTGCAGCTTGCCGTCCAGAACTGCATTGACATTGCATCCCATATTATAAGCACCCAGGGCCTGCCTGTTGCCGGCAGCACGAATGAGATGTTTTACTGTCTTGAGGAAAACGGGTATATTGACAGGCACCTTTCCGAAAAAATGGTTAAGGCAGTGGGATTGCGAAATCTCATCGTGCATGAATACGGCAAGCTGGAACTTGAAAGGATTTACGGCATTCTTCAGAATGACATCAGGGATCTTGATGCGTTTTTAAAAGCCGTGATTCAGAGATTTAACTTGTGAGTCTTCCGGCTGTCTCGCTAATCAAAAATTGATCGTTTCAATGTCGACGGCAATCGGCCGTTGCTTTTGAAGTTGACGCCTGTTTCAGGTGCAGGATGGGCGGGATTTGTATTAATCTTGATTTCATGCGTTATGCGCACTTTCTCAGAATTTCACGTACGGCTAAGTACGCTGCATTCTTCGAAATTGCGCAGGCCTTGATCTTGAACTTTTTACGGCGCCATCTAAAATCAGACCTTTTACGAGTGCATCAATTTTATTATAAAAAAATCAATAGTTCAGTTTTTTCGCCCGAAAACGAAGACCGATAATGCTGCATCCAGTGCAGTTCTTGCCAGGGCCTGCTCTGCGGCATGAAACAAGCTTGACATCAGGTATTTATCTCCGAGCTTGACCTCGTAGACAATCTTGCCCTTAAGCGAAAGTATGCGCCTGCGTCTTAAAACCAGTTCCCCCATGGGGGTTTTGCGGTAATCGAGTTCTTCGAACAGCGGATTCATCGGCTTTTTTTAGTAGCTATGGATCAGGTTTTGTTTTACCTTACCGGAATTCCCTGTTTTTCAAGATAGGTTTTTAACTCGCCGATGTCTATAATCCCGAAATGAAATACTGATGCAGCCAGCAGTATCGTGGCTCCTGCTTCTGCAGCCTCAAGGAAATGGGATAGCTCGCCCGCACCGCCTGAAGCAACGATTTCCGCTGATACTGCCTGTTTCATGGCCCGTATTACAGGCAGATCATAACCGGTGCGTGCGCCGTCGCCTGCCTTGCTGGTGGGCAGAATCACCGGGACCCCGTATCCGTCCACACGCTTTGCCCATTCAATGGCATCTGCGCCTGTAGCGGTTCTCCCCCCGTCGATATAGACCTCGTAGCCCGACGGCATGGACGGGTTTCTGTCCACGTCAATGGCAACTGTCACCTTTTCTGCTCCAAAGGCTTTTACCATCTCCGGGATCAGCTCAGGTTTGCGAAAGGCCGCGCTGCTGGTGGAAACCTTGTCCGCGCCTGCCTTGAGTATCAATTCCGCGGATTTGACATCCGAGACCCCGCCGCCCACAGTAAACGGCACTGTGGAGGCATCAGCCACCCTTTTTACCACATCGAGCATGGTGGCCCGTTTTTCCACGGTGGCCGTGATATCTAAAAGTGCGAGTTCATCCGCACCGGCGGCGCAATAGGCTTTTGCGCATTCCACTGGATCTCCTGCGTCTTTTATGTCCACAAAGTGCACACCCTTTACAACACGGCCGTCCTGCATGTCCAGGCAGGGCATAATTCGAATCTGCTTGTCCATATTCATCTCCACTTTCCCATGTTTTAAATTGGCTTCATTTACAGAAACGGAATCCGAATGATCAAATCATAATACCGAAACTGCTTTGCTTCTGAATTGCAAATGTAGCATAATTTACAAAGACCGGGCAAGAAATGGCAATTATTCGCCCTGGCAGCAGAAGCCCGGTGCATCAGCGCTGCAGACGACCTGCCGAAGAGATTCTGCATAAAGCTCCACCGGGTGTTTTACCGCTACATTATGTCCGGCGTGCGACAGCAGGTCCGTGATCTGGAGCATGCATGCCGGACAGCCGGTTGCCACTGTTTCGGCGCCGGTTTCAATAATCGCATCTAGTTTTTTCTGCCCGATTTTTTGGGAAATATCATAATGCTGGAGGTTAAAACTTCCCCCCATGCCGCAGCACCGTTCAGGCTCGCGCATCTCTGTCAGTTCGATATCGCCGGCGGCCGCCAGCACGGCCCGGGGCTGCCGGAAGATCCCCAGGGACTTTCTCAAATGACATGGATCATGGTAGGTGATAGTTCTGGGGCTGGAGGCCGGCGCAGCCGGCACCACGCCCAGCACGTCCACAAGCAGTTCGCTGATATCCCTGGTTTTTTCAGATACGGCAATTACCTTTTCCCGGATATCGCCGCTTATACCTTCTGCACCGGCTCCGATCATGGCTGGCCAGAATTTACGAATCGTGGAAGTACATGTGGCACATGGGGTGACCAGGTAGTCATAATCCAGAGAATCCAGGATTTCGATATTCTGGCGGACCAGTGCCTCAAAACTTTTGCGGTCCCCGCCTGAAAGTGCCGGTATGCCACAGCACGGCACCGTGTCTGCTGCAAAAACGTCTGCGCCGTGATATTTAAGAACCTCTATGACCGCATCTGCCACCCGTGGGAAAATCCTGTCCACCAGGCATCCAGGGTAAAATACCACCCGGATATCTGATCCGCGGGGGCGCGAAAATGGCCGGTGCCCTTTTTTGTGCCAGGCTTCGGCTGAAATAGGCATAAAATGCCGGTCTCCGACAATCGGGGACATGAACCGGGCGCATGATGAGCCCAGGGTTTCATTTACGCGCCTGGAAAACGGTCCCTGAAACCGGACCATCCATTTGAGCAGAGTGTCAAACCGGTCCGGGTTGGAAAGGAATCCCCGGAAAATAGCCTTTTTCAACGGGGACAATCCCAGATAACCGGTAATAATGGCCCGGGCTTTTAAAAAAATATCCATCACCGGCACTCCGCCCGGGCAGGCTGCCTCGCATGATCCGCAAAGCAGGCACCGGTCCAGCCGCTGTTTTACCGCTTCCGGGTCGTCTAAAATCTCTTTGCTCAGGTTTTCCACCAGGACGATTTTCCCGCGCGCCACGTCGGTCTCCCGGCCGGTAGCCCCGTACAGGGGACAGACGGCCTGGCACATGCCGCAGCGGGTGCAGCGGACCATTTCCTCATCGAGTTCCTTGAGCAGCCGTACCAGTGCTTCAATATCCGCCATTGATTACTCCCGATAACCTTGCCGGTGCGCCCCTCTTCGATTCTATTTGTGCCTGGGCCTAAAACGCGCCCGGAAACAGCAGGTAGGCAAAGACCAGTCCCATGCCGCCGACCACTGCGCCGTAAAGCAGCAGAGGCACGACATTGCGTTTTAAAATCAGTCCTTCCATGCCCACCAGTCCCACCGTGGCAGAAGCAGCCACGATGTTGTGAATGCAGACCATGTTCCCCATGGCCCCGCCCACGGCCTGCAGGGCCACGATGATCTGCCGGGGCAGTTCGAGTGCTGCGGCAATATTGTACTGAAATTCTGCAAACAGCAGGTCAGATACTGTATTGCTGCCCGTAATAAAAGAACCCAGCGCGCCGATAAACGGGGCAAAAAGCGGCCATGTCCCCCCTGCCACGGCAGCCACCGCTTCTGCCATTGAAAGGGGCATGGAGGCATAGCCAGCCGGATTCATGCCCGAATTCTTAAATATCTGTACCAGGGCCACGGCAAAAATCAATGCAATAGTCGGATTTTTCATCCTGCAAAAAGCATCTGTCCACGCTTTTTTGACTTTTGCCGCAGGCATGCGGTGCAGGGCTACGGCCAGGACTGAGACCAGCACAAAAGGGATTATGCCCGGGTTATACAACGGCTGGAGGCTGTAGCTGATCCCCTCCCGGCCGAGGATATCGGGTATAGCGATGCTCAGGGCCTTGACCCACCCAACCAGGGGAAGAAACTGCACCCGGGTTAACACCAGGATCAGGCCGATAAGTATATAGGGAAGCCATGCCATAAACTGGCTCATCCGTGGTGTAAACTCTATTATATGAGCGGTTTCGATCTCGCCGGTCCATTGCTTGTCCCATTGCGACTGGGGCCCGAAATCCCAGGTCTCTTTGGGAATCAGCCATTTGCGCCTGGCCGCATAAAGTACCACCGGCAGTCCGACCAGACCGCCGATGAGCGCGGGGAATTCTTCGCCTATGAAAAACGCTGAAGCAAGAAACGGTATCACAAAGGCTGTCGAGGCAAAAAGGGAAAACTTCCATACGGGCAGTCCTTCTTTCCAGGACCGGTTTTGCCCGAACAGCCGTGTCATGAAGCAAACCACAAAAATCGGCAGAATAAATGCCATTACTGAATGAAACACCGCCGCCCACTGGCCGATAAGCATGTAAAAGCCGTCCATGTCAGAAAACGGCAGGCCTGCGCCGCGGCTGGCCAGTGCCGCCTCGATTTTGCCCTCCAGGTTTTTTAACCCGAACCAGACCGGTGTGCCCACCGCCCCGAAAGTAACCGGAACGGTATTGAGGATTAAGGCCACCAGTACTGCGGCAAGCGCCGGAAAGCCGAGGCTCAGCAGAAGCGGCGCGGCAATTGCGGCCGGAGTCCCGAAACCGGCCGCACCTTCCAGAAACGCCTCGAAAATGAAAGCGATAATAATAACCTGGACCCGCCGGTCCATGGAAATTCCGTGGAAACCGTGATTGATGGTTTCCATGCCGCCGCTTTCCGAAAGGGTGTAAAGGATCATCAGGGCGCCGAACACTATGAGCAGTACTGTCACGGCACTGGCAAATCCCTGGAGCGTGGAAGCTGCCACTGCGATCAGATCCATTTTCCAGACAAAAACGGCGGTTCCGGCGGCAGCCACCCAGGCCAGAGGCATCGCCCGGGTAGCAGGCCACCGCAGGCCCACCATCAGTACAAGCGCTACCAGTATGGGGAAAAATGCAAACGCAGCAAGAAGTCCAATCGGCATATCCGGCTTCCTTTCTTTATCGCATGGTTCCGGGCGGCCCGGAGATTATGCTCAGAGGCCGGGCCGGGCCTGCCAATAAAGAATGCATAAAACGGCCGCAGCCGCCGTGATGATCCTGATGAAATTCAAGGTTTTCTGCTGGTCTTCGCCCCGTGCAATGGAGAGAATCTGCCCTGGCTTGTCAATCGGTAGTTGGATTGCCGGTCATTGGCACCAGCAGCACAGGTATGGGACTCTGTTTAAGCAGTCCTTTTGTTGAGTGCCCTGTAATGGCGCTTTCAATAAATCCGTAATCATGGCGCCCCATAACCATGACATCGAATTTGCCGGTTTCAGCGTGGCGCATAATTATATCTGCTGGTTTGCCGAATTCCACAATGACATCAGCAAGAGAAAACCTGCAGGCCGGCAGCTGGCAGCCGAGTTCCTCGCACATTTTTCCAAGGCTTTCCTTTACTTCTTCTGCGATCTTTCTGCTGTTTTTTTGTGTCAGCTCCTCCTTGCTGCCGTATCCCAGAAATGCGGATATAAGAAGTTCCGCATTGGCAGAGGTTTCTTCGATCACATGAATGACAGTAAGGGATGCCTCCAGGGCATTTGCCAGGGCCACGGCATAACCCATGGCCTTGCGGGCACCAGCGGAAAGATCAGTAGCATAAAGGATATGATTGATGTTTGGGATCATTTTTTTCTGATTTATTAAAATCCAAGGCTCTGGTTTATAAGAACCACCGTGATATCCGTAATCATCGGTTTTCTGTGAAGTATCGAAGTGATTCTGCATATGCGCTGGGGCGAGTTGCAGTCACTGCAAATGCCGGTTTCAGCGCAGGGTGTGTTCATGTTAAGGCTTTTGGCCCTCATGGGGCCGGCCACTTCACGGATACGCCGCAGGGCGCTGTCAAGGTCCAGGGTCACCTTGTTCATACCCGCCACAATCACAACATTGGGGCAGCCAAAGGTCATGGCATTGGTACGGTTGCCTGCTCCGTCGACATTTACTATCTCACCTGTTGCGGATATAGCGTTAGCGCTGCAGATAAAACAGTCGCACCGGCCCTGTTTGAGCCTCAGGGTAAGGTCTGATTCTTCAGGCTGAGGCTCCCAGTGATCATAGACAGTTTTACCCTCCTGTTTCAGGGCCCCGGGCAGGTTTAATGCCCTGGTAGTGGCGGAACCTCCAAATCCAAAACTACTGTAATTTTTTACCAGTTCGGCAATAAATTCGCTGGCCTCTTCTGCGGTAGCAAGAAAGTGACCTGCAAACCCGTGCTTTTTTAGATTTTCAATAGTCTGGTGCCCCAGTTTCTCCCAGAGCCATGTTTGATACTGCATATCTGTCATAATAATCCATCCTTTGTTTTTACGGACCCGAATGAGTCAAAACAGTGCATATCATCCTGAAATGATTTATTAGCACAAGATTTTATTTCAGGCAAATAAATCTCTTCCCCCTTTTTTGAGGTTTGACCACAGAGTTGCATTTTGATATGTATTAATTTATAAGATATTGAAGTGAGTCAAAATCTGTTTAATACGGCGATTTGCCGAAGGAGCGTGAAAATGGTCCAAAATGAGAATTCCACGGGGCATCACAAGGATCGCTATGAAGTGCTGACAGGAGATATCCCGGGTCAGTCGGTGAATTTTGACGTTGAGGCCATCGGAGACCGGATCAGAGGCATCCGCGAGGAAAAAGGGATATCCCATGAAGAAATGGCAAATCTGACCGGCTTTGATGTTGATACCCTTTCAAGAATAGAGGCAAATGAGATCCAGCCGCAGCTAGGGACTCTGGTCAGGCTTTCAAAGGCCCTTGACAGCGCCTTTTCCAGGCTGATCTCAGGGGTGGGCAGCCGTGTGTATTCAGTAACCCGCAAGCATGAGAGAAAACCGGTTTCGCGCTCCACCTCTGCTGCGGGCAAAAAGCTCTATTCCTATCAAAGTCTTGCCCCGGAGGTCCAGGGCCGCCACATGGAGGCCCTTATAGTGGATTTAGAGGAAAATCCCGAGCAGGAAGTATCCGTGCACGAAGGAGAGGAGTTTATCTTTGTGCTAGAGGGTACGGTGGTAGCAAAAATCGACAGGGATGTATTTGAGCTGGAGCCCGGAGACAGTGTGTATTATCTTTCAACCACCTCTCACATGGTCGCGGCAAAAAAAGGCACCGCCAGGATTCTTGCGGTTTTGTATGAAGGCTAACAGGGCCGGGGTTTTTCAGCAGAGGCCTTGTTCTGTTTTTTCATAAGCAGCCCATTTTTTGTCAACGTCCTCCTGGATATCTTTGACATGCTCGCTGCTCAGCCCCCTGAACCTTGCCTGGCCCGCCAAATAATCGGTTACCGGCCTGCGTTTTTTGCCCAGCATTTTCTGCGAAGGGCCTGTAAGTCGAAACTCGCCTTTTTTGCGCTCATAGAGATCAAAAAGACCGGTTTCCACGGCAAGCCTGCCCATCTTAACCGTATATCTTGCAGAAAATCCCCAGCCTGCGGGACAGGGTGTATGCACATGTATGTATTTGGGGCCTGAAATGGTTTTTGCCTTGCACACCTTGTCATAGAAATCCAGGGGATAGGCGGCAGAAGCGGTTGCCACATAGTCGATGCCGTGGGCTGCTATAATGGCGGCTACGTCCTTTTTGCGCTGATGCTTGCCCGATATCGGGGTCGTGGTGGTAAGTACGTGCTGCGGGGTTGTCCCCGAGCGCTGCACCCCGGTATTCATATAGGCCTCATTGTCATAGCAGATGAAAATAAAGTCTTCCCCGCGTTCGCAGGCTCCGGATAAAGCCTGGATTCCAATATCGCTGGTTCCGCCGTCTCCGGCCCAGGCAGCCACCTGAATATCCTTTTTACGGGCACGAAGCGCAGCAAGAACTCCTGTTGCCGCAGCAGCAGTGGAGGCAAAAGTGACGTTTACGCACGGCAGTTGTGTGGCTGCTATCGGATAGAGGCCCTGGAGCACAGTAAGGCAGCTTGGCGGAACAACCAGTATGGTTTGTCTTCCAAGAGCCTTTAGGCCAATTCTGTATATAATACTTAATCCGCAGCCCGCGCATGCCCGGTTACCCGGGTAGACCAGTTCTTCTTCCGGAAGGCTGAGCACGGTGGTTTTTTTTGTCGCCATGATATATCCTGATAAATTGATTTTTCGTTTATATTGTTATGCGGCCATCATAATTTTAAGCCTACAAATACAGGATTTTCCTGTGATTCGGTTGCAGTGCATGCTGTTTTGAGCACATCGTATAAATCACCGGTTTTTATCTCTCTTCCGCCCAGGCCGAGGATGAAGTTTTTAACTTCCGGTCTGGTTTCGCTTTTATACAGGGCGGCCTTTATGTCGGTGTATAAAGCCCCTTTATAGCCGTAGCTAAGAGCCTTTTCCATTACAATTACGCCTTTTTTCCCGGAGAAAAATTCCGTCACTGCCCGGTCAGGAAAGGGTCTGTGAAGTCTCAGGCCCGCTGAGCCCACAGGAATGCCTTGTTTTCTCAATGCATCGACTACATCGCGCATCTGATAAGAAAGTGATCCCATGGCTACTGCAACGTAATCAGCATCCCCGCAACGGTAAGGTTCTATAAAAGGATTTCCCCCGCGGTTAAATATTTTTAAAAACCTGCTGTCTGTTTTCAAAACTTCATCCACGGTCCGCCTGAGATCTGTTTGCAGATTATGCCGGATCTCCATGTATGCGGGCGCTGTATTGCCCCGGACGTCGGGTCTGGGCTCCGGCAGGGTGACGGTGTTTAAGTTTTGCGGCCGGGCCGTATCCAGGGCCCAGCCGGATTCAAATGCCGGCAGGAATTTGTTCACATCCGCCTGTTTGGGAACCTCAAAAGGCATGTAGGTATGCGACAGTATATATCCGTCATAACAGACCATAACCGGAATTCTGACTGTTTCGGCCAGTTGGAATGCCTGTATCACCGTGTCGATGATCTGCTGATGATCGCAGCAGAAGATCTGTATCCACCCGGTATCGCGCTGGGATACCGCGTCCTGGTGGTCGTTCCACACGGTCCAGGGTGCGCCTATGCCCCGGTTGACAACGCACATAACAATGGGAAGCCTTGCGCCTGCCGCCCAGTGGAGTTGTTCATTCATATAGAGCAGCCCGTTTGCGCTGGTTGCTGTAAACGCCCTGGCACCAGTGCTTGATGCGGCAATGCACACAGACATGGCGCTGTGTTCACTTTCTACAGGAATGTACTGTGCATCCATCTCGCCCCCGTCCACAAGCTCGGAGAGCTTTTCAGTCAGGGGCGTCTGGGGGGTTATGGGATAGGCAGCGATTACCTGGGCCCCTGCAAGTTTTACTCCCATGGCAGCGGCCACGTTGCCCGATTCTATGATATGCATGAGCTTATTTTTCCTCCATGAGAATCCGGGTTTCTTCCACCATAGTTATGGCGCCTGCAGGGCATTCCTCGGCGCATATTTCGCAGCCCTTGCAGTATTCATAATCAATGGTGGGCGGAACGGTCTTTGTGATCACCCCGTCAGGGCAGTAAAGCCAGCAGGAAAAGCATGCCGGCTTGTTGCGCTTTGCGGGGATGCATTTTTCGAGATCTATGACCGGGCGCATCACCCGCCATGAGCCTGTTCGTCCTGCGTCTCCCGGCCCTGGTTCGCTGTGGGAGACATAGCAGGCAAAGGGCTTGCTGTTTTTGTTTTTATCAATATTCATCAGTTGCCTCCAACAAGTGTATGCTCATATGCGGCGCGGGCGGCAGCCGTATTTTTTTCAGGGTTTTTCCCCGCAAATTCCGATTCAATGGCCCGGGTTAGTGTGTCGATATCAAGCAGGGCCGTGGCTTTTGCAAAAGCTCCTATTATGCCGGTGTTTACAATGCCCGCGGGAAGTCCGGCCTTTGCGGCCAGAGTTGTTACGTTTGCTGTTGCCACCTTCATGCCGTCAAAAGAAAAGGTTTCGGGTGGTCTGGGTGTGTTTATGATTATGAGTCCTCCTGGTTTGAGGCCTGCTGCCACGTCCACTTCTTCTACCAGAAGATGGTCGAGCACAATAACCATGTCAGGCTCGGAAATCGGGGAGAGATCGTAGATTTTGTCTTTCGATATTTTCAATGAGGTCAGCACAGGTGCGCCCCGCCGCTCCGTACCGAAGCTCGGCGCCATTACCACCCCGCCGTAGCCCGATGAAAAGGCGGCTTCGGCAACTATTTTGGCGGCGGTTATTGCGCCCTGGCCGCCCCTGCCATGCCATCTGATTTCAATGATGTCTTCTTTCATGATCCCTGCTTGTTTTTCAAATAGCGATTAAAAAAAATGAACACGTAACGAATTTTTACATTTACCATACTTGACGTGAAAGTAAATTATTTTTTAAGCATTTTTGAACATCCGGCAGGCAGAAGCATAGGGGATAATAGCTGTCTGTACTTTATGGCGGATCAGTGAGATCGGATTTGCGCAAAGCGCGCCTTCGGAAACCGCGCTGTACTGTTCCGGCATATACTGGCTGAGCAAAGGCAGAGGGATCTGGCCTGAAAGGTTGGCAGTCATGCGGGCCAGGGCTTCTTCGACTTCCAGCCTGGTCCAGTAATAACGGACCCGGTCCAGGTAGGAGAAAAGCACTGTCCACTCAGAAGCAGACTCAGCCCTGTGATGTGACTTCCAGTGGTTGGGATGGGAATCCATGATTCTGCAGAGCAGCTCTTTTATTCCGGAGAGATAAATGTCTTTGCGTCCCTTAAAACGAAGTTGCTCAATGTGGGCCAGAGCAAAAACAGCTTCCCTGAATGCATGGGTCAAGCAAGGCCCTGTTTTCATGAGGGCAAAATGATCCAGGGCCATCTGGTCAAGGGCTCCGGGCGTCTGGAAATCTGTGGCATGTATTTCATAGGTCATTTTTCCGGGCAGCCTGTCGTGAAATTCTGACAGTCTGCGGGCGGCATCTTTTTTATACTGAGCCACCCAGGTTTCGCCGAAATCTATTCCAGGCTGTACCACTATCGCGATCACCCTGTCCCATGCATCCTGCAGGCCGGATTCCAGGAATTCATTTTTACAGACCTCTATAAACTTTTGCACTTCGGCCGGGCTGCTTACCGGTACGTCGTGGGGCAGGGCAAGAGAGCCTCCGGGCGTGGGAACCTCTGCGCCGATTACGTAAACCGGGAGTGTGTTTTGCTGATGTATCTTTTCTGCGGCCTTTTCAGCTGCCAGGCAAAGCCTGGCGGTCCGTTTGGCGGAAAGTTCATGGGAAATCTCAGGCTCTTTGTCATCTCCCAGGGGCATACTGGCATCAAGATGGATTTTGCCGTATCCGGCCCGTACGCATTCTTGCACCAGGGTTTCGGCCTTTTCCATGGCCGTTCGGGCAGGCTCTTTCCGCCAGACATGAGGGCCCAGGTGATCACCGCCTATCATAAGCCTTTGCTCTGGAAAGCCCATGCGCCCGGCCATGCGTATAACATATTCGGTAAAATCTGCCGGAGTCATTGCCGAATAGCCGCCGAACTGGTTTACCTGATTGCAGGTGGCCTCCACGAGAAGCGGCCCTTTTTCTTGCTTGGCCTGCTCGAATGCAGCCTCAAGCACCATGCGGTGCGAGGAGCATATTGAATAGATGCCGGCGGTTATACCTTTGCGCTGGTCCGGTCCGATTGATTCCAGGTATTTTTTGGGCACGGCGGTTTGGGTGCTCATTACAGCCTCCTTAAAATGCGGGCGGCGGCATGTCCTTTGGATAGGCAACAGTAAATGAAATTAAAATCTCTGCGGTTTGTCCTGCTTTGAGCTCAGACTGCCACTGCATAACCCCTTGGTTTCCGTCTATATCCCTTTTATCGGGTTCAGGATCGAGTTTTACGTCTTCCACCTTTATGCGGTCTGTTTTTGAGACCGGAATGTGATCGGAAATACGAAGTTTTATTGGGCGGTTTTTCTGGTTTTCAGCAGTGATCCGGTACTGGATTTCCCTTACCACCGCGTCCCGCTCGATTTTGCCGAAAAAGGCGGTTTCCTTTCTGTGGTCTTTTATTTTTTCCCGTCTTACAGAAACCGTGCGGTCAGCGCCGAGACCCAGTAAAAATGGCTGGCCGGCCTGTTTTTCCTCAAGAAACATTTTACCCGTGTACCGGCCGGCAAAAAATGTGTTAAGCGGCCCTGCCAGCAGCTCACTGTCAGATTTGGCCTCATAGACCAGATAAGCCCTGGAATCTGTTTTGGGTACAGCGTAATAGTGGAAATCGCCGTCAATGAATTTTGTAAAAACCGGCAGCAGGGTTTTTTCCTCCCTGGATTCAACTGTTATTGGCTCCGGCATTGTGTATTCAAATGATATGGCGGTTTCCTTTTTCTCCGCTTCAGCCGGCCTGGCCCTGCGGGCCTTTTCAGGCGCCCCGGCAAGCTGTTCCATTTGCCTGCTGCTGTCAGCGGCGGAACCAAATTTCCGGATAACCGGAGTATCAATATACCAGGTTGGAAGCTCTGGCAGTCGGCCTCCTTTTACCGGCACCATGGTTGAAACCGTAATAGTGGCATCTTTCCAGTCTTCGCCGGTTTTCTGGACAATTTCAGCCATCATGGAAAGTTCTATCTGTGAGACTGCGTCATCTGCCATTGCCCGGTAAACCGGCGACCAGCCGGCGTTTTTAACAAGGTAGCGCGTTGTTATTTCAAGATTTTGTGTTTCCGGTGAGCGAAACATTATTTCTATGGCTGTGGCGGTCTTATCAGACCGGCTCTGGAGCATGTTAAGCTCGCGGTCAATTATTTTAATTTCTTTTTGCAGGTCATTTGCCTTTGTTTCGGCGCTGCGCTTTTTATTAAGAATTTCTGAGTATCTTTTTCCCAGAAAGTCCACGGTGCGGCCGAGTTCCTCCATGGAAGGCATCTGCGTTTTTATATCTGAGGGCATCTGGGTTTCGGAGAAATCCACCACTGAGTCCAGAAACGCCTTTTGCTTGTCAAGGGCAGTGATCTTATCGTCTATGGCTCGTTTATCCGATAATAGTTTGTTTTTTTTGTTTTCAAGATCCAGGATTTTTTCCTGCCGCGGCTCCAGAAGCGGTATTTCAGTTGTGTGTACGCCCAGAATTTCGCCATTGCCTTTTATTTCCGCTGTAACCGAGTTTTTGTCAATTAAAAAGGCTTCGGTCGGGATTGCCAGTCTGTGCACACCTGAATCCACCCTTATAGAGGCCTGCCTTGCTACCCTGGCCTGGTCAAAAAAAACAGTTGCTTCGGTTATTTCCGATGAAACCGTCTGTGCGGCGTTTGCGGCAGCTGCTGCGGTAATCAGCAAGGTCATTGCTAAAATCAATACACGACTCATAGCATCCCCTCATGCCTGATTTCGACCCTGTTATAAAGATATTTTTTGACTGTGCTCACAGGCACTTCCCGGCGGTGGAAGATGCCTGCTGCAAGCGCCGCCTCCGCACCGGTCCTTGTGAAGACCTCCAGGAAATGTTCTTTGCATCCTGCACCTGATGAAGCAATAACGGGTATGGATACAGCATCTGCAACCGCATTTATAAGCTCGATGTCAAATCCGGAGTTGGTTCCGTCGCGGTCAATTGAGTTTAACAGGATTTCGCCTGCCCCGAGTCCCTGGCAGGTTTTTGCCAGGGTAACAGCATCCACGGTCCCGCCCTGGCGGCCGCCTTTAACAGTACACTGAAACCAGCAGAACGACTCGCCGTTTGGCCCCGGAGTTTCAGTTTTAATGACGTGACCTGCAGCCTCGTCCGGGCCGTTTACATAAACGCGCCTGGGATCTATTGAGATTACCACCGCCTGGCTGCCGTATATTGAAGATATCTGTTCAATGGCGCTTTTGCCGGTTTTTTCCCCGGTTTCAAGGTATTTTTCCACTATATATACCGCATCGCTGCCAATGGATATTTTGTCCGCACCGGAGCGGAAATATTCAGCAGCCACTTCCAGCGACGACCATGTCCTGTTGTTTTCATCCACGTAGCTGCGTATGCCTCCCCCTATTGTAAGGGGCACAAATACATGCTTTGAGGTTTGCCTTAACACTTCGAGCATTGGCATGTTTTTCAGAGGAAAATCCCTGAAGCCGGTTATGTTTAAAAAAGTGATTTCATCCGCACCCTGTTCATAATAGTCTCTTGCAAGATCAACCGGGTTTCCCAGGTTGCGAACCTCTCCGTTTTCACGAACGTCGTATCTGTCTCCTTTGGTCACAACCACATCGCCCGCGTCATTGGCGCGAACGTCCAGGCAGGCCACTATGCGTTTTGCCAGGCTTGTTCTGTTGGCCTTTTCAACTCCATGGCCGGACTCGGGCCCCGATGCCAGGAAATTGCGCAATACGGCAAGGCCTGCAGCCCCGCTTTTTTCCGGGTGAAACTGCGTTGCCATGATGTTTCCGGATTTTATGCTGCTTACAAAGGTTTCGCCGTAGTCTGTCAGTGTAAGAATCACATCAGTGTCGTCGGGCACCACATGATAGGAGTGCACGAAATAGAATTTTTCGTCCTCTGCAAGGTTGTTAAAAAGAAAAGAGCTTTTTTGAATATTTATTCCATTCCAGCCTATGTGAGGAACTGAAAGTTCAGTTTCAAAACGTCTTACAGTGCCCGGGATAAAGCCGAGGCCTGCGATCCCGGGAGCTTCCAGGCTTTGTTCAAAAAGAGCCTGCAGTCCCAGGCAGATGCCGAGAAAGGGTCTGTCAGCCCGGAGATACTCTAAAAGCGGTTCCACATATCCTTTTTCATTCAGCACCCGCATCATGCTGCCGAAATTGCCAACGCCGGGAAATACGAGTTTTTCAGCCCGGATTATATCCTCCGGGCCCACTGCCGTATGTACCTGCAGGCCCAGTTTTTCAATAGCGTTGATAACGCTCCGCACGTTTCCCGCGCCATAGTCGAGCAAGGTAATTATCAAGGTTTCTCCTGTATTTGTCCATTAAAGTCGATGGCTTCGTAAAGAGTCCAATATCTGCGTTGTGCTGCATCCCAGCAGGTTTTCACGGGTATTTGCGTGCCTCGACCATGAAGTTTTTGCTTTGCCATCTCAAAAGTAGCTGACTTTGAGCACAAAATCAAGCAACTTGCCGCAGGTGCCTGGGAATAGACTCTCGCAGTCAGGTTTCTTGGATGCCGGCCAAGCCGGGGCGGGCTTTTCGGTCGCTGCATTCGGGCCGGGCATCTGCACCGCGTGGGACGCGGCGTCCGGCGCAGTCGCCCACGATCGTGTGGACGCAGAAACCACGGCCGCCTGGCTC
>CAZVFQ010000073.1:0-16393 GCA_964626455.1 uncultured Desulfobacteraceae bacterium | reverse complement strand
CCTGCGGCAGTCACCATTTATGGCACGGCTGTTGCTGTATTCTGAAACGGTCATATGAAAAATTTTCTTACCATAGATGTTGAAGATTATTTCCAGGTGGCGGCCTTCGCAGACATTGTTTCCCCGGATAACTGGGATGCCATGGAGCAGCGCGTCCAAAACCCGATGGAAAGCCTTCTGCATGCACTAGAAAAACACGACGTGCGTGCAACCTTTTTCGTGGTTGGCTGGACCGCTGAAAAGCATCCCGACATGGTGCGTGCCATTGTTTCCCGCGGCCATGAAATAGGCTGCCACAGCTACTGGCACCGCAAGGTATACGATTTAACCCCGGACGAATTCCGGCAGGACACCCTGAGGGCAAAACGGGTCCTGGAAGATCTTTCAGGCGCGCAGGTTACGGCCTACAGAGCCCCCAGCTACTCCATTACAAAAAAATCCATGTGGGCCATAGACATTTTGAGACAGGAGGGCTTTACAGCGGATTCAAGCATCTTTCCCATCGCCCATGACATGTACGGAATACCGGACGCACCCCGCTTCAGGTATGAGCTGCCCCAAAAGGGCATAGAGGAGTTTCCTCTTTCCACTGCGGTAATTTTCGGCCGCAGGATTCCGGTATCAGGTGGCGGATATTTCCGGCTGTTTCCCTACTGGTTTACAAAAACCGCGCTTAAACGAATCAACCGGCAGGAAAAACAGCCGTTTGTTTTCTATATTCATCCCTGGGAACTTGACCCGGGCCAGCCAAGGTTTAAAAACGCCAGGCTGCTGTCCCGCTTCAGGCATTACAACAACCTGGGCAAAACCAGGGAGCGCTTTGAGCGCCTGCTTGCTGATTTTGATTTTGTTCCCCTGCCTTCCAAAAACAGCACGGGAAATACATAAGGGACTTTGCCGCAAGCGGCATTTTCGGCCTGATCTTAAATATTTAAAACCCTGTAGGGACCGGCGGCAAAAAATTTTGCTGCCCCCGAAAGGGACGGAGTACGTCCGAGGAAATCATGCCAACCACCCGACTCGCTCCATATTTTCCGGTGTATGTAAGGCTTGCGTCTTTTTTTCTTGCCTTTGCTGCGGCTTTTGCAGTCCTGTACCACTCCGCTGTCGTCCACATCGTAAGATCCTGGACCACCCCGGACGGGTCCCACGGCATCCTGATCCTGGGCATAAGCATCTATCTTGTCTGGATAAAAAAAGACGAACTTTTAAAGCTCCGACCTGATCCGGCCCTGCTGCCCGGCGGTATTCTTCTTGGAGCAGGCTGTTTTGCTTATTTTGCAGGGGTCATCAGCAGCACCCTGCTGGTCCAGGTCATTTCAATGGTGCCTGTGCTTCTGGGCGCAATACTGCTTTTTGCCGGTTTTTCTTTTTTTTGGATTTTTCTTTTGCCGGTTGGCTACCTTATTTTTCTTACAGGGTTTGTGGAACAGCTCCTGGGCGGATTTGCTATTTATTTCCAGCAGTTTGCAGCCTGGTTTGCCGGGGGAGTTTTCCGCCTCCTTGGCATGCCTGTTTTTCAGGATTACACTATAATTCAACTGCCCCACATCACTCTTGAAGTGGTGCGGGCCTGCAGCGGGGTCGGCCATCTCGTTGCCCTTTTTGCACTGGCCGTGCCGCTTGCCTTCCTGACCCAGAGAACCTGGACCAGGAAAAGCATAATTGTTTTTTCAGCCTTTATAATAGGGCTGCTGGCAAACGGGCTGCGCATAGTTTTAATCGGCCTGTTTACCAAATTTTTCCCCGGTGCAGGCGTTCACGGCCCTTATGAGACGTTTCAGGTGGCGGTTATTTTCTTTTTCGGGCTTGTGCTGCTTCTTGTGTTAAGCAGCCTGCTTGCCAAAAAAGATGGCAAGGACAATCCGGCGAACCCGAATAACCCATCATCTGCCGGTGATGAAAACGACCAGGGCGCGACCAGAGGGCAGCATCCCTGCATCAGCACTGAAAGTTTTTCAGTTACCAGACAATACTGCTCATTTGTTCTGGGTATCCTGATTTTTGCCGCCACTTTCGGGTTTGTCCACTTCTATACACCGCAAGCGGTGGCTCTTGAAAATTCCCTGAGCAAATTGCCCGGAAATATCCAGGGCTACACCGGCAGTGAGATTGAAGACGTATCAGACAGCCTGCGGCCCTTTCCTGCACACAATGAGCTTTTCCGCCGCTATGAAAACGGTGCCGGCCAAACAGCCACCCTGTATATCGGTTATTTCAAGATCCAGAACAGGCGTCAAAAGATCATAGATTACCGCCGGGAATGGATGCACCAGGAATCGACCAAAACAATGGTCTCAAACGGCCAAAATACCTTTGAGATCAACAAAACCAGCTTCAGGGATCAGGGAAAACAAAAAGACGTCTATTTCTGGTATTCAATGAACGGCAGGATCATAAGAAACCAGTATGTCGGCAAGGCCATGACCTTTTTAAACGCCCTTTTTACAAGAACCACCAATGCAGCGGTAATAGTTGTTGCCACCCCTAATGACCAGGAAGAAATGCAGCCTTTTCTTGCAGGGCTGGTGGACGCCGTGCAGAATCACCTCTCCGGCATATAAAGCCGGGCTTTAATAAATCCATGTATAAAATCAGGTAACAATAAGCGTGAAAATTATTTTTTTCCTGTCAATCCTTGTAATTATATATGTTTATTCCGGCTACCCGGCTGCGGTTTTCATCCTGGGGGTGATCCGCCGCCGCAGGGTAAACAAGGCGCCTTTTGAGCCCTTTATAACAGTGCTGATCGCAGCCTACAACGAAAAGGACGGAATCGCGGATACCGTGTCAAACAAGCTGGACCAGGACTATCCTGCAGACCTGATTGAAGTGATCGTGGTTTCAGACGGCTCAACAGACGGCACAGACGAGATCGTCCACGGCTTTACCGATCCCCGGGTAAAGCTCCTGCGGCAGGAGCCCCGCGCCGGCAAAACAAGCGCACTTAACATGGCAATCCCGGAATGCCGGGGCGAAATCATAGTTTTTTCAGATGCCAACTCCATATACGCCCCTGATGCAATAAAAAAACTTGTATCCAATTTTTCAGATCCAAAAGTGGGATATGCAACCGGGTCCATGGTATACACGAACCCGGACGGCAGTCCCATCGGCGACGGGTGCACCTTGTATATGAAGTATGAAAACGCCCTTCGCAGGGCAGAGACCCGCATCGGCTCCATTGTCGGGGTGGACGGCGGCATAGACGCGGTTCGAAAGGAGCTCTACCAACCCATGGACCCTGACCAGATCCCTGATTTTGTCCTTCCCCTTAAAGTGGTGGAGCAGGGCTACCGGGTAGTCTACGAGCCTGATGCCGTCCTTCGCGAACCCTCACTCAACGAGGCAGAAGACGAATACCGGATGCGCGTCCGGGTATCTCTCAGGTCCCTGTGGGCGCTTTTTGAAATGCGCCGTCTCCTGTTTGGCCCTGATCCGGTATTTGCCTGGCAGCTCTGGTCGCACAAGGTGCTCCGCTACCTCTGCTTCATATTCCTGGTATCAGCACTGCTGTCCAATCTCATGCTTCTTGGCACGGGTTTGTTTTATCAATTCACCTTCCTGTGCCAGGGGCTGTGTTACGCCGCAGCCCTGTCAGCCCCTGCGCTCAGGCGAAACCGTGCCGCATCGTCACTGGTTGCCATACCCCGTTATTTTTTTCTTTTAAACCTGGCATCCGCCCATGCCTTTGCCAAGTTTCTCATGGGCAAAAAGCAGGTTCTCTGGACGCCCAGGAAGGGGTAAGCGTTTCCATGAAAATCCTGCACGTAATAGACAGCGGCGGCATGTACGGCGCGGAAACCATGCTAATAAACCTCATGGCAGAACAGCAGAAAATGGGCATAACCCCGGTCCTTGCAAGCATCGGCGATAAAAAAACCGGGCACAAGGCGGTTGAAAAGGCAGCCGAAGATATCGGCGTGAGAGTGGAAGCTTTCCGCATGCGCCCGGGCCCCAACTATTTGGGCGCTGCAAGAATTTTAAAATTCGCCCATAAAGAAAAATTCAGCATACTGCACTCACACGGCTACAAGGGCAACATCCTGTTCGGGCTGATTCCACGCTCTTTGCGCAAAATTCCCATGATCACAAGCCTTCACGGCTATACGTCAACAGCCGGGCAAACCAATAAAGGGTTTTCCAAAATGCGCGCCTACGAGTGGCTGGACGCTGTCAGCCTTCGCTTCATCGACCGGGTCGTTCTCGTAAACAGGGCCATGGCTTACCATCCCAGGCTCAAAAATCTCCCCGTAAATTTTTCCGTGGTAAACAACGGCATCCCCCCGGCAAATCAGGGAACCCTTAGTAGCGCACAAAACCTGGATCAAGACATCCGGGACTTCTGCAGCTCCGGCTTCATATTGTGTGCAGTGGGCAGGCTGTCATGGGAAAAAGGCTTTGATATCCTGCTTGAGGCACTGGAAATGGCATCCAGTGAAAATTCTGACCTGAAACTGATAATCATGGGAGAAGGCGGCAAACGCCCTGTTCTTGAAAAACAGGTAAAATCACTCGGGCTTTCCGAAAGGGTCATGCTGGCGGGTTTCCGGCCCAGCGCCAAATCATACTTTCATTTAATGGATGCCCTGGTCCTTTCCTCACACACCGAAGGCCTGCCCATGGTGGCGCTTGAAGCCATGCAGGCGGGCCTTCCTGTGATTGCCACCAAGGTTGGCGGACTTCCCGAACTCCTGGATCAAGGCAGGGCCGGAATGCTTGTTGAAAAAAACAGCCCTGAAAGCCTGTCACATGCCATACTGAAAACGGCAGAGAGTCCTTCCCTCCGGGAGCAGCTTGCCGACCAGGGCAGAAAACGGGTCACTGAAAGCTACAGCAGCACCGCCATGGCCCGCGGATACCTGGAAATTTACAATAATGTCATCTGCTGCGTTAAGGCATTTTCATTGAAAACCGGTAACAATAAGTATATCCGTAAAAAGCCGTATATACAGCGTGCAAAACATACTGCTAAAAAACTCGTTACATCCTCAGGTTTTTTAACCGATTGTCTGAATGCCTTCAGCGCTAAATATCCAAAGGTGCTGATTTATCATCGGTTCGCCGGCCTCGGTTCCCGGGAGACTCACAAGCTCGGCGCGGATGTTTTCAGGCGGCAGCTTGAATGGATTGCAGGCAACTTCACTGTCCTGTCCATGGAGGAACTCGTAGAACATTTTAACCGAAAGGGCTCCTGGCCGGAAAAAGTTGTAACTATAACCGTGGACGATGGATACCGCGACTTTTACCAGCATGCCTACCCGGAACTAAAGCGTCTTTCCCTGCCTGCCACATTTTTTGTTACCGTAAATTTTGTGGATAAAAAAACAATGCTGTGGCACGACCGGCTCCGCTATGCAATTCAACACACGGTATATAAAAACCTGGATCTAAACCTTGCAGGCCGCTTGCAAAAATTTCCGATTACCGACTCACAGGAAAAGCTTGCCGCATGGAAGTTTTTAAGTGATTTCTGTATCGCATCCCCGGATCATGAAAAGTGGGAGGTGATTTCTTTAGTTGAATCAGCACTCCAGGTCACACCCCCTGAAACAGCCCCGCAGGAGTATGCGCCTGCAACCTGGGAAGAACTGCGCCAAATGAGTGACAACGGCATCGAGATAGGGTCCCATACGCTCAATCATCCGATTCTTTCAAAAATCCCCTCAGAACGTCTGGCAGACGAGATATCTGCATCCAGGCACATCCTGGAGGAAAAACTGAACAAACCGGTTTACACGTTCAGCTACCCCAACGGCACCCCTGCTGATATAAGCAAGCAAGCCGTATCAGCCGTGAAAAAGGCAGGCTATAAAGGTGCTGCGGTTACCGCTGGCTTGACGCCGAAAGACCCTTTTTTAATACCCCGAATGGGGGCCTCGGAAGACCGGACCGAGTTTGCAGCCAAACTCCATGGACTGGAATATGCCGGAAAGCTTCTTCGGAAAAAAAGGTTTCCTGTAGTTTGAAAATCCTGTTTTTCATAGACGGCATTTCAAACCCTTATGCCGGAACCGAAAGCCAGTTTATCCAACTGGTCACCGGGTTAAATGATGCTTCGGTAATCACAGGTATTTTAACACTGAAGCCCTCCCCTTATTTGCACACTTCCGGGCTTCCCTGCCGGGTTGAAGAAATCGGCAGCACCAGGATCAGCTCCATGGTCACCTGGCTGAAAATCTTTTCCAGGGCTGTGTCCTACAAGCGCAAGGGATACAAACTGGTTCAGTTTTTTTTCAATGACACCGCGATAATCGGGCCTTTCATGTTCCGCCTGGCCGGGTTTAAAACCATCACTTCGCGACGGGACATGGGCATCTGGTACACCCCTTTTAATATGAAGCTTCTTCGTTATAACAGGCGGTTTACAGATGCTTACATCGCAAACAGCGAAGCTGTTAAAAGGCATGTCTGCACCGAGGAGGGCGCACCTGCAAATAAAGTTCACGTTATCTATAACGGATACTCCGGAAATGAAGCAAAAGACGGGAATCCTGAAAGCCTGGGAATGCCCTTTGGCGAAGACCACCTTGTGTTGGGCATGGTGGCAAACTTAAGGCCTGTTAAAAGAATACCCGATGCGATCAGGGCCCTGGATATTGTTCATAAAAAATATCCGGAAATACGGCTCGTGGTTGTCGGCGATCACAACCCGAATGATTCCGGTGATATCTTTCAGATGACCAGGGACCTCGGTCTGGAAGACGTGGTTTATTTTGCCGGCCAGCAAACAGACGTCAAGCCTTGGATTGCGTTCTTTGATATCTGCCTTCTCTGCTCGGAATCAGAGGGTTTTTCAAACGCCATTATAGAGTACATGCAGGCGGGCAGGCCCGTGGTTTGTTCCCGGGTAGGAGGTAATACCGAGATAGTAAGGCACGGCGAAAACGGACTGTTGTACGAAAAAGGCAATATCAATGAACTGGCATCCTGCATTGAACACTTGGCGGCTGACCATGATGAACGCAGCCGCATGGGCAGGGCGGGAGCCGCCGCCGTGCGTGACAGATTCTCCTTTCAGCGCATGGTACAAAAGCACGTAAAACTTTACGAATCTCTGGTTTAAAATAAGGCTGTGTTCACGAATATGACCTCCTGGAATTTATATTTCAAGCGCAACCCAGTTGTGGTTGTAATTTATAATTGGATATTAAACATCAAGTGCAGCATGGTTGAGAATTATATCTTTGTTGCCACTACCGGCCGCAGTGGGACGGACAGCCTGACAAATATCTTCAAAGCGGCTGACAAGGCAGTTAGCCTTCATGAACCACATCCCATCATGCTCCAAGACATTCCCCCGTCACAAAATCCAGTTTCTGTCTTTAAAAAGCAATTCAATACCCTTAAGCGAATATATATAAAACGAGCTGCCGCAGGGCACCGATATTACGTGGAAACGAATCATCAATTTATTAAAACCTTTGCTATACCGGCGGCGGCTGAACTCGGCTCCAAACTTAAAGTGATTCACCTTGTTCGAGATACAATAAAAGTTGCATTATCTTTTTATAGCATTGATTCTATCCCAGGAGCCACCGAGAGAGGAAAACTATACCTACTTGATCCATTTCAAAGGGATAACATCCTGTATTTACCAGACCTTTTCAAGGATGGGGCTGAGTTCAACCATCCTTTATATCGGTGCCTGTGGTATTGGTATGAAGTTGAAGCCCGTATCTCAAGGTTCAAAGAGCAGTTTCCCCATGTCCCCATTTATAAAATTCAAACTCATGAGTTGAACGATGCGCACAAACTATCCGAAATGTTTGAGGTGTTAGGAGTTGACTTTAATCCTCTTGCCCTACGCGAACTGGTAGGCACAAGGACCAACCTTAAATCCCAAGAAAAGAAGAAAGTATTGGATACTGATGGTGTGGCAGAAATGAATGATCGTCTGTTGAGCGTTCTTTCAGACCGGTTCGATATGAACTTTTTGTAGCCCCCCGTTTGGTCATGAATAAGTTTTAAACCAGGTTCAAACCTTAAGACGCCCTGTTTTGGCTATGAATATAATGGGCGCTGTACGGTCTATACGGTAAACTGATTTAAAATCATGTATTGAGCCTCGTGATATTTGCTTGTTCTGCTACGAAGCAGAGGGTTTTTCAAAGGCCATTATCGAGTAAACGCGGGAGCCGCCGCCGTGCGCGACAGGTTTTCCGTGCAGCGAATGGTAAAAGAGCATGTAAATCTTTATGAAACCCTGATTTGAAGACTGTGGATTAAATGCACCCGGAACCGAAAGTAACAGTAATAATACCCTGCTACAACAGGGAGCGCTATATAGAAAAAACAGTGGAAAGCGTCCTTTCCCAGACTATTCAGAACATTGAACTGATTGTCGTGGATGACGGCTGCACGGATAACTCCCGGCAAATTCTTGAACAATATAAAGACTGCATTCGCATCCTTGAGCATCCGGGCAGAATTAACAAGGGCCAGTCAGCCGCCCTTAACCTGGGCATAGTTGCAAGCCGGGGTGAATACGTGGCTTTTCTGGACAGCGATGATCTTTTCGCACCCGAAAAGATAGAAAAACAGGTGAAGTTCCTTGAGGCACATCCTGAAATTGGCCTTGTTTATGCAAACGGGCATACAATAGACGAAAACGGCACGATACTGCATCGCATATATGGTGATAACCACCATGAAGAATCAGATCCAAACCGTGTACTGCTTGACTGTTATTTTCTTTTGCCGAATAATTCTCTTGTACGAAAAGACGTGCTTTTAAAAGCAGGATTTTTTGATGAAAGCTTCCGGTCCGCCCAGGATCATGATCTTGCCATCCGAATTGCTGAAATCACACGTATAGCTTATCTTGACGAGCCTCTGTTTTTTTACAGAAGGCATAAAGAAAGCATAAGCCGCCGCAATGCAATGCTAAGATGGAAAAACGGGTTCAGGATCCTTAACAAGGCCCGCCTTCGCTATAATTATCGTGTCTCCACCCTTTCGGGCCGCCTTGCGGTGCTAAATTTCCGCCTTGGGCAGTGCTACCGCGAAGAGGGCCAATATTTTAAGGCAGTAATGTTTTTTATCGCCGCCGGCCTCTGCGATCCGGTCCGATCAATGGGCGTGCTGACAGGCAGGGAAAAGGTTTCCGGGCCTCACTAGGCCCTCTAAAGGTATTTAAAAACTCCCAAGGGAAATCCAATGTTTTATATGTTCATATGTGCGGCATAACCGGGATCATATATAAGGAGGCAGACAGGCCTGTTGACCCCGGGCTTCTTGAAGAAATGTGCGCTGTTATACATCACCGCGGCCCTGATGAATGGGGCATGTGGCACAGCGGCAATGTGGGCATAGGCATGAAACGCCTTCAAATTATTGACCTTGAAGGCGGCAGGCAGCCAATGGCAGCACAGGCCGGAAATGTCCGCATTGTTTTTAACGGAGAGATCTATAATTTCCCGGACCTGCGCACTGATCTTCAGGACAGGGGATACCGATTTTCATCCAGTTCTGACACAGAGTGCATCCTGCACCTTTATGAAGAATACGGTGAAAACTGCGTGCATCATCTTCGCGGAATGTTTGCCTTTGCCATCTGGGATGCCGCCAGGCAAAAGCTTTTCATGGCCCGGGACCGTTTCGGCAAAAAGCCCCTTCATTATCTGCATGATAATGAAAAATTCGTTTTCGGCTCAGAGATCAAATCCATACTCAAACATCCCGGTATAAATGCGGAAGTCTACCGGCCTGCCATTATCAATTACACCGCCTACGGATACGTGCCTGACCCTGATACCATGTTTAAGGGGATATACAAGTTGCCACCCGGTCACACCCTGACCTTGCACAACAACAGGACAGAGGTTAATCAATACTGGGATTTGTGTTTTATGTCGGACAATCCTGCCCGGGAAGAAGATTTCTATCTTGATGAAGTAGATCGGCTTCTTCATGAATCCGTTAAAATGCGCATGATAAGCGACGTACCCCTGGGGGCTTTTTTAAGCGGAGGTATCGATTCAAGCCTGGTGGTGGCACTTATGGCCAGGCAGTCAACAGAGCCTGTAAGGACTTTTTCAATCGGCTTTGATGACGGAAATTACAACGAGCTGCCATACGCAAGAATGGTTGCGGAAAAATACGGGACCGAGCATCACGAGGAACTGGTAAAGCCGGACGCAGAAGACGTGGTCTCGGATCTTTTAAAGGTCTTTGACGAGCCGTTTGCCGATTCATCGGCTATCCCCACCTACTATGTCTCCCGCCTTGCCAGGCGCCATGTCACCGTGGCCCTGTCCGGCGATGGAGGCGATGAGATTTTTGCAGGCTATCAGCGCTACCTTGACCATCCAATATGCAGATATACCGGCCGGATACCGGCTCCGGTTAGGCGGGCTGTTTTCGGCGGCGCGGCAAAACTCCTGCCCGACGGTATGACCGGAGCAAACTTTGCCAGGTATCTTGCCGCAGACGAAGATACCAGATACGTAAACAAGATGGCAGGCAGTCTGCCTGCCATATATAGGAAGGTCTTTTCAAAGGAACTGATCAACGAGGCCGGCTCAGGCGATCCCTCCCCGGCCTTAAAACGGTTTCTGCACAAGGTGGAGGGCCTGGATGTTGTCTCCCGCCGCCAGTACCTGGATGTCAAGGGTTACCTTCCCGGAGATATTCTTACCAAGGTGGACCGCACGAGCATGCTGGTGTCCCTGGAAACCAGGGCCCCACTCCTTGATCACGTTCTTGCTGAATTTGCGGCAACAATTCCGGTTGGTTTAAAAGTGCAGGATCGAAAGCTAAAAAATGTACTAAAGCTTCTCGCGGGCCGATACCTGCCAGAGGAGCTTATCAACAGGCGAAAAATGGGGTTCGCAATCCCTCTCGGGAGCTGGATAAACAACGAATGGCGCGACATGAGCCAGGAGCTTGTCCTCGGTAAGCGTGCCCTGCAGCGCGAAAATTTCAACCCCCGCTACCTGGAGCGGATAATGGCAGAGCACAGAAGCGGCCGCCGCAGCCACGATCTCACCATCTGGTCTTTAATGGTGCTTGAGATGTGGTACAGGGGCTCTATAGACAAAAATCCTTAAACCGCGGGTTAAACTTAGTTGTTCGGCAAAAAGCAGACAAAAGACAAGCAGAGGGATAGCAGGAAGCATGTATTGCTGGTTGTCCGGCACCCGGTTGGCGGAATAAGGACTTTCATGCGGTATGTTTACCGTAATTTTGATCCAAAAGACTGGAAGTTTACAATCATTGCGCCTGATCTCGCTCACATGAAGGTTTTACTGGAAGATCTCTTCATGCATGAGATTAAATGGGTGAGGGTTGCAGATACTGCCCCCCCTATGGAAATATCCCGCATCGTTTTTGCCCGGCTCAGGGACGGAAAGTATGATCTTGTACACTCACACGGGTTTACCTCCGGTATGTGTGCGGCTATCCCTGCCTTTGCAATGCGCACTCCGCATTTGATGACATCCCATGACGTTATAAATGAAAATCAGTTCTACGGCATTAAAGGAAGGCTGAAAAGGAGCGGCATGGCTTGGTTGTTTTCCCTGATAGACAAGGTGCAGTCTGTAAGCAATGACGCGCAGGATAATTTAATTTCCTTTTTCCCGGGGCTTTCCAAAAAAAACGGGAAATGCATTGTCATACCAAACGGCATAGAAACCGAACGCTTTCTTAATGCCGAACCCGGCAACCTGCGGAAGGAGTTAAACCTCGACGCGGATGTTTTTCTCATCGGATTTTTCGGCAGGTTCATGAACCAGAAAGGCTTTGCATACCTGGTTGAAGCAATTGAAATAATGGCGGCAAAACAAAATGAACTGCCGAAAAAGCCTCTTGTTGTTACAGTTGGTGAAGGAGGGTTTTTGGCCAGGGAAAAACGCCTTATTAAATCAAAGGGCCTTGAATCCTATTTCTATCACCTCCCGTTTAACCCCAATATAGCGGGAGTTATCAAGGGCGTAGACGTGGTTGCAATTCCTTCGCTTTGGGAAGCTTGCCCTCTGCTACCAATGGAAACATTGGTTTGCGGCACACCTTTGATTGCTAGTGATTGTATCGGGCTCCGGGAGGTGATTAACAATACACCGGCTATAAGCATTCCAAAAGCCGATTCCCAATCACTGGCTAAAGCTTTGTTTGTGGAGATAAAAGAAAACAGTAAAGAGCAAAATAGAAAGTATATGGAAAAAGCTGCGGAAAAATATGACATTTCAGAGTCTAGTAAGCTTTTGTTGTTTGTCTATGAAGAAATGACGAGAATAAATGGTAACCTTCTTTGACTATGATGTTTGGATACTCGCCCTTGAATAAATTAAGGTTCTTTCTAACTCGTTTAATGTTTAGTTTAATGGGGTTACGAATTAATCGGTGGCGTTCTGAAATAGAATTATTTTGGAGTCTGACAGAAGATGAAAGGGAAGAATTCCTTGAAGAAAATTTGAGCCGTCAAAAAAAAAATAAATCTCAAGACGAGATATTGCGAAAGGTCTCTGAGATTGAGAAGTTTGAGGTTATGGCTAAGCAGAATCTTAGAGAGCATCAATCAGAGACAGGCGCATTTGATAAGCTAAAATTTTTTCGCCACACTGCCGGTACCACAGGTGAGCCAGTAAATATATTTTTAAATCGCAACGAACTTGGAAGGATGCTTGCCGTCAGAGATTTTTGCCTCCGACATCATGGTTTAAAGGTTGGGGATAGAGAGGCAAGGCTGTGGGGCCAGCAGCAAAATAACCCGAAAACGTTTTTGTACAATTTAGCATTAAATAGGCGGGTCTTTTACCCTGTAGGGCCCGAAGCCAAGGAGGAAGTGAAATTAATGCTGCGATGGAAGCCAGCGTATGTTTACGGGTACGCCTCTCTTGTTCTGGAAGCATCCAGGATCATGGACAGTGAAGGTCTCCAGCCAGATTGTATAAAAAGTGTTATATGTACTGCAGAAAATATACTGCCGGCTCAGAAAGATTATATTAGTAAAGTTTTTAATGCACCTGTAATAGAAGAATACGGATCCAGTGAGTTTGATATAATAGCTTTTGAATGTCGATACGGGCATCGTCACCTTGTAAATCCGTGGCTTATTGTTGAAGAAAATAATGGATCATGTGCCATAACCGATATAAAAAGGGAATCGCAAAACCTTATACGGTATGAACTTGGCGATTCCTTGAAACTGAAGAGGACGGAGTGCTTCTCTTTAGGGAGTCCAACAGTGCTTGAAGAAATAGGGGGGCGTTCAATAAATCAATTCGCTTATGCCAGCGAAAATCAAAAATTTCATGCAGTTGAATTTGCCCACACTGTGGATCGTTATATGAAAAAATTCCAGGAAGATTTCAGTTTTATTGTCTATCAAGAAAGGTATGGAGTCTTTTCAATATCTACACACCCGCCCCCGAGCCATGGATTAGAACATTTGTGCCGTTATGTTGAACAAGTCATAAGCTCTAAAACATTGGTCAGCGTCACTGTGGAGCCTTTTGGGCAACAGGAGGGCTTTTTCCAGGTTAAGCAGAGTTATTTTGTTCAAAAGTTATAACTGGTTTAAATAAAAAGAAAATGTATCGTAAAAACTCAATTTGGTTAACTTCAGAGCGCCACCGAAGATCAAGGGAGCTTTCAGAGTCCTTTGGTGCAGAGTTATATGAGCTGCTAGAGTCTGACAATCAAATTCAGAACCGACTTTTAAGATATCTTTTTATTTCTTTTAAAACATTCGTTATACTCTTTTTAACACGCCCTAAACTGGTATTTGTACAAAACCCCTCAGTTTTCCTGGCAGCTTTGGTTTGTTTTTTGAGTAA
Organism: uncultured Desulfobacteraceae bacterium; assembly: GCA_964626455.1. Lineage (GTDB taxonomy): Bacteria > Desulfobacterota > Desulfobacteria > Desulfobacterales > Desulfosalsimonadaceae > Desulfosalsimonas. Next base: position 2,612 of record CAZVFQ010000073.1, on the reverse strand, counting down.
TATATTGGGATTCAAGGTTATTGTAGATAGGCATTCAAACTTTAAGCTCAGTTACAGTGGAAGAAAGGAGCTAAAGTGGTTTTTGTTTAGATTTCTTAGTAATTATACCTTAAAAAAAGCAAATATAACTATTGTAACAAATTTTTTTCTGGCAAAAGTTGTAAAAAAAATTGGGGGGACACCCTTTGTACTGGAAGATAAGTTGCCTGATATTAGAGGGGCTAATTGGATTAAGCTTGAGGGTAGATACTCTATAGTTGTAATCACTACTTTCTCCAATGATGAGCCAATTGAGGCGCTAATTTCAGCAGCTTTAAGATTGCCTGATGACTGTATAGTTTTTTTTACGGGACGTGCAGAAAAGTATATCCCTGCAGAACGGAAAAAACTTTTGGGGAAAAAAAATATACGATTTACCGGGTTTCTTCCGGATAGAATTTACCAGTCCTATATAAAATCTGCTGATTTGGTAATTGTTTTAACCACACAAGAACATTTATTGAATTGTGGGGCTTATGAGGCTGTTGCCCTTGAAAAACCATTAATAATCTCAAATACGGAAACACTGAAGAATTATTTCCGGGAAGGTGTAATATATACCGATCCAGACTCAGAAAGTATATTAAATACAATTGTTTATGGTATTTCAAACAAAGAGCAACTTGGTGAAAAGGTTGCCAAAATTAAAACAGAGCTTTCCAGGGAATGGCAGCGGAAGGCTCAGAGTTTAATTGAATCAATTAATTCCCTATCCACTCAATGATGATTTGTGAGCGCCAATGACAATGTGCGATGCAAAGCGGCATGTTGTTTGCATCTTTTCGAATGCGGACGAAAGTTCTGTCATGACGGAGAATGCTTAAAAGCTCAAAAAGAGGAATTATTAAAATGTTACTAAAACGTATAATAGGTTTTTTTTTCATCCTAAGTTTTTTGGGGGTAGCATCAAATGCAATTGCCGAGCCCTCTATTGTTGATTTTTCTGGTAATTTCAAGCACTCTGATACCGTGAAAATATATGGAAGTGATTTTGGAAAAAAAGAAAAGGCGTCCCCGATTAGGTATGATGATTGTGAGGAATTAACCGTGGGTGACTCCCTTGCTGCCCAAACCAAATTTTGGATTGATAGGGGAGATAATTATTCTCGTGCGACTATAACAGACATAAATCAAAGAGGGCAGTCACAAAAAAATATACGCGCCCAAAACGCTGTATACAGTAATCCATTGTTTTTTTCTAATAATGTCGGATTCGCCAGTACAAATAAAATATTTGTATCTTTCTGGGTTCGTTGGGACTGGGGCAGCAATATTGTGGATGACGATGGGAAATATCAAGTGAAGCTGTTTAGAACAGCAGTTGAAATCGCAGAGAATGGGGGTGTTACTGATCCAGACTTCGCTAATTTTAATTGGAACAGAGAAGATTCCAATAACAGTCATTATATAACAAATCAAAGGGAGGTAGGATCAAATTCACAATATTTTGATGGAAATATTTTAGTTGATGGTTCCTGGCACCATATGATGTTGCAGGCTGATATGGGAACAGCGGGAAATACGGACGGGGCTTGGAAAGCTTGGTGTTCAAGAGACGGGTTCTCTGATACTTATGATTTAATAAATCAGGAAGATACTATGGTTATCGGAGATGGCGATAGTTTGATGGATGCCGTAAAGTTTGATCTTTGGATAGGAAATCTGGAATCTGCCGATTTAGATATTTTCCTTGACGATATTTATATAGACAACTCATGGGCGAGGATCGAAATTGGGACACATTCCAATTATAAAGACTGTACGCATCGTGAGATTCAGGAGCCTATTGAGTGGACTGAGGAAGAAATAGAAATAAAGGTTAATCAAGGGGCTTTTAGCGCTGGCGATGAGGTGTTTCTGTTTGTCATAGATGGCAATGGAAACACATCCAAAGGTTTCTCTGTTAAAATTGGGGACCAGAATGACAAAGAGCCTCTTGCCCCCCCGGAAGACCTGGGACTGGACAATTCGAAGTGAGCCGTAAAAGTCAAATGTAAAAGTAAAGTACTTGCCGGACAGCTTGTCCTCTCGGGCTTTTAAATTTTAAGCTGTATCCATGGCAAGCTCTTCCTGATACTTTTTGCCAAGTTTAAAAGTCGCTATTCGTTATGGCGACACAAAATTAAACAGTTGTGATCGCGCAAATTTATCCCTCCCCCCTATGTAGGGTTAGGATTTTGAAGTAAATTGTCCAGGCGGCCCTATTATACAGTAACGGTATCCCGGCGGTTTAAGTCTAATGGTTCATAATACATATATGCCCGGAGAATCTGCAGGCCCCCGGGCTGAGTTTCTCAGGTCGGAGGTTTTAAAGGTAAGCACTCTTTGTTTCGGTGCTTACCTTTATTTTGTCCTTGATTATTTCCTGCGTTTTTCAGCCAGGATCCCGGTATACGGGGCTTTGCAGCCGACGCTGGTCATGTTTCTTGTGATTTGCGTTTTTTTGTTTTTCCAGCGTGACAGGTTAAAGGGCAAGACTGAAGACCCCATATTCAAGGCTTTTCTGGCATTAATCATTTACCTTGTTTTTTCATTGCCCTTTGTTGAGTGGCCCGGCAGCGTTGTCAGGGGAA
>CAZVFQ010000072.1:0-16775 GCA_964626455.1 uncultured Desulfobacteraceae bacterium | reverse complement strand
CAGACTTGACGGTCAATAAAATCTGCAGGACACCTATTCATGCCCATTTACGAGTATAATGCCTTAAATGCAAAAGGCAAAACCGTTACGGATATAATAGACGCGGAAAGCCCCGCAGCGGCGAGGCAGAAACTGCGGGCCTCCAGAATATACCCCATATCCATAAAAGAGGTATATGAAACCGGCCGGCAAAGCGGACATGATATCTCAGGCTGGTTCAGGCCTTTTTCCAACCGGGTAAGCTCCGGTGAACTTGCAATCATGACCCGGCAGCTTGCCACTCTGCTCGGCGCGGGCTTTCCCCTGGTTTCCGCGGTATATACCCTGATACCCCAGACACGGTCCCAGAAATTAAGGCAGGCACTGGCCCATATCAAGGATGCCATAGAAGAAGGCAGCAGCTTTGCGGCGGCCCTTCGCCAGTATCCTGACATATTCTCGGAAATATACGTAAACATGGTCGGATCGGGCGAGTCCTCCGGAACCCTGGAGCTGGTCTTAAAAAGGCTTGCAGACATTACCGAAAGACAGCAGGCAATTTCAAACAGTGTGCGCTCAGCGGTCGCCTACCCTATTCTTATGTTTTTTGTCGGCACCCTGATCCTTGTCTTTCTGCTCACCTATATTGTACCCAGCATAACTTCGATATTCGAGGACATGAACCAGGTTCTGCCCATTCCGACCCGGGTACTGATAAGTGTCAGCGATTTTCTGAAAAACGGGTGGTGGATTATACTGATTGCAGTAGCAGCAGCATTTTTTGTGCTCAGGAGGATAAAGCAGACAGATCGCGGGGGTTATGCATTTGACCGGCTGATTTTAAGGCTGCCCCTTGCAGGCGAATTAAAAACCAAGCTGGCAACAGCTCGCTTTGCACGCACACTGGGCTCCCTTTTGGAAAACGGGGTTTCCCTGATGGCTGCTTTGGACATAGTGAAAAACATAGTTGGAAACCGTGTTATTACTGAAGCCGTTAGCAATGCAGCCCTTAATGTGGAAAAAGGGGGTGCGCTTGCAAAATCGCTTGAAACCGCAAACGTGTTTCCGCATATATCAATCCAGATGATCCAGGTAGGTGAAAACAGCGGCGAGCTTGAAGCCATGCTTGCAAAGATTGCCGATATTTACGAAAACGAGGTGGAGTCCTCGGTATCTGCCATGACAGATCTGCTCGAGCCCATGATCATACTTTTCATGGGCGTGGTTGTTGGATTTATCGTACTTTCTATATGCCTGCCGATTTTTGAAATGAACCAGATGGTAGGATAAAAAAACTATTTTAACCGGGCAAGGTCCCGGTAATGATGTCCGTCGCTGGCATATATCATTCCGTCTTCCAGCGTGATACGCCCCTTTTTGCAAAGTCTTGCAAGCTCGATATCAATCGAGGTGAACTCCTCTGTGCCCTGCTGCATCTGGCTGCGTATCTGGTGGGTCTTTGCCTCCCGTATTATGTTCCTGATCCTGGGGGAATTTATCAGCCGCTCCATTGCAAGTATCCTTCCGGCTCCGTCCTTTAACGGAACAAGCCTCTGGGCCACTGAAACAATCATGGCATCGGCAAGCATCATGCGAATAAGATGCTGCCTGTGGGGCTCAAACATCTGTATGGTGTTTTCAATCGCAACTGTTGCATTGGCGGCATGCATTGTGGTCATAACCAGATGACCGGTATATGAGGCCTGGAGCGCAATCTCAAAGCTTTCCCTGTCACGCATCTCCCCTATTACAATCACGTCGGGCGACTGCCTTAAAACCGATTTCAGCCCGGAGTAAAAGCTGGGAGTATCTGTGCCCACTTCACGCTGACTTATATTGCTCTTTTTATGCTTATGCAGGTATTCCACCGGATCTTCCAGAGAAATAATGTTGCTGCGCCTGTTGTTGTTGATCATATCCACCATGGCATAAAGCGTGGTGGACTTGCCGTGGCCGGCAGGCCCGCTTACCAGGATAAGTCCGGTTGGTCTGAGGGCAAAATCCATGAACCAGGACGGAAGATTAAGCTCCGTGGCAGCGGGAATGGTTTCTATAATCGGCCGTATTGCCAGGGCAACCGACTTTCGCTGCCTGTATGCATTGACTCTGAATCTGCCTATATCCGGATATGTCGCTGAAAAATCGACTTCATTTTGCTTCTCAAACGCGCCCCGCACCTGATCCGGCATCATATCCAGGGCAAAACTCTCGCAATCGGCGGGGGTAAGGGGAGGTGCTGCAAGACGCCTAAGGGTATTTGCAACCCGCAGGGAAGGCGGAGCACCCGCTGTTAGTATCAGATCGCTTGCATTAACACTCACCGCCTTTTTTAACAGGGAAGCAAGACTGGCCCCGCTCCTGCTCTCTTCTTTTTCAAAAACTGATTTACGCTCAAGCTCTTTGCCGCTGAATTTTTCTGAAGGTTTTGCCAGCAGACTGTTAATGACGGTATCCATCATAAACGAAGGCACCACTACAGGATCTATTTTTTTCCCGAGCCTGAACTCAAGATCGCTTATTGTGGTCAAATCCTTGGGATCAACCATTGCCAGGGTAATCCTGTTTTCCCTGACCGAAACCGGGAGAATTTTTTTCTTCCTTATCTTTTCGGGCGTAATCATGGAAGCCACCTGCGGCTCAATCTCCATGTCAAACAGATTTATTGCGGGCACTGCAAAATACGAGGAAAGAAAGTCCAGGAGCGCCTCCATTGTTACATGGCCCAATTCCACTAGAATGGAGCCGATATGTTCATCCACCTGACTCTGACGCTTTAATGCCTCTTCAAGCTGCGTCTTACTGATAAGCCCGGCTTCCACCATCAATTCGCCCAGACGTTTTTTGCCAGCCGCAGGTGAAGGTTTCTCCTGATTTTCTCGATCAAAGTTGTCTGCCATCTCACAACTTCCTGAAAAATATTTAAAAATCCTGCCGGCTAAAAACGCCAGCGGAACGAAACCATTACCGAGTCGGGGCCAATTCCCAGGGAAAACGGTGATTGCCCGCTGCTTCCAGACCGCTGCCGCATATAATCCCTGTAGCTTTGCCGGTTGTATTTATGAGCACTGGATACGGCGCCCAATGCGCCTCCTCCATAAAATCCCGCACCTGCCAGAGCCGCAAGCCCTCCGATTGCATGAAGATCATTGTCAAAGGCCTCCCATGAAGCAGCAGCAAGACCTGCGGTAAGAAAAAAAGCAGTGGCAGCCTCCCTGTACCGGCCGCAGTATAGATAACCTCCGCCGGGAACAATGGAAAACAGACCTGCAATAACCGGGCTTTTGACCGGAATCCTGTCTGAATCATCCAAATCCCTTAGTATTTCATCCACATGAAATTCATCGCGGCTCCCATGGCTCACCTTATCAAATGCTGCCCGGGCCCTTGCCAGCTCGCCTGATTCCAGCCTGAGGCGGCCCATGTTGTAGAAGGCCCGATCGCGATCTTTCTGATCCGGCGCCCGGACTGCTACGGCATCCAGGGTATGGATTGCTTCTTTTATATTATTCATGCCTGCATGACATCGGCTTATCATAAACATTGCATCCACGGCATATTGTGATTCAGCAAATCGCTTTGCCACCAGCTCAAAGGCATTTATGGCATCGCCGTATCTCGGGATCTGAAAATAAGACATACCGGCTTTAAACCCGGCCTCAGAAGCTTTGGAATGATCAGGGAAAAAATGGACAAACCTTTTAAATTCTATGGCTGCGGCAAGATAATCAGCGCTTTTGTAATTTTTCTCCGCAAATTCATATACTGCTTCAGGCGAAAAACAAAGCTCCCGGGATTCTGCCTTGCCGAGAAAAACGCCGGCGGCCAGACATAAACATGCAAGCATTATTACAGCTTTACAGCTTCTTATAACACCCGCTGTCCATGGATGTTTTTTCCGTGCACCTCTGCTCTTAGCTCTGGGTAACACGCAGCACTTCCTCTATAGTGGTTACCCCGTTTAACACCTTGTCGAGGCCGTCCTGGTAAAGGGTAGTCATACCCATCCTGACAGACTCGTTTTTTATGCGATGGGAATCATATGTTTTTAATATCAGATTCTGCAGCGAGGAGTTAAGTTCTAAAATCTCGTATATGCCAACCCTGCCGCGATAACCGCTGTTAAAACACTTGCTGCATCCTGTTGCACGGTAGATCACAGGTTTTTCCTTGTCCTGCCGTTCAATACCCAGGCGCTCAAGGGTTGCATCATCCGGCTCATAAGGTTCCTTGCAGTCCTGGCACAGCACCCTGACCAGGCGCTGGGCAATTACTGCTATCACTGATGAGGAAATAAGAAAAGGTTCAACTCCAAGGTCCACCAGACGCGTAATTGCGCTTGCCGAATCATTGGTATGAAGGGTCGAAAAAACAAGATGACCGGTTAATGCCGATTGTACACCGATTTCCGCTGTTTCAAGATCCCTCATCTCGCCTATTAAAATCACATCCGGGTCCTGGCGCACTATCGAGCGCAGGCCCCTGGCAAAAGTCAGTTCTATCTTGGGATTGACCTGGATCTGGTTGACCCCTCGCAACTGATATTCCACCGGATCTTCTATTGTGATAATATTTATATCCGGGGAATTTAAGCTCGACAGCACCGCATACAGGGTAGTGGTCTTACCGCTGCCCGTAGGTCCTGTAACAAGAACAATACCATGGGAATAGCTGATAAGTCTTTTTATCTGGTCGAGTTTTGCCTGGCCAAGGCCGAGCTCGGAGAGTCTGAACAAAGCGCCTGACTTGTTTAAAAGACGCATTACCACACGCTCGCCATGCTGGATCGGAATGCTTGATACACGAATATCAATGCTCTGATTGCCTATTTTTACCTCAAAGCGGCCGTCCTGCGGCAGCCGCTTTTCGGCTATATTCATCCTGGCCATTACCTTTATGCGGGATACCAGCGAGGACTGCATCCATTTGGGCGGTGTTAGCATATCATATAAAATGCCGTCAACGCGATAGCGCACTTTAAGGCTGTACTGTTCGGGCTCTATGTGAATATCGCTTGCCCCGATCTTTACAGACTGGGAAATCACGTGATTGACAAGCTTAATTATGGGGGCATCACTTGTATCATCGAGAAGATCCGCGGTTTCTTCTATCTCGCTTATAATGTCTCCGCCGTTTTCCTCCATGTCGGCAACAAGCTGCTCGGCCGTGTCCCTGCTGCTGTCATAGGCAAGATTTACAAGGGAATAAATGGCATCGCGCGTTGAGAGAACAAGCTCAAAATCATTGACCTCTAAAAGCTGAACCAGGTCGTCCAACTGCTGAAACGCTGTGGGATCGTTTATGGCTATTTTTGTACGGCTGTCTTGCTCAGAGCCCTGTCTGTCAGACTCCCGGCGAATGGGAACCATTGCGTATTTTTTTAAAAACCCTATGGGAACTTTTCTGGCAAACCAGGTGTCAAGATTTTCCAGGGGAAGCTTCTGCCAGAACGGCAGGTCATAAATACGCGCATATGCCTGTAAAAGCTGATGCTCGGAAATGATCTTTTTCTTAAGCAGAACCTCGGATAATGGCAGATTCTGCTCAAAGCGCATCCTTCTTGCCTCGGCAAGCTCGTTTTCATCGACCCCGAAATCTTTTGTCAATATATCTGAAAGACCCTGCTTCATTTTTCCGACTCTTTTTCTTCATCTCCGGGCTTTCCATAGAGTTTGATGGAATCCTTTTCCGGCACCACCCGCATATCCTCCTTTTTTTCTTCATAAAAATCAGATGCAGCCTGCGGTTCTGACATCACCCTGGGGGTTAAAAATACAAACAGGTTTGTTTCTTCATTTCCAGTGGCCGAGGATTTAAAAAGCCAGCCGAAAAAAGGAACACTTCCCAGGCACGGGACTCTGTAGTCTGTTTTTGAAAGGCTTTCATCTATCAGACCGCCTATAACCACGGTATTTCGGTCGTTTACTTCCACGGTAGTGTCAATTGTGCGCTTAAGCGTTGTGGGCTGGAACTGATCAGTTGTGCTTTCAAGCTTTGTCACCTCCTGGAGCAGCTCCAGGCGGATCTTTCCGTCCTTGTTTATCTGGGGGGTGATCTCGAGCAATATGCCGACATCCTTGTATTCATAATTGCTGTACTCGGTCTCCCCGCTGGCAGCCCGGGTAAGATACGGTATGTTTTTGCCTACCTTGATCTTGGCGCTTTTGTTGTCTGTTGTCAATATCTGGGGGGTGGAGAGGATCTGCACGTCCTTGTCTTTTTGATATGCCTGGATCAGGGCGCGTATGGTGGGAAACTGAATGTCTCCCACAGTGATGTTTTCACCAAATATGCCCATGGAAAACCCGGGCGGCAAAAGCGAGCCTCCGGTGGCGCGTGCCTCTGGCACGGCATAGTTATACCCGGAGTCCCCCCCCATTGCTCCTCCGGAAAACCCGCTGCCGTAAACACCTTCTCTGTCATCGTGGCTGGCCTCTCCGCCGGCGATCCATTCTGCGCCCAGTCTAAAAGATTTATCCTTGCTCACTTCCATGATCAGACACTCTATATAGACCATGGCCCGCGGGCCGTCGAGTCTTTTAATTACTGATTTCAAAATATCGTAATCGTCTTTTTCAGCCCGTATTATCAGGCTGTTGGTGGATTCGTCAGCGGCTATCTTAACGTTCTCAGAGACTATCGGCGCTTCTTTTTTCCCGGAATCCTCGGATTTAGCAGCTTCACTCGACGGCAGCTCCTGGAGAACTCCCACGAGTTCTTCTGCCTTGGCGTTTTCAAGATAATAAACGTGAACCTGCTCCTTACCCCTGGGCACTTCCCTGTCCAGCATTTCAACCAGCCGCTGAACACGTTCCACATCAGGCCGGCTTGCCTGAACCACCAGAATATTGGTTCTTTTTTCAGCCACTGCCACCAGTTCTTCAGCCTGGCGCCCGTCTCCTTTTCGCCTTGCATTAAACAGGGAATCTATGATTATTACCATCTCTTCGGCATCCGCATGCTCCACCGGAATCACGGATATCTCCCTGCCGGTACCCTCCACATCGATTTCGTCTATAATGCGCATAAGACGCCTGATATTGGAATACACGTCAGTTATAATAAGTGTGCCGGTGGGCGGATATGATATAATTACAGCGCTCTTTGAGACCAAAGGCGAAAAAATCTTTCTTATTTCCTCGGGATCCGCATAATCCAGGGGGAGCACCTGGGTGACGATTCTGTCTTCCCCCTCGTCGGCCTCGCGCCTTAGCTTGGTTTCAATGCTCATGGTGCGCGCATTGGGAGCCGGGATAATCTTTGTAACTCTTCCGGAATCCACTGTTGCGTATCCGTGGACGTCGAGCACGGATTCAAAAACCCGCCAGGCCTCATCCACTGTAATCTCGGACGGAGAAACAACGGTAATCTTGCCCTTTACCCTGGGATCCACAATAAAGTTCCGGCCTGTAAGCTCGCTTATAAACTTTATAAACACATTTATATCCACATCATTAAAATCTATGGATACCTGCTGAGCATCGTCTTTGTCTGTTTTATTCAGGCGATCTTCAATATCCGAGGACTGCCCGGACCGGCCGTCGCCGTCATCCCGGCTCTGGGCAAAACCCGAGGGGCTCAGGGTAAAAATTAAAAATAACAGGCAACTCAGTGTTAATGTCAATGTCCTCATAAAAATTTTCCTCGCATCCGACGCGGTTTACTCTATGCTGTAATTTATCGTCTGTCGCGATCCGTCACGCTGGATCTCCAGTTCGACTTCACCCGCAGAACTCAAATCCTCATAAAACGCCATGGCGTCATCCATTGAGCGTATTGTTCTTCCGTTTGCACTTTTGATGATATCCCCGCTTTCCACGCCCATTTCTTCAAATATCGAATTCCTTCGTATCCCGCTCAACATTATGCCTGCGGACTCTCCCTGCTCAAAATAAGGCCTGACACGCACTTGGCGCATCAGATTGTTGATATCCTGCAGAGCCTCTGAAATCCTCTCCCGCTTTATTTTGATATCTTTGCCCCCACCTTCCGAATCGGGGCTCTTTCCTGGGGTTGTGATGTCCCCACCTACCAGTTCCTCAATTTCAAGGACCTCGTCTTTTCCGTCTACATCAAGCACAACTCTTTTGCGCAGAATCTTCTTTATACGGGCCTCTTCTATGGTATCGTCCACCTGGTAAAGCTGCTGCTCCCTGTCTGATTCATTTTCTATTACCGCATAGGAACTGCCGCTGCTTCCGGTAATAGTCCCCCAAAGCCGGAGATTGAGCTTTGTCTTTTCCATTTCTTTTATATCCGGGCCGCTTATATCTTCATCTTCGGCCTCCGGGTCTGTCTGCACATCAAACAGGTTGCGGTCGGCAATTACTCTGTAATCGTTGAACCCTCCTGAATCCTTAGCCTCCGGCATTCGGCTTTCCCCCGAAGATTCCGGGCTGACCGATCCGGATTCAAGAGCCTGCATGGCTGCAACATTAAGCCGGAATTCAACGCCCTGGTAAAATATAGTGACTGCAAAAAAAACAACGGCCGCCAGAAGCACCAGGTTGACTATTTTAAGGACCTTATCAAGCATTGCACAATATCCGGGTTAACGAATAGAGAGATTGGGCCGACCGATGGTCCCGGTAATGCGCATCGGGATTTCATTCCGCCTTTTATATTTTGACGGAAGAAAGTCTCCGAGTGATTTGCGCAAAGCGGCATGCGGCGTTACCCTTGCCGAAACATTTACCCTGCTTTCTTCAAGCGGAAAAGACAGGATTATTCGCCCGTTGCCCTTTAATGAAAACTGCCTTCCGTTAAGTGAAAAATCTGAAATGGTTACATTGCGGTTTTTCATTTCCATTTGAGCCTGTGCCTGGCTGAACTCAATTTTATCAATGCCGTAAAAAGGCGGGGTCAAGCTCATAGCGCCTTCACCAAGCCCGAAAACCGCTTCCCCTGTTCCTTTCAGATTAAATGGTCCGCTGTATTCAATTTTTCCTTCAAAACCGCCTTCAACTGCATGGCTCGAGATTTCTTTGAAAACCGGAGCAAAGGTCTCCATACGAAGACCGTTTAATTCCATCTGCAATGATATCTGAGGTTTCCCGAATGCGTCTTTTATTCCCAGGCGCCCCTTGATCAGGCCTTCTGCCGCCTCTGTACTAATATTGAAAAAGGGATTTCCAATAAAAAAATCCAGATAGCGAGGGGTTACCTTGAGACTCTCCAATAAAACCGGCTCAGAACCCCTGTATCGGATCGCAATATTTTTTGCAGACATTGAAGGCGGAAGGCCAGGTCCCAGCCCGTCCACGGAAGTCTCCAGGCCCGGTGCCGCCCGGGCGGCCAAATTTTCAATATAGCGCGTAAACGAATCCTCAGGAAAACACACATATAGAAAAAACAGAACAAGCCCGATAACGTACAGGGTGTATGCGAACCATTTTTTAAAGTCTTTCATCTCCACCCGCAGCGATTTCAAATCCATGTGCAACCGGAACTATGTCTCAAAGGACTTTGCCTGCATGACGGCTGAAAGCAGGCCGTTTTCCTCGCCTTCCCTGGTTATGGTAAGCTTGTTTACCGATACCATGCTCTCGGAGGTCTCAACATAATACAGGTACGAGACAAGCTCCTCCAGAGTGATATCCTGGATTTTCAGCTCCACGTATGTCATCTGCATACCGCTTTGCTCATCCTCTTCTGAACCGGGCTTCATATATGAAATATTATCCTTGATCCCGGTATTTCCGGCAACCCGGTCCATAAAGGAAAACAACGTAAAATCCTCGGATCTTTGCGAATAACGCTGCTCAGTTCGTTTCGCCCTGGATTCAAGGGACTGGTACTGCAGGCTCATCTCCTGCATTTCAACAAGATTCTGCTGTTTTACGTCCAGTTTTTCTGCAAGCTGGGTCCGGTCTTGAAAAACAGGCTGAATCAGAAGCAGAAAAATTAAAAATACCAGCACAAAACCGCCGCCCGCGCCAAGAAACAGTTTTTCACGCCGGCTAATATTAACAGGTATCATGCGCAGAAAATCCTGAATCATTGCCCGTCCCCCGCAAGATCGGCCTTTATCCTGAATCTGACCTTTTCGGCTCTTTTGTCCATATTGGCTGAACTTATACTTAGATTGCTCAAATACTCAGAGCCTTCAAGGTACGCCTTGGCATCGTCGACCGCATTGAAGGTACTGCTCAGTCCGGAGATCTGAACTCCTCCTTCATCCCTGACAAATCGGTTTATAACCAAATCTGTTTCTTCGGGAATAAGCCGGCTGATATCATGCAGAATATCGATATTTAAAACTTCAGAACCGGCCTGCCCCGAAAAGCTATCCTCTCCCTGGGCCCTGCCGAGCTTTGCCCTCATCTGCTCAAGCGGATCCACTATGCGCTCCTCGCCGGGAAACGTGCTCCTGTAAAACTCAAGGATTGCGCTGTCTGCGGCTGAAACCTGTTTCCGCAGAAAATGAACTTCCGTGGCCGCCCGGGACATAAACAGTATAAAAACCAGCAGGCACAAAATGCCGGTCGTAATAATCCTGGCACGGTTTTCACTCCAGTATTTTTCGGCTGTCGAATGCCTGCGGCCGAAATTAAACGGCTTTATTCCGGCGATTTCCACTCCCACAAGGCACAGCGCACCGTTTGCTTCCGGGCCTGGCTGTGTGCCTTCGGGAAATGTTATATTAAGTTCAGTATCAGCCTGCAGATCAAGACAGGATGCCTTAATTTCAAGGTCTTTTTCAAGGGATGATACAAAAACAGGGTCTTTGGCATCCAGGCCTGATAAAAGGAGTTTTTCCGGCTCAAATTCCATATCATAGATGGATTCAAACGCGGAGACCATTCTTCGTATGCCCGGGCCAAGCTCCTTTGCGTTTGAATCAGGCTCCCCGGCGCGCACGATTTTGCGAAGAGTACGCACCAGGCAGACTTTGCCCGAAACCACAAGGCAGACAGTCGCGCTTGTCCTGTCATTATCAACAAAAAGAAAATCTTTTAAGCCCGAGGCTGTTCTGCCGGCAACACACAAGGCCTCGGTCAGGCCGCCGGTTGTTACATAGTCTGGATAAATTCCGTTTTGGTCCAGCACATCCAGGAGATGTTCCAGTCTCTGCTTTTCAACAGCAGCCGCTATCAGATCGGTCTGATCCTGCTGCCTTACCGTCATGAAATCAAGCTTTACCTGGTCAATTTCAAACGGAAGCGTGGGCTCAAGCTCAAACGGAAGAATCTGTTTGATTTTTTTCCGGCCTTTAAATGGAATCGTAATATTTCTAAAAGAAACCCTGGAAGGAGGAATTGAGACAAGGCAGTATGCGCCTGCAGGATCCACGGCCTCAACCGCCTTTTCTACGGCCCGTTCAAGTTCGTGCTCAGGATCTGACACAACTGCAAAATCCACATAAACGTGGTTTTCCAGTCGGTTTTCCTTTAAGCCGGTCTTGACCAAAACCGCGCACAAACCGGCTTCCCGGATATCAAGTGCAAAAATCCTGCTGCTCATCGGTGGCCCGCTTGCTTCAAATTACCGGATTTCTCAGCCGCATTATTCAATTTCCCAGCTCTTTATATCCGCATCGTCGCCGTCACCGCCGGGCTCACCGTCTGCGCCGTAAGATATTATATCATAGTCGTCGTGATTGCCCGGGGAAATATATACATATTCATTGCCCCATGGATCCTTTGCTATTCTTCCCTTTTCAATATAGCCGCCCTCCCGCCAGTTCATGGGCTGGGGCCCGGAATCCGGTTCCTGGACCAGGGCCTCAAGACCCTGTTCTGTTGTTGGATATTTTCCATTATCCAGCTTGTAGAGCCGCAGGGCGGTTTCCAGAGCCTGGATATCTGTTTTGGCCTTGATTCTTCTGGCCTGCTCGGGCCGGCCCATGATCTTTGGCATCATATATACCGCCAGAATACTTAAAATCACGATAACCACCATAAGCTCTATCAGGGTAAAGCCCAAACGGTGCCTGAAAAAATTTTTTTCCCCCATAAATGCAAGTAATCTTCTCATAGCCGCATCCCGAATAAATTTATCAATCCCGGCCGAAGCGCTTCAAACCCGGCATTCCACCAAACTATAACCCTACATAACAATAAGAGCTTGATCAAGGTCTTTTTCTCCTGATTACACTTTTTTATCCTGTTTACGGCGATTGTGATTCTAACAGCACTATACTGTAAAGGAAATACAACTAAAGCTGTAAAAAAGTATTAGATATGTATGTTCTGCTCTTGAAAAAAATGCGCCTGCATGATAAATTATAAGCATATACTTAAAATAAAAAGGTAAGAATTAAAGAAATCCCGTTATGGCGGACCCAAAAGACAAGTTCAAGCTACATGTAAACAAGGATATCAAAAACTTCTCATGAAAATTACAATTCTCTACGACAATGATGCAGTAAGTGACAGTCTTGTGCCGGACTGGGGCTTTGCAGCTCTTATCGAAGCCCGCGGCCGCACTATTTTGTTTGACACCGGCGCCAGGGCACAAATTTTGGCAGATAACATGAATGCGCTGGGAATTGAGCCGGAAGCAATTGAAGAAATTTTTATCTCCCACGACCACTGGGACCACACCGGCGGCCTTTCTGCAATCCTGGAGCACAAACCCGTAAAAACCTATGTTCCCGATACTATCTCCAGTGTGGCATCAGCCCTGGAAACCATTCCAGTGAGCAAAGCCGGCGAAATCCACGAAAGCATCTATTCCACCGGGACTCTGAAAAATATTGAACAATCCATGTGCATAAGGCAGGACGACAAAGTTGTAATCATTGCGGGCTGCTCGCATCCGGGCGTTGAGACCATCCTTGCCGCTGCATCAGAGTTCGGCCGCCCCTGCGCCCTTATAGGCGGACTTCACGGATTTTCCAATTTTCCAGCCCTTTGCTCCCTGGACACAATCTGCGCCACCCACTGCACCCAGTACAAGCAGGAAATCCAGAATCGCTTCCCCAAAACAGCCTTTGCCGGAGGTGTCGGAAAAATAATCGAAATATAAGACCAATTTTTCAAAATAAATGGCTTGCTTTAATTCACAAACGTGTTATTATGAATTTATCAACATGGCACCGCCCTGGATGAGCGGTGCGGTTTTTTTCTGAAGGAACAACTCAGTGCCCAGGTGCCGGCGAGTTACATCCTCCAGGTGAAAATCTTGATTCATATTACAGAAAGGAGGATGTAAACATGGCCAATGGAACAGTTAAATGGTTCAACGATCAAAAAGGCTACGGCTTCATAGAGCAGGAAGACGGCCCGGATGTGTTCGTTCACCATTCAGCGATCAATGCAAGCGGTTTTAAAAGCCTTAATGAAGGCGACAAGGTTTCCTTTGACATCGAGCAGGGGAAAAAGGGCCCTTCCGCGGCAAATGTCACTGTAAGCTAAACACCGTCAATCAAATTTTAAAGGGGCACGCCTTGTTAAAGTTAAACAGGTGTGCCCCTTACCGTTTTTTAACCTTCCCTAAAACACTCCTGCAAAAGAGGATTGAATGAATATCTATATAGGAAATCTGCCCGGTAGCATTACCGAAGACAAATTAAAATCCCTGTTTGCCGAATACGGAGAAATTGAAAGCGTCAAACTGATCAGAGACAGATTCTCCAACAGGCCAAAGGGCTTCGGATTTATTGATATGCCCAGCAACTCAGAGGCGGACCAGGCCATAAAGGCCTTAAACGGCAACCGCCTTGACGGCAATGATATCAAAGTTAAACCCGCTGATCCCGGCGGCAAGCGGGGTAAGAAACGCACGTTAAAGAAAAGAGGCTACAGGTAAGAAAATATCATCCTATGCAGGCATACATTTTAAAAAATTATTTTTTAGCCTCCATGTCAACCTGCCATATTCTTTTGTGGTTTTGATAAACACCGAGAAATAAGGAAATGATCCATGTAAAAACCCCATTTTACAAGACCGGTGTTCCTGTACTTTCCAAGGGAGCCGTCAAATGAGTCCGTTATATACTGAAAAACAATCATCAAAGAAACCACCCAGAACCACGCAGGGTTAAACCGGGCCAGATACCCGGATAAAACAGCCCCGGCACTCCATAACAAAGTCATTGCTGTTAAATGATACGTCTCCAGCCAGCCCGGAAGCCTGGGAATGCTCTTGTCTATGAATTTTCTTTCAACAGAGGCCAAAAGCCATTTTCCCGCTTTTTGATCGCCCTTGAAATCAGACATCCAAACTCCTCCTTAAAGCACGGTTACTCAACATACCTAAGATAAACACATCCCCTTGCCCCTGAATCAGAGGAAGCAAGGATCAATGCGTTGCCCTGTTTTTTGTTTTCTGCTATATAGCCCCGGGCCATGGCCCGGACTGCAATTGAAACCGCGATCCCGCCATATGCAGCGCCTGTATCGCCAAGGCATTTTGCCGGATAACTCATGTTTTTCTCCCCTTCCATCCGGCCCAGAGCCCGGCTGTGGATGTTGCCCAGCTCGTCTGCGCGGTACGTCTCCCCGTTCATGTCAGTTATAATGGTATCCGGTGCTATTGGGGCCTGCGAAGCCATTGCCGATATTACCTTTACCAGCCCGTTGCCGGTGGCATTAGCACCTGAAAGGATATTGTCAGCCTCATGATCAACTGAAATAGCCTCTATTACAGCCCCGATCTCTGCCTTTCTGTTTTCTGCAGCATCTGTTTTTTCCACAAGAAATGCTGAGCCGGCCTCGCCCGGTATAAAGCCGTCCGGGTTGAATATGGTCTTAAGCCGCCCCGCGTTGTTAAACAGTTCAAGATCCTCAAACCCTATCAGGGAATCCGTACCTGCTATAATGGCGCGCTCGCATTTTTTTCCGCAATTGCTTCGGCTGCATGGGCCAGGGCCGCGATCATTGAGGCATGGCCGTGATAAAAAGGAACGATTTCTTTGCAGGAAAAACAAAGCATGTCCGGATTTTCAGCCAGGTACGATTGCAGGCGATCCGGGTCTGTTTTTTTCCTGTAATCTTCCGGCAGTGACACATAAACAGGAACATTGTCCAGCAGCGCCCTGTTCTCTCCGGTATAATTAAACAGATCCTGCAGGACGCGGCCAAGAAGAAAAAAAATCCTATCTTCAGTGTCATTGGCACTGCCCGCCAGTACGGGATGCCCGGTTACCAGGCCGTCATCCGGGTCTTCATGCTGCCGTTTAAATCCCACGTAAAAATTTTTGAGTTTTACAGGCCTTTTCAGGTTTGCCCGAATTGAGGCACAGGCAGTCTTTGCATCATGGCCCACCGAGGTCATCAGGCCAAGGCCTGTGATGCATAATCCCGGAGTGTTAATCAGCTTTTTCATATATATTTACCTGCCTTAAGTTTTCAGGGTTTTTTAAGCCGCCCATCCCGCATCTCCACACCATTGTAAAAAGACCTTCATCAGGCTCGATCACCAGGGTGTCAAGCACTGCGAGCAGTCTTTCAGTGCGGTCGTTGAAGATATATGAGGTTGCAATGTTTATCCCGGGAAGCCTAAACTTCACCCTCCCGGCCTCCGGATGCAGGATGCAGATTGACTAAAATTAAGGTCTCTTTGCCTGTTAATGGGGGATCAGAGCTCAGGCCAGGGGCTGCGGCGTTAAAAAAACCGGGATCAAGGTTTTGTGGCAACTGAGGGTCTTGCTGGTTATCGTCTGTATTATCCAGATTTATACCAGCATAGCCGATCCGCGGATTCCATCCCGGGGCGATAAAGCCGTATCCGGCTGGCACGGGCTTATGTTTCCATTTTTTTATTTCATTTTTCCGGTTTTCAAGGTTTGGAAGCTTTAATCCCTTTATATGCTTCTTTTTTTTTACTGCGACAAACCCTGTTCCAGCCGGATTTTCAAGGCACCAGCCATGCTTTTTTTCCTTTTTGTGCAGGGTGTCGCTGCCGCCAAAGGCACGCTCATAGACCAGGGGCATTTTTCTAAACGGCTGCGGCCTGCCCGGCCTGACCCCCAAAATCGACCATTTCCAGAAACGATCCCCGGTTACCCATATTTTTTTGCGGATATTTCCCACCTGCAAAGCTGTCTCCACGCTGTAGGCAATTTTTCCCGGAGCATATGCATGTCCGGTTAAGGCAATATCAGTGCCTCTTTTTTCAGGCACAATGTCTGAGGCGTATTTAAGGCTTGATTCTCCGGGCTCGCCTGTATATTGGTCCCCGTAGACAAGGGGCTGCTGGTTTTGGGCCATGTAAACCTCGCCGTCAGGGGTAAACACCCAGGTTGCCTTCACGATTGCAACTATGCTTTTGTCCTGCACAAACACGGCTTCTGCAGTATAGGAGGTTTTGTTGTTTGTGGTAAAAGGAATTGTTATTGACTCGGGTAGCTGTATAGGCGGTGGTTTCACTGCAATCACTGCTCGCTTCTAATTCTCTTCAGGGTTTCCTGCTTTAAGGGGTAATAAACATCTGAATACCTGATGGAGCTGTTTCCCTTTGCATAATCGAGCGCTGTTTTCCCGTATTTGTCACGTAAACCCGTATTGGCTCCG
Source organism: uncultured Desulfobacteraceae bacterium (assembly GCA_964626455.1). GTDB lineage: Bacteria > Desulfobacterota > Desulfobacteria > Desulfobacterales > Desulfosalsimonadaceae > Desulfosalsimonas. The sequence goes on along the minus strand of CAZVFQ010000072.1, from coordinate 342 downwards.
GCATTTAAAAGGGTCTTTGCAACCCGGGGGGCTCCTCTTTTGGTTGCAAGTATCAAGGCTGTCCAGCCGGCATTGCTCTGCACATCCAGATTTGCTCCGGCTTTTATAAGCGCCTCTACTATTTCATTATTATTTTTTCTTGCAGCTTCTGTCAAAGCTGTGTCGCCATACTTGTCGTTTCTAAAGTTCACATCCGCTCCGGCATCATTAGTGTCCGGTTAAGGATCGAATAAATTCAATTGTATATATTTGCAGTCATTTTCAATTTCGTAACTAGTCATTTTAAGTAACTCAACTTTCGGGGTTGATAGTTGAAAAACTTTAAAATATAACCATCTGAAA
>CAZVFQ010000071.1:0-16847 GCA_964626455.1 uncultured Desulfobacteraceae bacterium | reverse complement strand
GGCCCTGGTCTGAAGGGCGCTTGAATTCCACGATGACTTCCCTGCCTGTCTTTCCTCGAAGCCTTTTGCGCAGGGTCTCTTTTTTCTCAAATCCGCGCATGTCAATGCCGGTGATCACGTCACCAGGCTGCAGTCGCATGGGGTCTCTGTCCGCGGGACCTCTTGGAATTACTTTGTTCACCCGGTAGCCTTTGGTACCGTCGTCCAGGGTGACGGGTTCGCTCTCAATTCCTAACCGGCCGGAGGGCTGGCGCAGATCCGAGCCCGGACCCGGATTCGAAATCCCGGTGTGTGAGGCTTTAAGTTCGCCGAGAAACCTGTTTGTTACATCGCTGAACTCGGTGGCGGTTGAGGTTTTTGCTATGAGGTCCTCGTAGTCGTCCACCAGTGAGGCCCAGTCAAGGCCCTTCATGTTAGGACGGTAGAAGCCTTCTCTTATTACCCGGGCAGTTTCCCGGAATTTCTGCAGAGACTGCTCGCGCCGATCGATCAAAATTTTATCTGATATGGCAGGACTCCTCGTTTCACCGCCGTCAAGATCGGCCACCACTGCTTGTCCGCCAACGATATAAACCACTCTTTTGCCGGTTACATCAATATGCTGGATATCTCCTGCCAGCCCTATCCGCCGCCTCCCGCTTCCGTCCCAGTCTACAGCCACAAGGCCCTGTCTTCTGGCGCTAAAGACATATCTGTCGCCTCCTGGAGTCATTTCGTTGTCGGTATGATTAAATACGGGCGATGTTATCCTCTTTACCCGCCGCCACGCGTTTTCAAGATCCATGTTTTCCGTCTGGTCCCCTTCATTTCCGGAAATGGGGGTGGATGCATTTTTAACCGGCACTGGCAGGGGAAGGCGTTTTTTCGCTTCTGAGCCTTTTTCGTCATAGTAATCGTTAATCTCGCGAAGAGAGAGATTCTCCAATTTCGGGTCAAGATAGACGCGGTAAAGGTCGTAGGTATCATCCGAGCGATCAGAGATAAAGGTCAGTATCCGGCTGTCTGCAGACCACCTGGGGTTGATGTCGTTTCTCGGGTGACGGGTTATATTGACAGGCTCTTTAGAACCGTCCGCAGGTACAATATAGATATTGGCGCTGAAGTTCATGTCGTTTTGCGCATATGCTATGTATTTGCTGTCAGGCGACCACCGCCAGTGAATGCTCGCATCCCAGCCCTCCACCAGGGTTTCCATCTTTCCGGTGGAAAGATCCATTACCACAAGATCCCCCCTGCCGCGCCTGAATGCCATGGAGTTTCCGTCAGGAGACAGCGAAACATCCCGGTCGTTGTGCTTCTCTGCCACAACAGGAATTACGCTGAACTGCACTGCATCGTGCCAGCGGGCGGGGTCGGCATTCGCAGGCAGTTCTTCCTGCTGTCTGAGATCGGAATCCGTATCAGGCTCTGAGCCGGTACCGGAATAAGGTTCTGCCGCGGGTTCCTGGTATGGTTCCGGCTCCTGCGGGGGAACGGGATCAGTTGGCTCCACCGGCGCAAAGGGGTCCTCTTCTTTATGCGGCCCGGGCTGAGCTGAGTGAATGTCGCCGGGGACCGGGGTATGCTGTCCTGATAAATCTTTCCTTGTCTCGCGTTGATCATGGCGCTTGAGAAGTGCGGAAGCCCGGGCCAGTTTGTCTGCTTTTTGACTTCTTCTTTCCGCATCTTTCTGCTTTGTAAGGGATTTTTCATATCCCTGTCTGATTTCCTGTTTTGTAAGGCTTACCCTTGCCTTGTAAATCGAGGAGGTGCCGTCTTTGTCGCTGGTAAAGTAAAGTTCCAGGCCGTCAGGAGACCAGGCGAGATCCCTGTGCCGGGCATGCGTATCAGGGGTTACGGCCCTGGTGGGGCTGTGCCGGTCCATATGACGAATGTATACCCTGCCGTATGCAATATATGCCATTACCATGCCATCGGGACTCAGTGCGGCCTCGGTCACTTCGGAATCGATATCTTTTAATACATGTCTTTCGCCCTGGTCTTCTCCGGCCTGTAAGCTCAGGGGTTCGGGTTCTGCAGACGGATCTTTGATATCCAGTGTGTAAATACGATCCCATACCTGAATAACAGCGGTAGTTCCGTCCCTGGATACGTCAAAATACCAGACGTCATGGTCCTTGAAATCCGTAAGCCGGCTGATGCTTGTTTTCTTTCCCTCAAGCTCAGCCCGGTAGAGATTGACCCTGTTTGAATCACGCTCTGACATGAATATGATGCTGTCATTGTCTATCCATCTTGCACCGCCGTCGTCTCTGTCGCGATTGGTAACCTTTTGGAAACTGCCTTTTTCCGGCTCGTGAATCCATATGTTCATGGCATCCGGGCCTTTATAGCCGCGGCGGTGCCACCCGTGGTAATATCCGCCCCTGGTAAATACAATCCGCTTTCCGTCAGGAGAAATTTTCGGCTCTGATCCGAAGGCCTCGTGCAGCCGCTCATGATCGCCGCCTTCGGCAGATATTGCGTAGGGTCTTTCCTCCTTGTAGATATCGGCCTCCAGAAGGCCTGAAAATGTTATCAGATCATTTCCCTGCTTATCGAGAGCCCAGTGCGGATTGCGGATGAACCTGTCGCTGTAGGTTAGCTGAACCGGGTCTGATCCGTCCAGGTCAAGCCGCCAAAGATTCATGTACCCGTCGCGCATGGAGGTAAAAACGATCGATTCCCCGTCAGGACTCCAGCTTGAGTGCAGATCATCCAGGGAATGGCTGGTTATTCGGTTTGCCCGGCCGCCATCCGCAGAGGCAAGCCACAGGTCGCCGCCCGCGCTGAATACTATCTGCGAGCCGTCCGGGCTTATGGAAGGAAACCTGGGCAGGGCTGCAGCCCCTGTATCCTCCCGCCCGAAAGAATCAGCCGGAATTGCCCAGAGAAAAAGTATCATTGCGGCGGCTGCCAGTTTTTTCAGCCGGTGCTTATATCCGCCAGAGCCGGGCAGTGTTCCGGATTTTTTTGTTCGTTTTGCATACATCATTAGTTTAATCAAAGATTTTTTGTATTTCAGAGGGGATGCGCTTTGGCTAAAAACATTTCGATTATAGGCTAAAATATTAGGAGCCTTCTGTCAAACTGTCACGGATAACTTTTAAAAATAAAGAAACATGTTACTTGCTGAAAGGCAATATGGCCGATAAAATTTGATTCTCTCCTCTTGGTGCACCTTTTTTCGATACCAATGTACTTGTATATCTGTAATCGATAAGTCTGCAATTTTCTTTATACGTTAAACCTGAATGTTATGATGTCGCCGTCTTTTACCTCGTAGGTTTTTCCTTCCAGGCGAAGGTTTGCGTTTTTCCTGGCTGCGGCCATGGAGCCTGCCGCAATGTAGTCTTCATATGAGACGACTTCAGCGCGGATAAAGCCCTTTTTTATGTCCGAGTGAATGACGCCCGCGGCTTCCAGTGCGGGGGTGGCTTTCTTTATGGTCCAGGCGCGCACCTCGTCTTCGCCCACTGTAAAAAATGATATCAGGCCGAGTATTTCATATGAGGCCCGTATCACCCTGTCGGTGGCAGGTGCGGCAATGCCGAATTCCTCGAGAAGCTCCGAGGCTTCTTCTTCTGTCATCTGGGAAAGCTCGTGTTCCAGTTTTCCCCGGATTACCATGCAGGTTTCTTTGGAAAGGCTTTGGGAAAGCCCGGGCAGGGACTCATCCTCGTCTGAATTGTTGAAAAGTAAGAGTACCGGCTTTGCCGACATCAGACCGTAGCCGCGAAGAATTCTTGATTCGGCAAGGCTGCTGTATTGGCGCAGAGGCGTGCCGTTTTTAAGAATCTCCCGGCATTGTTCAAGAAGCCCGCGTTCTTCTTCGCCCGGGGCTTTGCCTTTTTTTGCTTCCATGTCCATTCGTTCCAGGCGCCTTTCAACCACGCCAAGATCCGTGCTCATCAGTTCCTGGTCCAGGAGCAGAAAATCGTTTTCCGGGTCTGCGGGTTCCATTGCATAGGCGGAAAAGTTTCTCACCACGTGAATAAGGGCGTCTGTATCGCGCACGGCACGCATCAGCGCCTCGTCATCCCCGTTGCCCTGTTTTTTCTGTTCAGCCTTGCCGGGAAGAAGATATTCCACCTGCGCGTAAATGGTTTTTTTCGGCTTGTAGATTTCGCTGAGTTTGTCAATGCGGGAGTCAGGTACGTGTATGGTGCCGATGCGCGTCTCTGTCCCGCCTCCCGCGCCTGCAAATTCCCGGGTCAGGGCCTCGAAGACAGTGGTTTTGCCGGAGGCGGAAAGCCCTATTATTCCAAGTTTCATGTTGTCTTCTCTTCCTTTTGACGTCTCTTGCCGGAGGCCGGCTTTATACCGCAAACAGCCTGCAGGTGTTTTTCCATAACACGTCTGCCAGGCGCTCCGGATCAGTGTTTCTTACCTCCGCCAGCTTAAGCAGCACGCTTTTTACAAATGCGGGTTCATTTCTGCGCCTTGTGTTTTTTTCGGGTACCGGAGTAAGATACGGGGCGTCGGTTTCAACCAGGAGACGGTCTTCCGGGATTTCTGCCGCCATCTGCCGCAGAGGTGTGCCTCTTTTTGAAATAGTAAGTATCCCGGTTATGCCTATGTAATAGCCCATGTCCAGATATTGTTCCAGTTCCTGGCCGTTGCCTGAAAAACAGTGCACAACCCCGCTGCAGTCCCTGGGCGCATGTTTTTTCAGCAGCTCAAGGAATCTTCCCTGGCTGTCGCGCTCATGGAATATAAGCGGCAGGCCGAGCTCGCCCGCGGTTTCGAGCTGCCGGATAAACCACTTCTCCTGTATGTCTGCAGGAGAGTGCATCCTGTTGAAATCCAGGCCGGTCTCGCCCCAGGCGCGGACCAGGGGGTTTGCGGCAAGTTTTTTAAGCGCCGAAAGTGCGGATTCTGAGCATTGTTTTGCATCATGCGGATGTATGCCGACCGATGCAAAGCACCCTTGGTAAGATTCCGCGATTTGCACGGCCTGTCTTGATGTTTTCTCCGTGATTCCCACCACCATCATGGCTGTAACGCCGGCATCGCGCGCATCTTCAATGACCTGATCCAAATCCCTGTTGTAGGCTTTGTCGTTTAAGTGGCAGTGGCTGTCAAATATATTCATCTGGTTTCTCCCTGAAAATTTTTCAATATAAATCGGATTTAAAAAGCTTCTTGTATCACTGCAGGCCGGTGGATTCAACCAATCGTTTTTCCGGGGCGGCTTTTGATCTGTTGAAAAAGCAATGTTTAATGGTTAAAAATAAACAGAGAACATAAATTCCGGCATCTGCAACCAGGTTATAATAAAAGGGAGATAAAGGCCATGACAGAATATGCGGAAAAATTAAAACACGGCGATGCGCTTTTAATTGTGGATGTGCAAAACGATTTCTGTCCGGGCGGAGCCCTTCCCATAGAAAAAGGCGGCGGGGTAATTGGTGTTTTAAACCGCTGGATAAGGGCGGCTGTTGAAAAAGGCGTGCCGGTTTATGCATCAAGGGACTGGCACCCGGTCGGACACATAAGCTTTCAGGGCCATGGGGGAAGCTGGCCGCCGCACTGCATCCAGGATACACAGGGCGCAGCCTTTCACAAAGATCTTGAGCTGCCGGAAAATACAGTTGTTGTTACCAAGGGTGTAAGGTTTGATCAGGATCAGAATTCAGCATTTGACCAGACCGGCCTTGCAGAAGAATTCCGCCGATCCGGGATACAGCGGGTATTTGTAGGAGGGCTGGCCCTTGATGTATGCGTTCAGGCAAGTGTTATGGATGCTCTGGATGAAGGGTTTGAAACCGTACTCCTGCTTTCTGCCACCCGGCCGGTAACAGCAGAAGGAGGCAAAACCGCGGTTGAGAAAATGAAACAGGCCGGCGCAGTGATCCTGGAAGGATAATCTGTTTAGGGCATCAGTGAGCAAATATGTGATGAAGCAGGGGGCCGTGGCCGTCTCCAATTCCGTGATCAGCGGAAAGTTCAATAAGAGCTGCTGTGAGCTGTACAGCTTTTTCAAATGCTTGGGCAGGAGTGTGTTTTTTGGCGATATATGATGCAAAAGCAGAGGAAAAGGTGCATCCTGTGCCGTGAGTATTTCGGGTGTCAATATGCGGATGGGTCTCAGAGGTGGATATCACTTTGTCGTCCTGCCGGAATACAAACGTGTCTGTGGTTTTTCCGGATGTTTTGGGACCGTGGCCGCCCTTTATCAAAATTCCTTTCAGGCCGGGAAACCTTTCAAGAAGTTTTCGGCCGGCCTGTTTGGCTTCCGGCGGAACAGAGCCGTAGAGAATTTCGAGTTCAGCCCGGTTCGGGGTAATATAGTCGGAGACAGGCAGTATTTTTGTGAAAAGCGCCTCTATTGCAGCATCGTCTATGAGCCTGTGCCCGCTGGTGGAAACCATTACAGGATCGCATACCACAGGGCGGCCTGACAGATGGCCTGCTATTTTTTCACAGATTTCGCTGTTGGGCAGCATTCCCAGTTTTATCGCGTTTATGGGAATGTCCGATAATACGCTTGTTAGCTGCTGTTCCACGAAATCAGCGGGTACAGCCATGGAGCCCTGCACACCGATTGTATTCTGGGCGGTCAGCGCTGTAATCACTGCCGCGCCGTAAACTCCTGCGGCCATAAATGTTTTTAGATCAGCCTGAATTCCCGCCCCTCCTGACGGATCAGATCCTGCAATGGAAAGTACGGCGGGAATATTTTGTTTGTGCGGATTCATGATTTTTTTATAATTGCTCATGCGGTAGTTGGCAAGAAATTTTATTTGTACAAACCCTTCTTGCTGCGGCCATGGCCGTCAGCAGTTGCCGGAGGTGATTTAATGATTGATGTAAATGAAGCTTCCAACAGGGCCATCGAACATCTGAAAAAACTATACCCGGAGCATGATCTTGGCAAGATCCTCTTTGAGGAAGCCGAACTGACAGATGATGACCGGTTCTGGATCATCACATTAAGCTACAAGAACCCGGTTGCCGCCGGCGGCGTAGGCAAATCCGTTTTTGTGGGAGACCGGAGCTACAAGGTATTCAAACTTCTTGCCGAAAACGGGGAGATCCGCTCGGTAAAAAACCGTGAGGCACAGTAGTTGTAATTGCATAAAGGTGCCAGCCCCGCCGCGGCGGGCGGGGCTGATGTTTAGCCTTCCAGAATCTTTTTGGCGGTTTCATCGTTTGCATCGCACACAAAAGGAATACCGGAGATTTCCGCTGTCTCACGGTTGCCTGAGAACAGGTCCGAACGCTGTATTTCGGGTATTGAGAACTTGCGCGCGCCTGCCATGAGCTGCTGGAGGCCGCAGGACAGTTTGTCGGAAAGCGTCCAGAATGCAACTGCCCCGTATGGAATGTTTTTCATTTCATCTTTGCCGACCCTGGCTTCAACATCATAATAGTTTGCAAAGATCTCTTCCGGGCTGCTGCCCAGGGAAGAGACCGTCTTGGGCAGCTTTTCCCAGTTGCCGCTTACTTTTTCCCTGCGATCCGGGTTGATTGCGCCCTCTATGTTGGAGCCCACAAATCCCGGGATCATGATGGCCCGTCCCATGCATATAAGCTTTGTATAAGGCGCGCCCAGGGCAAGTGCTTTAAAAATATGATCTTCCAGGGCAAAACCGCCGGCAAAGGAAAGATCAACAACATCTTCGCCCCTTGCGGCAAGTATGGAGGCGTATTCATAAGCCTTGGAATGCAGGTGCAGCGAGGGCACGCCCCAGCTCTGCATCATGTTCCAGGGGCTCATGCCGGTGCCGCCGCCCGAGCCGTCGATGGTGAGAAGGTCAAGTTTTGCATCAGTGGCAAACTTGATTGCCATGGCAAGTTCTTCCATCCCGTAGGAGCCGGTTTTAAGCGAGATTCTTTTTAATCCCAGGCTGCGAAGGTAATCTACGCTTTTCATGAATTCTTCGCGCACCAGGTCCACCCGCCCAAGATTTGTTGCGCCAAGTCTGCTGTGACGGGCAAAGGAAGTTATGGAGCCGTGGTTGAAAGCTTCCTGAACAGAGGGTTTTTCAGGGTCAGGGTCCACCACGTAGCCGCGTTTTTTGAGAAAAATAGCATAATCCAGGCTGGTGACCTGAATTTCGCCGCCAATGTCCTTTGCTCCCTGGCCCCATTTGAGTTCCAGAATGCATTTGTTTCCGTATTTTTCGGCAATGTATTCCGCAACCCCGTTTCTGGTGTCCTCCACATTCATCTGCACAATAATAGCACCGTAGCCGTCGTTGTAACGAAGATAGCCTTCAATTCTCCGGTCAAGCTCCGGGGCTTTTGTGATGCGGCCGTTTGCCATTTCTGATTCGCGGTCCACGCCGACTACGTTTTCGCCTATCACCACGGGGATTCCCACCAGGGATGCGCCTATGGCAAATGAGTCCCAGTATTTGGCCGCCACAAAGGTTGAACCGAGAGCGCCGGTCATAAGCGGTATCCGGGCCTTTGTCTTTATTTCGCGTCCGAACTCGGTCTCCAGGCTGACATTGGGAAATATGCAGTCATCCGGATCATTTGAAACCCCCTGGGGCATGCCGTATGAGCCGTAGGCATATCCCTGGATGCGAAGCGAATTATAGGAGGCGCCGACATGGGTGGTGTTGTTTGCCCCTGCCGTGACAATGCCGAAGCTTCTGGGGTAAAGAAGTTTTCGTCCCACAAGGCTTGACAGAAAAGTTTCACATTTTCCCTGGCAGTCTGCCCTGCAGAGCGTGCAAAGGCCGGATTCGGCCGGATTGCCCCGGTTTGTTGTTCCCAGTACATCGTTGTTTTTTGAAAATCGCATTTCAGACATGGTATCCTCCCTGCAGTCGATATATTTAAGTATAATTAAGTAATTAAATCAGTTATGCAAAAGGGCGGGAAAAACAAAAAAAGCACCTTCACACCCTTGTTGTATGAAGACGCCTTTGTCTGTCTGAAAAATTTTCACTAAATGCTGCACGCCATTGTGCAGCATAACTTGATTTAGTTAGTATACGAAAAAGAACATGTCAAGGTTTTTTTAGGATCTTTTAAAAACCAGGCTGTGAGCAGATTTTAATACAGTTCTTCGGATAAAAGTATCGCTTCTGCTATGCTGCGCATGGATTTTCTTGTATCCATGCTTTTTTTCTGAATGCGGCGGTAAGCTTCATCGGCATCAAGATCGCCGTGCTGCATAAGGACTTCCTTGGCGCGGTCCACAAGCTTTCTGGTTTCAAGTTCTTCCTGGATGACCCTTGTTTTTACGATGAGTTCGGAATTAAATATTGCAACCGCGGCCTGATTGGCCACAGTGGTGATCAGGTTTACCTCTGTGTCTGTAAAATCGTGAGGTTCGGAAGTAAAACAGTTTAAAACGCCGATAATCCGTTCGTCATGCAGCAGCAGGGGTACACTGGCAAGGGACTTTAATCCCAGGGTTCGGGCCATTTCCTTTTCCTTAAACCTCGGCTCCTTTAATACATCCTTTACAATAAGCGGCTGTTTTACAGACGCCACATACCCCACTACGCCTTCGTTTATTTTTAATACACGATCCTTGACGTATGCGGGCTCAATGGTCTGGGTGGCTTTTAACCGGAGAAGGGGCTGGTTTTCGCCTTCCTCGAGAAGCCACAGGGAACAGATTTCCACCCCGGTCACCTTTGCGGTGACCATTACTATAAGCTTGAGAATATCCTCCAGGTATAAATCCGAGTTAATGGCCCGGCTGATGTCCTTTAAAGCCTCGATGTATTTGTCCGCGCTTATTGTGCCTTTTTTGTCCATAAATTCTGTATAATACATTTGCCTCAAAGTTTTCAACCCGGTTTTGCGGCTGGAGCAGGCCGGGTGATTACAGATGCTTTACGTGCTCGTAGATGCCCTGGTGGGTGCAGACTTCATAGTATTTTTTTTCCGTCATTCTGGTAATCTGGAGGTCGGCGGGAGATATTTCCGGGATTTGCGCCTCCCGTATTACAAGACGCTGAAAACTGCCTGAAAGTGTTGGAAATTTTCCAGTATAACCCGTAAAATCCTTTACTCCAAGGGAAGGTATCGGACCCCTGAATTTTTTCATGTGAATTTCCCGGCGAAGTTTTGCAAAAGCGCCCGGAGCCAGTTCTATGCCCATTACATTGTAGCGGAGAATGGGGGTATTTAAAGGCATCTGCCGGGCCTCCATCCCTGAAGTATCAAGCCTGTAAAGATAAATGCGAAACGGCTGAGGGTTTTTCTTCATGCGTCTGCGAAGCGCCCGGTCGCACTTGGATAGCCGGTCTGCTTCATTTATTGAATGCGATATCATGATACGGGATTCATCATCATAAAAAAATGTGGGAGCCCCTTTTGAGAAACTGATTCCGATGCCCAGATCCAGGCTCGGGAGGTTGTTTTTTACATTGCGCTTATTGTATCTTTTAACAGCGGTGAGTATCTGGACTGAAAGTCCGCATGCCCTTGCCACCCCGTACCATTTTTCGGGCTCACCCTGATGTTCAAAGAGAGAGAGAATAACCGCATCGCCTTCGATAAAGATTTTTTGCGCACCGTAGCGAGGCAGCAGTTTGTTTATCGGGTCAAAAAAGTTTAATGCGAAATTTGAGGCCGGATTAAGCCCCTTTGCCTTCATGCGGTCTATTATTTCAGTTGAGCCGCGGACATCGGCCTTTATTACTGCATGATTTATAATAGTCTTTCTGTCGGCATTTTGTTCCCGCTCGCACATGAATTCATACAATGTGTGGTTTGCGCGGGAAAGTTTAATGGTCCTGTCGTCTTCGGCCAGGTTGATGCAGTCCGATGTCTCGTTAAACAAGTAGTAATTGTCCAGATCGCGGTGATAGGTGGCAAAGTCCTCAATAAATCTTAGCAGGCAGGTTTTTTTCCGCCGTCTTGAAACCCGCGTAAGGTGCCTGGTTTTTTTCAGCCTAAAAACAGAGATGGTTTTGCCCGTGTATTTTTTAAACCGTTTGATTTTCCGTATGATATTTTTTCTTGCCTTTGGTGCAACAACGAATTGAAGCAGCTCCTGAGGGGAGAGCGGAGGACAGTAATGCTGGATTACGGCCGGAACCCGGTATGCGGCAACAATGCATTTCAATAGATTTTCGCTCCGCATTTGCCGGTATACGTGCATAAGCATTTTTTTTTGTATCGCGAGCCTGGACCGAAGTTTTAAAATGCGCTCTTTGTCGGGATTGCGGTTTTGTTTTTCCTTTTGCAGCCTGTGCTGTGTTTCAAAAATATTAAAAAGACGATCCATGTTTTCCAGACTTTTTATAATCCTGTCGGGTTCTGTCCGGCCGCCGGAAAAAAGGTTTTTAAATATTTCTATCAGTGAACTGTAATTTAAGGGGTCTTCCAGGCGATAGCCAAGCAGGACGTAGCGTGTCATCATGAAGAAATCATCTGTCCGCGAGCTTGCATGCAGCAGCGGATTGGAAAAAAGCTCGTCGCTCAGCAGTGCATCCTGCCCGAAGTTAAGGGCGCGCAGCTCGTTTAATGATTTTCGTTCCTCAAGGAAATAATCAAAAAGTTCCGCGCTGGCATTTTGCATAATCCGGTTGCGTTTCTGTATGATGTTAAAGACCTCTTCGCGAAGCTGCAGGTGCGCCTCTGTTTTGCGGTCAACTTCGTGTCTGCGGATAACGCTTTTGAAATGGTTTATTGCAGCTTCATACTGGTTGCTGACCTCGGCGATCAGTTTTTTTACCAGTGCGACCTGGACAAGATAGTCTATTTGTACTTCAAAACCGGCTTTGGCCTGGTTTATGGCATCTGTCATCACCTCTGCACAGGCGGCCTTGAATTGATCAGTCTCCTGGAACCAGTTGATTTTATGCCTTGTTTGCAGGGGGCCTGAGGCGCCGGCATGTTTTAGGATCAGCTGGAATATAAATTCAGAGGTGATTTTTAAAAATCCGGGGCTGATATGCACGTCATATCTGAGGTTGTCCACGCCCAGAAACAGCCTGGTAAGGGGGATATCTGCGCTGTAGGCAACAAGGGCAATATCCTCCGGCAGGGGCAAAGGAGCTATTCTGGCCTTTTTTTTCATTTAATTACGGGTGTCCGGCTGCGCTTTTTTCAGTAGGAATGGTCCTTGTCCGGGAATTTGCCGCTTTGCACTTCATCTGCATAAGTGCCAAGCGCTTCCGTGGCATTTTGTCTTAATGAAGCATATTTTTTCACAAATTTCGGCACATGGCCGCCGCTGATCCCAAGCATGTCATGCATTACAAGAATCTGGCCGTCACAGGCCGCCCCTGCGCCGATTCCGATTGTGGGGATTGTGAGGCTTTGGGTGATATCACCTGAAATATCACCAGGAATGCCTTCGAGCACCACTGAAAATGCGCCGGCCTCTTCGACTTTACGGGCATCTTCCAGGAGCCTGTGCCGGTCGCGCTGGACCCGGAATCCGCCCATTTGATGTACTGACTGCGGGGTGAGCCCGATATGGGCCATTACCGGGATGCCGATTTCTGTCATAGCACGGATCGTGTCGCAGACAGCAGCGCCGCCTTCGAGTTTGACCGCTGCCGCGCCGGATTCTTTTAAAAAGCGTCCGGCATTGGTAAGGGCTTCAGGCAGTGATACCTGGTAGGACATAAAAGGCATATCCCCGATCACCATGGCTGTGTTTGCGGCTTTTGCAACAAGGCTGGTATGATATATCATCTGGTCCATGGTTACGCCAAGCGTGTTAGCTTTACCCTGAATTACATTTGCAAGGGAATCTCCTACCAGCAGAACATGAATTCCGGCTTCATCAGCCATTTGCGCAAACGGGAAATCGTATGCAGTAAGCGCAACTATTTTTTCCCCGTTTTTTTTCATGTCAATAAGTTTCCTGCTTGTAACAGCGGCGGGCATAAGCTCTCTCCTTTTTAAAGGGTTTTCTGGATGGAGAATCAAGGTTTTTGAAAACCATTTTGCTTATATTATTTTATTATTACAATAAGTTTTATATATTATTTGTGCCGGATGTCAAGATGAACATATTTGTTGACAACATTCCGTGATTTTCCATATATATATAAGATTATACCCACGCCGGCAAAACAGTGTATTTTCAAATGCCGGTAAATTTTTAATAATAACAATAAGGGGCTGCTGCGGACCGGCAATCCTTATTTACAGACTATCCATATAATTGATGCCTTATGATACAGATAGTAAGGGGATTTAAAGATATCCTGCCGCCTGAAACTTCAGTGTGGCGTTACATTGAAGACACGGCAAAAGAGCATTTCGAGAAGTTCGGCTTTAAGGAAATGCGGCCGCCGGTACTCGAGCAGGCCGAACTTTTCCAGCGGAGCATCGGGGAGCATACCGATATTGTTGAAAAGGAGATGTATACGTTTTCAGGAAGCAAGGAGAAGATGCTTACGCTTCGTCCCGAGGCAACCGCATCAGTGGTGCGTGCATATATACAACACAAGCTGTATGCCGCGGATCCGGTATGCAAATTTTATACTATCGGTCCGATGTTCAGAAAAGAAAGGCCCCAGAGAGGTCGATACCGGCAGTTTCACCAGATAAACGCGGAAGTTTTCGGCGTGGACTCCCCCTACATGGACGCGCAGCTAATATTTATGCTGATGACATATTTTTCGCGGCTTTCGATTACAGGACTCAGTGCGCATTTGAACTCCCTGGGGTGCCCCGAATGCCGTCCTGCCTTCAGGCAAAAGCTTTCGGAAAAGCTTTCTGAGCGCACGGAAAATCTTTGCGAGGACTGTGTCAGGCGTCTTAATAAAAACCCTTTGCGGGTACTTGATTGTAAAAAAGACTCCTGCAGAAAGGCTGTGGCTGATGCGCCTTTAATGCTTGATTTTTTGTGCAAAGATTGCAGCAGGCATTTCAACCATGTTAAATCAGCACTTGATGCATTGGATGTAGCCTATGAGATTGACCCGAGCCTGGTCCGGGGCCTGGATTATTATACGCGAACCGCCTTTGAAATCCAGACAGAAGAACTCGGAGCCCAGAATGCGGTTGCAGGCGGCGGAAGGTATGATAATCTTGTGGAGATGCTGGGCGGTCCGAGCCAGCCGGCCATAGGGTTTGCAATAGGTGCCGACCGCCTGGTGGAGCTGGTGGAGGCAAAAATACCGGTCTTCGATCCCGGACCGATGGTGTTTCTGGTGCCCATGGGAGATGCTGCCATGGAGCTTGCTGCGAAATGGGCATGCCGGCTGTCTGAGGCGGGAATAAGAACAGAGGCTGATTTTTCAGGCAGAAGCCTTAAAGCCATGATGCGGCGCGCCGATAGGATGGGGGCGGAAAACGTGCTCATTGTGGGGGATCGTGAAATTGAGCAAAACGAGGCAGTACTGCGCAATATGAAAACCCGGGACCAAAATAGCATACCTATGGACCGCTTGGTTGAGACGGTTCTGGAGCAGGTGGGCTGACGGTCCCTGTCAGGAAAAGGAGTTTTAAAGTTGACAGATACATTGGCAGACATGAGGCGGACCCACCATTGCAATGCCCTTAACATTGAAGATGAGGGGGCTGAAGTTGTTTTGATGGGCTGGGCTCAAAGGCGCCGGGACCATGGCGGTGTTATATTCATTGACCTTCGCGACAGGCAGGGTATCACGCAGGTGGTTTTTAACCCTGAGCGCAATGCCGCTGTGCATGAAAAGGCCCATGCAATACGAAATGAGTATGTTCTGGCCGTAAGGGGCGTGGTGGAAAGGCGCCCTGAGGGCATGGCAAATCCTGCGCTTGTGACCGGCGAAATAGAAGTTATGGTCTCTGAATTAAGGATTTTAAACAGAGCAGAAACACCGCCTTTTATGATTGAAGACGATATCGAGGTAAATGAAAATACCAGGCTGCAGCACCGCCACATAGATCTTCGCCGTCAGTCGCTTCAGCGCAATATCATGATGCGTAACCGGGCAGCCATGGCGGCCCGCAAGTATCTTGATGAACAGGGCTTTCTCGATATAGAGACTCCGTTTTTAACCCGCAGCACCCCGGAGGGTGCCCGGGACTTTCTGGTGCCGAGCCGCCTTTCGCCCGGCTCGTTTTACGCGCTTCCTCAGTCGCCCCAGCTTTTCAAGCAGCTGCTGATGATATCCGGGTTTGAAAAATATTACCAGATAGTGCGCTGTTTCAGGGACGAGGACTTGCGGGCAGACAGACAGCCCGAGTTTACTCAGATAGACATGGAGATGTCGTTTGTGGGTGAAGAAGACGTTATGGCAGTGGCAGAAGGCCTGATATCCGAGATTTTCAAGGCGGTGCTGGCCGTGGAGGTCAAAACCCCGTTTCACCGTATGACGTATAACGAGGCCATGGGGCGTTACGGCCTGGACCGGCCTGATACGCGCTTTGGACTTGAGCTTTGCGATATTTCAGATATTGTCGCGAATTCGGATTTTAAGGTTTTTTCAGACGCAGTCAAAAAAGGCGGTATTGTAAAAGCCATTAATGCAAAAGGGTGTGCCGGCTTTACACGCAAGGAAATAGATGACTTCACTGATTTTGTCGCGGTCTACAGGGCCAGGGGGCTTGCCTGGATCCGGGTAAAGGAGGATGAATGGCAATCGCCTATCACCAAGTTTTTCTCTGATGAGGAAAAAAAGGCCATGGCAGAGCGTCTTGATATGCAGCCCGGAGATCTTGTTTTTTTCGGTGCTGACCGGACTGCTGTCGTAAACGAGGCCCTCGGACATCTGAGGGTTCATCTGGCAAGGAAGCTCGGCCTTATAGATGACAGCATATATAGTTTTGTGTGGATTACGGATTTTCCCATGCTGGAATACGATGAGACAGAGAAGCGCTACCAGGCTCTTCATCATCCGTTTACCTCTCCTGCTGAACAAGACATTGATAAACTGGGCACTGATCCGTTGTCTGTAAGATCCAGGGCATATGACCTTGTTTTAAACGGAACTGAAATAGGCGGCGGCAGCATACGCATTCATCAAAAGGATCTTCAAATAAAGGTTTTAGAAGCCCTTGGCATGTCCAGGCAGGAATACGAGGAAAAATTTGGCTTTTTGATTTCAGCCCTTGACTCAGGGGCCCCTCCCCACGGAGGGATAGCTTTCGGATTTGACAGGCTGATGGCGATCTTGTGCGGCAGCAGCTCAATAAGGGAGGTAATAGCCTTTCCAAAAACCCAGAAAGGCGCCTGCCTCATGACAGATGCTCCGGCCCCTGCGGCAAAGGCTCAACTCGACGAACTTGGTTTAAAGCCAGGGCCGGTAAAGTAAACCGCCTGGTGTATTGACAAAATTTCTTGACATTTTTATTATCAACATATACATAGTCAAGTCTGTTGTTCCCCAGTAGCTCAGTTGGCAGAGCAGGTGGCTGTTAACCACCGCGTCCGTGGTTCGAGTCCGCGCTGGGGAGCCAAAACATAATCCGGCACAGGCCGGTAAAATATTAAAACCCCGGAGAACAAAGAGCTTTCCGGGGTTTTTTGTTTCTTATTGTCCGGTAAAATCCGCTTGCATCAATCTCACCGATGTTGCAGTTAAAGGAACCAAACCCGGGACACGTACCTTCAGGCTTGCTGACGGCAAGGGCCTGTACGTGGAAGTCACCCCCCAGGGCAGTAAGCTCTGGCGGTACAGATACCGCTTTAAGGGCAAACAGAAAACTTTTGCAATAGGCGTATATCCCGATGTTTCACTGACTGATGCCAGGGACGAGCATCAGAAGGCCCGCAAGCAGGTTGCCGCAGGCATTGACCCCTCGGCGGCCAGGAGGGTGGAAAAGAGAAAGCGGGTAAATACCTTTGGGGAAGTTGCTCTTGAGTGGTGGAACAGGAGTTTCCGAGATAAACCCTTTCAAAGACCCGAATCCTTCAAGTGACGGGCGTTTTCGACGTTCCACCCTGTCAGACCCCCTGTAATTTATCATGGCCATATCCAAAAAAACCATATTTTTTCAATCTTTCA
>CAZVFQ010000070.1:0-16866 GCA_964626455.1 uncultured Desulfobacteraceae bacterium | reverse complement strand
AATTCCGCAGGGATGCAGCGCAACGCCGATATTGGACTTTTTACGAAGCCATCAAGATTATATACAAAAACCGGTGAACCTTCCATATTCTCCAAGGAGTCAAAAGTGGTAACCCACACCCTGAAAAAAGAGACTTTCGCCCATCTGCCCGATCAGTTAAAAGGACTCGAAGACCTGGCTGAAAACCTCTGGTGGAGCTGGAATCCGCAGGCCAGAATGCTCTTTAAAATGCTGGACCGGCAGGCATGGAAAGAAAGCGGACACAACCCGGATCTCATGTTAAAGCAGCTTCCGGCTGATATTCTGATAAACGCGGCCTCTGATCCGAACTACATGCGCCATTACAAACTGGTCATGTATCACTTCAACCATTGCATAAGCGAATCCGAATACGAAACCGTGCCCGGAGAAAACAAGGAGAAAGGTCCGATAGCCTATTTTTCAGCCGAGTTCGGACTGCACCATTCCCTGCCCTTTTACGCCGGAGGTCTTGGCTTTCTTGCAGGAGATCATCTCAAGGAATGCAGTGATATGGGAGTGCCGATAGTCGGCATAGGATTCATGTATCCTGCCGGATACCTCCGCCAGATAATAAACAGTGACGGATGGCAGGATAATCATACCCAGCTGTTCGACAGGGAAGCCGCTTCCATAAACAGGGTTCTTGATGAAAAAGGTCTTCAAATCAGGGTCAGCGTTCCACACATCAACCATACGCCGGTGGAAGCAGGAATATGGAAAGTTTCAGTGGGGCGGGTCAATCTGTTTCTCATGGATACAGACATTGAGCAAAATGATCCTGCACTTAGATCCATCTCCAATCAGCTTTATACCGGCAACCAGGAAAAAAGGCTGCTGCAGGAAATCGTCCTGGGCATCGGAGGCTCCAGGCTACTGCAGGCCATGGGGACAAGATGCAGCATGGTGCATTTAAATGAAGGCCATGCAGCATTTGCACTTCTGGAAAAAATACGCGAATTAGTTGAGCAGGGAGAAAATTTTACCCGGGCAAAACAAAAAATACGGGAAATAAGCCTGTTTACCACACATACGCCGGTGCCTGCAGGCCATGATGTCTTTCCGTTCGAACTGATTGAAAAATACTTCAAAACATACTGGCCGAAACTGGATCTGGGCAAAGAAGATTTCATGGATCTTGGCAGGCATCCGGAAAAACCTGATGAAGGCTTTAACATGACGGTTCTCGCCCTTAAACTTTCCGGTAAAAAAAATGCGGTCTCGTCCAAACACGGCGAGGTTACAAGGCGCATGTGGCAGAGCCTGTGGCCTGAAAAGGCGGAAAAACAGGTGCCCATAGATCATGTTACAAACGGGGTGCATCTTGCAAGCTGGATAGAGCCCAAAATCCGGCTTTTGTATAATAAATATTTCGGAGAAGGATGGTATAGCGCCCATGACAATCCTGCAATATGGGAATTTATAGAAGAAATCCCGGACAGGGATCTGTGGCAAACCCATTACTGGCTAAAGCTCAAACTCATAGACTACATACGCCATAAAGCAAGAAACCGATGGAGTTCCGGGGAGGCAAATCCATCCCAGATATCGGCAATGGGAACCATGCTGGACCCATCGGTTCTTACCATTGGTTTTGCAAGACGTTTTACCACCTACAAGCGTCCGGACCTTATATTTGAGGATCTTGAACGCCTCAAAAAAATGCTGAACCATCCATGGAGGCCTCTTCAGATAATATTTGCGGGCAAGTCCCATCCTGATGACGCAAACGGCCACGAGATGATTCACAGGATTTTTGAATTCGCCCGCAGTCAGGAGCTTGGAGGACGCGTGGCTTTTGTGGAAAACTACAACGAGCAGCTGTCCCAGTACATGGTACACGGAGTGGATGTCTGGCTAAACAACCCGGTACCCCCCATGGAGGCAAGCGGAACCAGCGGCATGAAAGCAGCCTTAAACGGCGTGCCGCATCTGAGTATCCCGGATGGATGGTGGATAGAAGGCTTTACCGGCAAAAACGGATGGAGCTTTGGAAGTGCGGCAGAAAAGCAGGATCGGAACAAAGAAGATGCAGACCAGCTCTATTCTTTGCTTGAAAATGAAATCATACCCAAATATTACCAGGCAGATGAAGACGGCGTGCCCCACCAGTGGGTCAGGATCATGAAAGAAGCCGTAAAAAGCTGCGCACCTCAATTTTCAGCCCGCAGGATGATAAAAGAATATATTGATAAGTTTTATGCAGAATATCGGTAAAGGGGGCAGGCCGCAGGGCCTGCCCCCTTGATTTTAATCTTGTTTCCGCCTCACTTTACAGCTCTTTTATCTTTTCTGTGAGCTCGGGGACAAATTCCAGGATGTCTGCTTCCACGCCCACGTCTGCCACCTGGAAAATCGGGGCTTTGGGATTTTTGTTTACCGCAACTATAAAGGGATTGCCTTTGAGTCCTCCCAGGTGCTGGAAAGAACCGCTTATGCCCAGGGCCACATAAACCTTCGGCTTAACCGTCTTGCCGGAAGTGCCCACCTGGCGTGCTTTTTCCAGCCACTTTGCGTCCACGATCGGACGCGAGCAGGAAACGTCAGCACCCATGGCCTCGGCGAGTTCAAAGATAATTTCAAGGTTGTCCTCATCCTCAATGCCGCGGCCAACCGAGACAAGAACCTCTGACTTTGTAATATCGACTTCGCCTGCCTCGGCTTCCTGGATTTCAATGAATTTGCGCTTGGCTGAAACATCACCGATTTCGCCTGATTTGTCCACAACCTCGCCTGCCTGGCCTTGTGCAGGCTGAAAGACCCCGGGGCGCACATTGATGACCGCGCCCGTAGAAACGTCACAATGCACATGCGTGCTGGCCTGTCCGGAAAATTCCTGGCGGATGGTCTTAAGTGTATTACCCTCAACGCCTTCAATATCGACCACGTCGGATACGAACGCCGAGTCCATCTTAACCGAAAGCCCGGGCCCCAGGTCCATGCCGAATGTATCATGGGGCAAAAGCACAAAGCTGTCTGCAGGCAGCATATTTAAAAGGGCTTTTCTCACTACTTCGGCATTGGGATAGGAAAGCGCATCACTGTCGATTTTCCATACTGTTTTATAGGATTCGGCCGCTTTTTTACAGACGTCATCAATGCCGCTTCCGGTGACAAGCGCTGTCACTTCGGCATCAGGATCTATCTTTTTGGCTGCGGCCAGCAGCTCCAGGGCCGAATCATCGAGTTCACCATTTGAGTGCAGAATATATGCAAAGATTTGGGCCATTACTTTATCCCTCCTTTGGACTTTAAGAGTTCAATGAGTTTATCGATGATTTCGTCGGTGCTGCCTTCAAGCATTTCAGCACCTTCGCCCATTTCAGGCACGAAGTAATCGATTTTCCTGACCCTGGCTGCATCCGCGCCGACCGAACCCGGATCTATGCCAAGATCAGAGGCGCCCATGGCCGGGATATCCACTGAAGCAACCTTCCGGATGCCGCGGATGCCTACATAGCGAGGCTCATTAATACCGGTCTGAATAGAAAGCACGCATGGCAGCTCAATTTCATTCATCTCGATATTCCCGCCTTCTATCTCGCGGCCCACTGTGAGTTTTCCGTCTCCGACCTCGATCTTGTTTACAAGCGAGGCATAGGGATAATCCAGCATGGCTGCCAGCATTCCGCCCACCTGTGCGTATCCCTCATCTGCCTGCGCGCCTGTAAGAATCAGATCATAGTTGCCTTTTTCCACGGCAGCCTTCAAAACAGCGGCAGAGCCTTTTCCGTCCGATCCTTCAAAGGCCTCGTCTGTGAGCAGAATGCCGCTTTCCGCGCCCATGGCCATTTCCCGACGCAGGACCTCTTCTGACTCCTCGTCACCCACTGTGATCACGGTTACCGAACCTCCGTGCTTGTCCACAATCTGAATGGCTTCTTCCACTGCATAATTGTCCCATTCATTTACCGAGTAAACCAGATCGTCTCTTTCAATGTCATTGCCCTCAGAATTGATCTCGATCTCGTTTTCCGCGGTATCTGGAACCCGTTTGACACATACTAGAATTTCCATATGTTCCTCCCACTTACCTGTTTGTTAACTTCCGATATGCTGTGCCACAAGTTCGCACAAATCAATTGCTTCCATCTCGCCTTCCAGACCTGCGACCTTGATGGCATCTTCTATATTGGTCAGACAGAAGGGGCATGCAGTGACAATAACGTTTGCACCGGCTTCTTTGGCCATTTTCACCCTTCGAACGCCCATTCTCTCTTCTTCCTCGGGTTCATAGAAGAGCATCAGTCCGCCGCCGCCGCAGCAAAAAGACCGGTCACGACTCCTTGTCATCTCCACACGGTTAAGCCCCGCAATGGCATCCAGCACGCCCCGCGGCTGATCATAGACGTCATTGTGCCGTCCCAGATAACAGGGATCATGATATGTATAAACCTTTTGCCTGCTTTCCTCATCAAGGCCGGTTAACCGGATCTTGCCGTTTTTGATGTTGCGCAGCAGAAAATGTGATATATGCTCGATCTGCGGCAGATCATCGCTGTTGTAATCGTTTTTGATCACATTGTATGCATGGGGATCGGCGGTCACGATACGCTTTGCGCCCGCATTGACAATCGCCTCTATGTTGTGGTTTTTCAATTCCTGGTAAAGCATCTCCTCGCCAAAGCGCCTTACCTCGTTTCCTGAGTCTTTTTCGTTTTTGCCAAGCACCCCGAAATCAATCTTTGCCTTATTTAAAATCCGCGCGGTTGCCTGGGCCACAAGCTGCATCCGCTCGTCATAGGAACTTACACTGTCTACGAAATACAGGGTCTCCGCAGTTGCGCCCTTTTTCTCCAGCACCTTGACTTCAAATTCCTCTGCCAGCTCCTTTGTCCATTCAGCTCGCTTCTTTTCCATTTTGCCGTATGGATTGCCTCGCTTTTCAAGGGACTGAAGCGGTTTCTGAAGCGACTGGGGAACATTTCCCTCCTCGACCATGCCCCGGCGCATATCAACGATCTTGTTGATGTATTCAATTGCAATCGGGCATTCCTGCTCGCAGGCACCGCAGGTTGTACACGACCAGATCTCGTCTTCTGAATAAATGGTACCTATCACGCTGTTATCGGTTTTAACGAAATCGCCGAAAATCGGATAATGCTTGAATGCATAATCCCTGCCTTTAAGGGAGATAAACCGCGGAGACAAAGGCCGTCCCACGGTATTTGCCGGGCAGTTGTCCGAACAGCGGCCGCAGTCGGCACAGGTATAAAAATCAAGAATATCCTTCCATGTAAAATCCTCGTATCGCTTTACACCGAAGGATTCCAGTTCATCTAAGGATTCTTCGTCCACCCCGTAGCGCACCGGCCTGATGTTGCCCTTGTCCAGCCGCATGAAATAAACGTTGAAAATTGATGTAAGCACGTGGAAATGCTTCCCCAGAGGAAGAAAACACAGAAACGTGAAAAATACGATATCATGAATATAATAAGAAAGGATATGAGCACCCTGCATGGTGCTCTCAGCTGAATTTAGCATCATGAGCTTAAAAAGCCACCCCAGGGTTACAGGGGCCAGAAAATCAGGCTCCATTCCTGCCTGAACCTGCGCCGCCACGGCTGCCCCCTCATAAAGGCTTTCTGTAACCATAAGAATGGCGATAAAACCCAGAACCAAAAGTGCTTCCCACGTGTGATCCTCACCGTAGGACTCGGGATAGGCATATCTTTCAGGCTTAAAGAAAACCCGGCGCACAAATGCGACAACCACTGCTATAAAAACAGCCGTGGCCGCATAGTCCTTTAAAGCGTAATAAACATCACCGGCCCACGTATTTAAACCGGGGAAAACAAATCCCTCGGCAATCCCCTTCATTACCATTTCAAGGGAGCGGACCGAAAGGATAAGAAACCCAAAGAATATAA
Source organism: uncultured Desulfobacteraceae bacterium (assembly GCA_964626455.1). Classification (GTDB taxonomy): domain Bacteria; phylum Desulfobacterota; class Desulfobacteria; order Desulfobacterales; family Desulfosalsimonadaceae; genus Desulfosalsimonas. The sequence goes on along the minus strand of CAZVFQ010000070.1, from coordinate 10,978 downwards.
CGATATGGATCACTCCTGCGGTCATGTAGCGCGGGTGCTTCCACTGAGCCAGCCAGATCTTGATTACCTGAAAAACCCGCTGTGCGGGCCTGTCAAACCTGTAATCCGGACGGGCCCGGACAATAGGCGCAAGCCGCTTGGCAATGATATAGGCAAACAGCGCCACCGCAACAATCGGAATCAAAACCGAAAAAATCACCGTGGGTATGCCGAATATCGTATATGCTGCAGGTGAGATCAACGCGTGTTCCATGATATACCGTTTATCTCCTTTCGTCGTGTAATTTCGAGTATTTGCTTATTACCGCCGCACCGCACCCATCCCGCAGGCACGCTAAGCTACTCGATATATTTATGAATGAATCATCATAAATAGTTAATAAATAGTTGCGAGTCAAGAAAAATTTCTATGCCCCAAAAAAAGGGGGGCTTTTAAAACTCAAGCCCCCCGTGCCATTTCCGGCTTTTGCAAGCCACTTATTTCCCGGGTGCAATACCGGCGCTATCCAATAAAGGAGGCTTCATCGATTTCCACTGCCGCTCCGTCTGTGGCCAGAATGGCGTTTATCTTGCCGAGGGTGGTCGGCAAAACCGTATTGCAGAAAAACTGGGCGCTTTTGATCTGGCCCTCGTAAAAGGCAACATCTTTCTTTTTGGCCTTTTCCAGGGCTTTTTCAGCAATAGATGCACGCCATACAAGCATCCATGCCATCACCACGTCTCCGCACACATCCATGAACGGGTAGGCGTATGCAAATGCCTCCATAATCTTTTCAGACATGGCGCTCTTGCCAAGGTGCATGGCAGCCTCGCCCAGCTTGTTTAAGGCCTGCTCCAGGGTTTCAGCATAAGGCCTGACTTTTTCCTGCTCTTTGGCTGCGGCGATGGTGGCATTTATTTCCCCCATCAGGTCCATTACCAGCTTGCCCTTTTTTAAGCCGAGCTTGCGGCCCATCAGGTCCATGGCCTGAATTCCGTTGGTGCCTTCGTAAATCATTGTAATACGGCAGTCGCGTACCAGCTGTTCAAGCGGGTATTCCGTGGTATAGCCGTAGCCGCCGAAAACCTGCATCCCAAGGTTGCTCACATCAAAAGCGCGGTCTGTTACATATCCCTTGGCAATCGGAATCAGCAGATCAACCAGATCATGATATTTTTCCTTTTCTTTTTCATCGTCTGTCACATCTGCCTTATCATCACACCATGCCGAATAATAAATCAGGCTCCGCATGCCTTCCACGTATGCTTTCATTGTCATGAGCATACGGCGCACATCAGGATGCTGTATTATGGGAACCGCAGGGGCGTCCTTTTCCAGCATCTTGGTAAGATGCCTGCCCTGCAGGCGCTCTTTTGCATAATTTACAGCTTCTATGTATGAGGCAGTGGCGCTTGCAAATCCCTGCATGCCCACCAGAAGCCTCGCCTCGTTCATCATCAGAAACATTGCGCGCATGCCCTTGTTTTCCTCGCCGAGCAGCTCTGCAACGCAGTCGTCATTATCGCCAAGGCTCAACGTACACGTGGCATTTCCGTGAATGCCCATCTTGTGTTCTATGCCTGCGCAATTGACATCATTGAATTTGCCCAGACTTCCGTCTTCATTTACCCGGTACTTGGGCATCAGAAACAAAGATATCCCCTTGGTACCAGCCGGAGCACCCTCAATACGGGCAAGCACCGGGTGCACAATATTTTCAGCCAGGTCGTGATCGCCGCTTGAAATAAATATTTTCTGGCCTTTGATCTTATATGTGCCGTCTCCCTGGGGAATTGCTTTTGTCTCAAGGCGCCCCACATCAGAGCCTGCTACAGGCTCGGTCAACAGCATGGTGCCGGTCCATTTGCCGGTATACATGTTTTTCAAAAAAAGCTTCTTCTGACGCTCTGTACCGAAGTTTTCCACAAGGCGCCCCGCCCCGTGGGTCAGTCCCGCATACATCATAAAGGAATAATTGGCGCCGTTAAAATATTCAGCAGCAGCCATGGAGACACTTCTGGGCATTCCCTGGCCGCCCCACTCCGGATCTTCAGGCATGGCAACCCATTCGCCTTCCTTCAGAAGTTCAAAGGGCCTCTTGTACACTTCAGGGGCCTTGACCACTCCCTTTTCAAAAGTACATCCCTGTTCGTCAGCCTCCTTTCGGGTTGGCAGGATCTCTTTTACCGCCAGGTTCCGCGCCTCGTTTACAATCAGATCAATGGTTTTTTTGTTGAATTCGGCATATTTTTCATGCTTGCTGAATTCATCGACTTTCAGCTGTTCGTGCAGGACGAAATCAATGTCTCTGCGGTCTGAAATTTGCTGTGCCATGGTTTTTTCTCCCTTTTGTTAGCAGGAATGTGTTTATATATATTTTTACTCGTTACTAATACCCCTGAAATAAAGATCCACAAGCGGCCCGGCCATGCTTACAAGTTCATCGTCCCTGCCGGCAGCGCCGGTTACAACCCAGGTGTTTATAACCTCGTTTACCGCTCCGAGAATAAAGCGCTTGGCAAGACCAATATGCAGATGTTTACCCACTGTGCCTTCCTCCTGACCCTGCCTGAGTATATCTTCTAAAATATCCATATACATTCTGGTAGTGTGCCGAATGACTTCTTCATCCACGCACCGGGCCAAAAGCGCTTCGCGCTGGAACACTACTGCCATGTCCCGGTCGCGCTGGAATTCGGAAAGATGCAGACTGATAAGGACCTTAAGCTTTTCTTCCGCATCTCCGGCCCTTTCAACCGCGTCTCTGAAACGGTCAAAGACCAGACGAGTCTTATAGCTGAAGAAACTGGAAAGAATATCCGCCTTATTTTTAAAATAAAGATATATGGTGCCGTCGGCAACTCCGGCCTCCTTTGCCACCTGTGATACAGTGGCCTGGTGAAAGCCCTGCTCTGCAAAAACCTTTATGGCAGCGTTTAAAATCTGATTGTATTTAACGCTGGCCTGGTCATTTTTAAATCGCCTGTTAATAGCCCGCCCCCCTTGTTATAGTCCTAAACTAGTGAATGAACACTCATTCATTGAATGAATATTCACTCAGTACCAAATCAAAAAACAAGCTGTCAAGGAAAATTGATCGCTTTCAGCAGCGCATGTTGAAAAAAGAATCTTCCTGCAAACGGAGATTGTCTGACACCGGAAAATAAGGCGCAGTCATATTGTAGAGCCGGCAACACACAAAGCCACTGTTTGGTCTCTTACATGCGGATAAGCCCCGGCGGGCCGTAGCGGGAAAAATTGAAAGAAACGATTTGATTTTTTGCAGAGACTAACACAACTCCACGAAACACGGTCATGCCCGGGAAAACAAAACCTGAAGTGAAATCATTCCTTTACCCGCTCAACATACTGGCCTGTGCGCGTGTCAATACGGATTTTCTGGCCCTCTTCCACAAAAGGGGGTACCTGGACGACCAGGCCGGTTTCGAGTTCTGCGGGCTTGTATCCGCCGGAGGCTGTATCGCCCTTTACCCAGGGATCGGCGCTCACCACGCGCAGTTCTATGAAATTGGGCAGTGAAAGGCCGATGGGCTTGCCCTGGAAAAGCAGCACATTGCATACCGTATTTTCCTTGAGATACTTGACTGATTCACCGAGCTGCTCTGCTGACATGGACTCCTGTTCATAGGTGCTGGTATTCATAAAATGATAATGATCTCCGTCTGTGTACAGGTATTCCACCTGCTGCTCTTCAAGATCTGCCTTGTTTATCTTCTCTCCGGAACGATACGTCTTGTCAAACTGCACTCCGGTGATCATATTTTTTAGCTTACACTTGTATAAAGCCTGGCCCTTGCCAGGCTTGACAAATTCAAAATCCACGATTTCATAGGGCTCGCCGTCTATCTCTATTTTCAGCCCCTTGCGCAGATCTCCGCTTTCATACATTGTTTGAAATCTCCTGTTTTATAAAAATTACTGGATTTTATGCGTTTTTATCTTTGAACCGGGAACTTTCCACTTCTCTTTCAGCCCTTCTGGCTTCTGCCACAAAACGGGCCACCTTTTCCCGATCCTTTTTAAAGCGGATTAAAGCCCCGGCTTCATCCACTGCATTGGTAAGTGTACAGGAATCCACACCTGCGGGCCGGACCGCCCGGACCGCATCATAGACGTTTTCAGGCGAAAGTCCTCCTGCCAGGATGACCGGAATGGCAGACCTGTTTACAAGCTCTGCTGCAATCTCCCAGTCACAGATCCGGCCCGTGATTCCCACATAACCGCTTTCCGGCTGCCCGGCCACAGATATGCCCTCCATGATAATGGTATCCACAAGAAAATAGTCCGTAAGCGGCTCAAAGTGACTTGCTGCTTCAAAAACCGGAAGGTCTCGGCCAGCCCCGGGCGGCGGAACCGGAATGGAGCGCATTATATCAATCTGCGGAAATCTTTCCTTCACAGTTGCCTGCATTGACATCAAACGTCCGCATACAGGCTCCCACTGCAAGTTCGCTCCGAAAATGCTCTGACAGAAGTGTACGATATGGGGGCGGTAATAGTCTATGGCCGAACTGATAAGATCAATATCATTTATCAACGGAATCAGGCTGGTCTTTGCCCCGCCTTTGGCGGCCGCAAAGATTGTTTCGCGCAGCTGCGGCATCTTTATCTCCCGCTCACCGGTAAGCACACTGCCAATATGATCCACCCCGAGGCTGATCATCTCCCCGGCCTCTCCAGGGTTCTGGATTTCATAAATCTGGATTATCAAGCCTGAAAAACTCCGTACCGTAAAGGTTTTTAAAAATTGACATTGACATTTTCGGCCTGCTTTAACATATTAATTTTGTTTAATCAAATGATTTGCTTGGATTTGCATCCTTTAGCGTATCTGTTCTGCTTAGCATCCGGGGAAAAGCATGATAATTGTTATTGATTTTGGTTCCCAGTACAACCAGCTAATAGCCCGCCGCGTTCGCGAACACAAAGTCTACTGCCAGATCGAGCCGCCGGATATAGACATGGAGCATCTGTTGTCCCTAAAACCCGAGGGTATAATACTTTCAGGCGGGCCGGCAAGCATATATGAAAAAAACAGCCCCGCGGCATCGCCGGAAATATTTAAACTCGGAATCCCGGTTCTTGGCATCTGTTATGGAATGCAGTTCATGGTGCACGAACTGGGCGGAAATGTTTCGAAATCCGAAAAACGCGAATACGGATTTGCCAGCCTAAAAATCAAAAGGCAGGACGATCTTTTTTCAGGAATCAGCCAGACCACCCAGTGCTGGATGAGCCATGGCGACGCCATCACCGGACTGCCCAAAGGCTTTGAAACCACCGCTTCCACAGACAACACGCCCATGGCCGCTGCCGCAGACCATGTCCGAAAGCTTTTCGGCCTGCAGTTTCACCCTGAAGTTGAGCATACACCGGAGGGCAGGCAGATAATAAAAAACTTTCTTTTCAACGTATGCGGATGCCGTCGGCAATGGACCATGAAGGCTTTTGCAAAGGAGGCTGTGGCTGAGATCAAAAAAGCCGCGGGAGACAAACAGGTGATACTGGGCCTGAGCGGAGGCGTGGACTCTTCTGTAACGGCAAAACTTATCCATGAAGCCGTCGGTGACCAGCTCACATGCATATTTGTTGACAATGGACTGCTTCGCGAAAACGAGGGGGTCAGGCTGAAAAAAATTTTCACCCGGCATCTTAAAATGAACATAGACTATGTAGATGCCTCTGCCGAGTTTCTCGACGCTTTAAACGGGGTGACCGATCCTGAAGAAAAGCGCAAAATAATCGGCAAAATATTTATGGACGTATTCGAGCAGGAGGCCGCAAAAATAGAAAACGCCGAATTTCTGGGCCAGGGCACACTGTATCCCGACATTATCGAATCGCAATCAGCTTTTGGCGGCCCAACATCCATAATCAAATCGCACCACAACGTGGGCGGCCTGCCCGGGAAAATGAAATTAAAACTGATAGAGCCTCTGAAATTCCTTTTTAAGGACGAAGTACGCAGCCTGGGAGAAACCCTTGGTCTGCCGGAAGAACTGGTCTGGCGCCAGCCCTTTCCCGGCCCGGGGCTTGCCATCCGTGTCATAGGGGAAATCACGGAAAAAAGACTTTCGGTTCTGCGCAAAGTAGATGCTATACTTCTCGAAGAAATCCGGGAAGCCGGCTATTATAAAAAACTGTGGCAGTCTTTTGCCGTGCTTCTGCCGGTTAAATCCGTGGGCGTAATGGGAGACAAACGCACTTATGAAAATATAGCCGCAATCCGCGCAGTGACCAGTGTGGATGCCATGACAGCAGACTGGGCAAAACTGCCTCACGAGCTGCTGGGAAAAATTTCAAACAGGATTATAAACGAGGTGGAAGGTGTAAACCGGGTGGTCTATGATATAAGCTCCAAGCCGCCCAGCACAATTGAATGGGAATAAAAAAAGGTATGGAAGAGCAGGAAGGTCCAAGAGGTTTTAAAATTGATTTTACCGATAAAGAGCCTGATTCCGCTGTAAAAGAGCCGGCACCGGCCGAAAAGCAGCTGGAAAAAGCTCCCGGACCCGGCAACCGGGCTGTAATGACTTTATTTATATGGCTTTTGACAATGGTTGTGGTCCTGGGCATATTTTTCTTCGGCTACCGGCATCTTCACACGCGAATCGTGGAAATCGAGTCCATGGGCGACACAGGCTTTGAAGGTCTTTCAGGAAAAATCGATGAGCGGCTGACAGCGATTTCCGAACTTGCGCGCGAACAAAGAAATCAGATAGGAAACAGACTTCGTGAAGCAGAAAACAAAGCCGGAAAAAACGCTGAAGCAATAGAGGATATAAGAAAAACACTCGGCAATGTTGAAAACAGGCTCCCGGAACTCGAAACTTCTCTTAAGGGACGTATCGATAAGCTGGAAAATAGCACTGCGGAAACAAATTCTGAAATAACCTCGCAGATAAATCAGCAGACAGAACGGATAGACAGGCTGGCAGCTACGGCAGAAGAAGTCGATGACCTGAAATCTGGCATTTCAGAAACCAGCAAAAAAATGCAGGGAGCAGAATCAAAAATAGAAGCGCTTGACAGGCAAATAAGCGCCATGCAGCAGGAGCGTATCAACGCTGAAGAAATAGAGCAGAACCTTGAACAAAAGAGCCGGGATATAAGCCGGAGTCTCGGGCAGCAGATCGAATCGGAAACCGAAAATATCCGCTCCCGGTTAAACAAGATAAATGACCGGATGGATGGCCTGGAAGCCATGATCAACGTGCTGGAAGACATGCAGAAAAGCAAAGGGCAACAAAATTCAGGCTCCAAGGATTCTTCCGACACCTCCAGGGAAATAATCGAACAGGAACTGAAATAAACACACACCCATGAATCCCGAAATTCTTAAAAAGCTACTGGAATCCGTGGCAGATGGAAGCAGGTCAATCGATTCTGCAATGCAAAGCCTTCGCCATTTTTCCATGGAGGATATTGAATACGCCCATATCGATCATCAACGCTCTTTGCGCAAGGGTTTTCCTGAAGTGATCTTCGGAGAAGGCAAAACCGCGGAGCAAATCTCCGGCATAATGAACAAAATGGCCGCAGCAGAGGACATTATCCTGGTTACCCGTATTGATGCAGACAAGGCAAAACACGTAAAAGCACATTTTCCTGAAGCCGAATTTCACGCTGATGCCCGCATGCTTGTCTATGAAAAAAAACCGCCCAAGATCGGCGGAAAAGGGACGATACTGGTGCTGTCTGCCGGAACATCCGATATCCCGGTTGCAAAGGAGGCGTACCTGACGGCCAGGGCAATGGGAAATGCTGCTGAAACAATATATGATGTCGGAGTTGCGGGCATTCACCGGCTTTTTGCCCACAGGGAAGCAATTGAACGGGCCTCTGTACTTATTGTCGCCGCAGGCATGGAGGGGGCTCTTCCAAGCGTTGTGGGAGGGCTTGTAAACCGCCCGGTTATAGGAGTGCCCACAAGCATCGGCTACGGGGCAAGCCTGGGCGGGCTTACGGCCCTTTTTGCGATGCTAAATTCCTGCAGCTCAAACGTGGCGGTGGTAAACATTGACAACGGCTTTGGTGCCGGATACCTGGCGGCAATGATCAACCGGGAGTAAAAAAAACGCAAGGCCGCACACGCCTTCAAACAGACTTTTAAGAGGGACTGATGCACTCATAATCAGGTCCCTGAAAACGGCTGACCGCAGCAGGGGCAGTATCGCCTTCTTTTCCGTCAACAAGTGCGATAAGGGTATGTCCCGGCGACAGGTCAGGGGAGGAGTCAGTGGTAACCGGGCTTATCTCCCCGTAGTTGTCAATTACAAACAACGGGACATCAGAACCATTGTAATAATTTGAAAAATCCTCATATGTAAAATTTTTCGTAAGCTTTACAGTCTTTATTATCCCATTTCCAAGAAGCCGCCGGTATAGATTGGAAAACCCGGCACGTGTACCGAAAAGATAACGCCCCCGCAGATGCCGCGGAAGCACCTCATCAGAATTTTCACCCGTTTCGGGGGGAAGCTGGTAGACCTCGGTGTAATCGAATATTTTCATATAATGCACCACTGTCAGCGCATTTAACTCATCATTGGGCGAAACGGCAAGAAGCCGGCCTATGCCGCAAAGACGAATCCTGTCTGTAAACACATTGCCGTAAAAACATGGCAGTCCGGCCATTCTGGCGGCCCTTATGTTAACCCTCTGATTGTCAACCAGCAAAATCCGTATGCCCGCGTCATAAAGGGCTATACCGATCCTGCGGGCCAAAAGATGCGCCCCGAGTATTAGAAATCCGCTCGGTCTTGGCTCTGCAATACCAAGGGCCCGGGCCATGGCAGATGCAATCGCGCTGTAGAAAAATACCGTGACAATGATTACGAAAAATGTAAGCGGCACCAGGCGGTCGGCCATGGGATAGCCGTTTTGAACAAGGCGCAGCGCAAAAATCGATGAAACCGCCGCAGCCACAATACCTCTTGGCATCATAAATGCCATAAACACCTTTTCCCGCCAGTGAAGCCTGGAGCCCACAGATGACAGCATCACTGATGCGGGCCTTGCAACCAGAATCAAAAGGACAATAAACACCGCGGCCCTCCAGTCTATAACAGCCAAATCCGAAAACTCAAGTCGTGCTGTGAGCACGATAAAAAGAAGCGAAATAATCAGAACCCGCAGATCCTCTTTGAATTCAATGATATCGCGCAGGGCTATGGATTTCTGGTTTCCCACAACAATACCCATCACAGTGGCGGCAAGAAGTCCGGATTCTTCTGCGACAAAATTGGAAAGAGTAAAAACCGTTAAGACAAGGGCTAGCGAAAACGGATTCTGTAAATAATCCGGAACCCAGAACCGACGAATCATCCATATTAGCAGGTATGCACCCCCGAGGCCCAAAAGAATGCCGGCTGAAAAAATCTTTACCAGCCCGAGAAAAAAAATTGCAGTGCCGCTCACCGGCGATGAGGCGGTGACAATGATTTCAAAAACCAGCACAGCCAGCAGCGCTCCTACCGGGTCAATGAGAATGCTTTCCCACTCTAAAGCAGCATCCGTATTGTGCGGAAGCCTGACATGACGAAGCAGGGGACCGACAACAGTGGGCCCGCTTACAATCAGTATTGCTCCGAGCAGTACGGCAAGCATCACCGGCAGGCCGAGTAAAAGCCAGGCAAGCAGGCTGCTTATACCCCATGTGACAGCCACTCCGACGGTTATAAGGTTTCGGACCACATCTGCGGTATATTTCAGCTCTTCGAGCCTTAAATTAAGTCCTCCTTCAAACAGAATTACCGCCACACCCATGGAAACAAGCACCGGCAGTAGATCTCCCAGCAGCAAATCGGGATTTACAAGCCCGGAAACCGGACCTGCAAGCAGGCCGAAGACGAGCAAAAGCATAATAGAGGGCACCTGAAGCCTCCAGGCCAGCCATTGGGCCGCAACTCCGAGAAAAACAAAAATTGTAATACCCGCCATTAATTCCACAAATTTTTCCTTTTCATGCTCCTGCGCAGCAATGCCTACAGACAATCATAACCACGAAACAAAACAAGGGCACAAAGTTTATTGTCCAGGCTGTATAGCAGGTTCTGAGCGCTTTGTGAGAAACCTTTTTACAAGCAGATCAGAGCGCTTTACGCTCTGTTTGAGCCATTGAAGGCGAAGCTCCTGTTTTTCCTCTTCTGAAAGCTGCCAGTCCAGGTTTGAGCCTTTAAGGCGCTGGACAAGCTCGTAGAAAACAAGAGCTGCTGAGACGGAAATATTGAAACTCTCGGTAAAACCGTACATGGGGATACTCAGAAACTCATCAGCATTGTCGAGAAGAACATCTGAAAGCCCCTCAAGCTCGGTGCCGAAAAAGATGGCAGCCCTGCCGCGATAAAGGTCAAAATCCGGAAGGCTGACATCGCGGAAATGAGGAGTTGCTGCTACAATTCGGTAACCGCGCCCGCGAAGGCTGGATATGGCTGCCTCTGTATTATGCGGTCCGGAATTATATTTCATCAGCGTAAGCCAGTTGGACGCACCCAGCGCAACATCGGGATTGATCCTGTATTCATAGTCGTTTTCGATGATATGGGCGTCCTGGATGCCGAAACAGTCCATGGAGCGCAGCACTGCACTGGCATTATGCGGCTGGAAAATATTTTCCAGGGCCACCGTAATATACCGGGTCCTGTGTTCCAGGACCCGGTCAAATGTATCAAGCCGGTTTTGGGTGACAAAGCCGGACAAGTATTTAATCAACTGAGCTTTTAACAGTCTGTCCATTAATCTGCTAACTCGCGGAAACTTGTAATTGGCGAAATATAACTTTTCGAAATCCTGGCTTTTATACCCTAGTCTGATTTTAGATGGCACCGTAAAAAGCTTCCTGCATCGCCTGATGTTTTTACAGGAAGGAAGCCCTGCGGTCGGGGTCGGTTTTTTCGCTCCTGACCGTTTTCGGGATTCATCAAATGCCTTCGCTAAAATTTCAAAAACTCGGCCTGGCGGCCTCAAACAATTTGA
>CAZVFQ010000069.1:0-16880 GCA_964626455.1 uncultured Desulfobacteraceae bacterium | reverse complement strand
AAGCAACAGGGAGGTTATTGTCGTGGCAGCAAGGTTTGTAAGCGTAAGAAATGTTTGCGCTTCGCTATTTTTTCGGCTACGAGCTGCCCAAGACAAAGGGGCTTGCAACTCGGCTCATGGCCGAAAGAACCCGAAGACCGGCTTACAGTGGAAATGCAGCCCGCCTATTTTTGATGGCTTCGTAAAAAGTCCAATATCGGCGTTGCGCTGCATCCCTGCGGAATTTCACGTACGATTAACTACGCTGCATTCCTCGGGATTTGCGCGCCTTGATCTTGAACTTTTTACTTTGCCATCTCAAAATTGACTTTTCACGACTGCATCATTTTTAGGAACGGATTAAAATCACGTCATTTCCGATGAATTCAACAGGCATCCGCCAGTGGAGTGCAAGCCATTTAAATGTTTGCTGTGAAAAAAAGCAGATATGGGTCTGATCGTTTTTATAATGCCATTTGTTAAAAGCCTGCCGGTTTTTTACAAGCTTTGTCATGATCCCCAGGATTCCTCCGGGTTTTAACAGTTTTTTCAGCCCGGCCAGGTCATGTCCCGGATAACGTAGGTGTTCGACAACCTCTGCTGCTGCAATAAAATCGTAGGTTTTTTCAAAAACCTCTTTGTCAGGGGCATAGAACTTGTCATAAACGTCGATGAAATATCCGGATTCGCGAAACATTGCGGCAAGTGCCGGGCCTGGGCCGCATCCAAAGTCCAGGCCGGAGGCTCCCGGGGGGATTTGCCCGCATAATGGCTTGTACAGCCTGCCTAGAAATTTTCTGTATCCCGGATCATCCGGCTGATTGTTGTGAAGATCGTATCTGGCTTTTTCCTGTTTTTCGCAAACATGGTATTGTTCAGGTACAAACACCAGTGCGCAGCTCAGGCAGACAAGGTATTTTCTAAACCGGTCCTGGCTATAGGCGCAGATGTTTTCCCCGGCGCATAAAGGGCACATAAAAGCCAATTCAGATCACAGCTTCGATCAGGTGCGGGCCGGGTTCGGCAAATGCTTCGGCAAGCTGTTTGTGGAAGGCTTCTGCAGTCTCTGCACGTGATGCCGGAACTCCCATGCCTTTTGCCAGTTGTACCCAGTCCGGCCCGGGCCTGTCAAGATTCATGGTATCGGTGATTTTTGAGCCCGGATTGGCAAATCCCAGCCGCTTTAGCTCCTCGTGGAGGATCTGGTATCTGCGGTTGGAAAAAATCACCGTGGTGACATCCAGGTTTTCGCGTGCCTGGCTCCAGAGAGCCTGAATGGTATACATCGCGCCGCCGTCGCCCTGAAGGCACAAAACCTTGCGATCCGGGCAAGCCAGGGCCGCCCCTGTTGCCACGGGAATCCCCTGGCCTATGGAGCCGCCGGTTAAACACAGCCAGTCATGGGGCGGTGCGCCCGAGGTAAATCGATAGGCATGGGCGCCTGATGTCCCTGCCTCGTCTGATACAATAGCGTTTTCCGGCAAAAGCGCCCCTATTGCCATGCCAGCGGTCTCCGGGGTAAGACTTCCTTCCGGGTGGTCGGGCCTGTTAAGCGATTTTGCAGCAAAGCTTTCATCCTTTGCCCCCAGGGCGTCTTCTAAAGCAGCAAGCGCACCTGCAGCATCATCTGCTGGTCCTGCCAGGGCTTTGATTTCGCATCCAACAGGCAGAAGCTGTACGGAAGTGTCAGGATAGGCAAAAAAGGACGTGGGCGCGCCCGTGCCTGCCAGAATCAGTTTGTTATATGGAGCCAGTCTCTTTTGCGCAGCCTCGGGAAAATATGGCAGCCTTCTTACCAGAGGCACTCCGGCGCCCCTTGAAAAACGGGTTTCAAACGTGTGGGCCAGCAGCATTGAGCCTGTTTTTTGGGCAATCCGGCCGGCCGCGCTTAATGCCGGCTCGAGAAGGGCGCTGCCGCCGAGCATCAGGATGGCCGGTCCTTCAGATGTCAGCATTTGAGCAGTTTGCTCAATAATTTTTTCCTTAACCGGTGCGGGCGCGGGCTTTGGTGCTTTTATTCCGATGTCAAAGGCTTTGGACTCCCCCCATGCACAGTCTGCGGGTATTATCAGGGTGGCCACCTGCCCGGGAGGCCCCATGGAGGCATATACTGCGTCAACACCGTCTGCCGGAAGTTCGCTTGCGCTGCGGGCTTCATGAACCCAACCTGATACAGATGCAGCCATGGATGCGATATCCGAGGCAAGGGGCGGATCATTTCTGCGATGATATACAGGGTGATCGCCCACCAGGTTGACTACCGGAACCCTGGCGCGCCTGGCATTGTGCAGGTTGGCTGCGGCATTTCCCAGGCCGGGACCCAGGTGAAGCAGTGTGGCTGCCGGTTTCCGGGACATCCGTGCGTATCCGTCGGCCGCTCCCGAGCATACTCCTTCAAACAGGCCAAGAACAACGCGCATATCCGGCACATCTTCAAGTGCCGCAACCAGGTGGATTTCAGTTGTGCCGGGATTGGTAAAACATATGTTTACGTCCGCATCCGAAAGGGCCTGCATAAGGGCCTGGGCTCCGTTCATAAATCTTCTCCTTCTATGAAGCAGTAGGGACCGCCACTACCGGACAATGCGTATGCAAAAGAATATACTGGGCAGTGGACCCGAAAATCAGCTTATCCATTTTTGATTTTTTCTGGATTCCAATGATAATGTAATCCATTTTATTTTCACGCGCATATAGTACCAGATCTTCTCCCGGATTCAAACCACGTATTGAAATATGGGTGGTACATGAGATGCCTGCCTCATCAAAAATCGCTTTTGCGCTTTCAAGACCTTTTTCGATTTTTTCAACTTCCTTCCATAATTGATCCGCCTTTCGCTTTTTGATCTCTTCTCCGGAACTGCCCGGATGAGATGAGACCACGTGTACAAATGCATTAAAGGCTCTGGCTTGCGATTTTGCAATATCGAAAAGCTTGCCTCCGGGATTCTCATAATCATAACAGACAAGTAAATTCATTTTTTTCTCCTTGAAGGGATTGATGCGCCTGTAAAAAGATTTTTTACAGGCAGGGTTAGGCTTTAAGTAAAACCAATTACTTATTTTTTCTTTTTTTTGGCGTAAACACCACGGCCGGGCCGAAACGTTTTAAATATTTAAACCCTTCAGCCTCGGTGCAGTCGCCGTATTTTTGCCGAAGTTCCTTTAAAGGGGCGATTTCTATGGCATACATGGGGCAGGCCTCCTCGCAGACCGGTTTTTTGCCCTGATCCAGGCGCCCGGCGCATAAATCACACTTCTGCATTTTTGCATCCTGTTTAGTGCCGAAGCAGGGTGCATCCCACGGGCATGCTTTAAGACATTTTTCCGGACACTCGCTGTTACCCGCGCATTTGTCCGCGTCCACGGTCACTATTCCGTCTGATTTTCTTTTGGAGATTGCGTTTTCAGGGCAAACGGCCATACAGGGCGGGTTTTCACAATGACCGCAGGCAAATGCCAGGTATGCAGCAAACAAATCTGGGAATCTGCCTTGCTCAAAGCATGTAACCCGCATTAGGCCTGCTGTGCCCGCCGGTGTATCATGCAGATCTTTGCACGCTATCACGCAGGTATAGCATCCAGTGCAGCGCGTCTGGTCAAAATATATTCCCATCTGTTCCATTACACAACCTCCCGAAGGGGCGTGCGTGCAGGCCTTACCTCCACCAGGGCGCTGTTTAAGGCAAAGGCGCCTCCCGGCGAATGGGTGTCATCGGTTAAGGTGTTGGCGCATCCTCCAATATCCACGCCGTTTTCATCCGGCTGATACCATCCTCCCTGGCATACGTTGACCACCCCGGGCATGATCCTTTCGGTGACATTGGCTGAAATTCTTATGCAGCCACGGTCATTGAATACTTCCACGATATCATTGTTTTTGATGCCGCGTTTGTGTGCGTCTTGTGGATTTATCCACACGCCCTGGCTTTCAAGCTCCTGAAGCCAGGGTACTTGTTCCATGGTGGAATGGATGCGGGTCTTGGAATGCGTGGTAAGAAGCTGCAGCGGGTATTTTTGCGTCAGCGGGGAGTCGTAATGTTCTTTATGGCCCATGTATTTCGGCACATGAGGTATACGCGGGTTTTGCATTTCAGCCAGGTGTTTGCAGGCTATTTCAATTTTTCCGGAAAGGCTTGGAAACGGATTGTTTTCCGGGTCCCTGATCTGGTCCTTAAAAGACACTATGGGCTCTGGCATTTTAATCTTAACCACACCCCTGTGTTTCATTTTTTCATAATCGTCAATATCCGTCCGTCTGGATGCAAATATGTTAAGAATTTCGTCTTCGGAAAGATCCAGGAAATCGTTTTTGATCCCCATGCGCGGGGCAAGTTCCCTGCATATTTCAAGATCGGTTTTTGATTCATACATGGATTCAACAGCCTTGTTCAGATAGATGTAATAGGGCGAGCCCAGCCAGGGAGGCGCGATATCAGATCGTTCCATAAAGGTGTTTACCGGAAGAACAGTATCTGCAAACCGGGCTGTGGGCGTCATGAACTGTTCGTGGACCACTATAAATTCGAGGGACTTTAATGCCTCTGCTCCGCGGTTGGCGTTCGGATACTGATTAAGACAGTTGCTGGCAACAATATAGGCAAGTTTCGGGTCTGCGGGGTATCCGCCTGAACGGCCGGAAAAGATCGCATCCCAGATTTTGCTCTGGTGAATCCTGGCTGATGTGGCATTAGTACCTCCGCTTAGTTTATACAGGCTGTTTTGCCTGGGAAGCGCCCCGTTTTCAACGGGATTGGAAGACGGTATACCCTTTGATTTGTCTTTGGGTTTTTCTGCCCCGCCGCTGCGAAGATGCTTGGTTTCCCGGCTGGAATAGGCCCGCATGAACCCTGAGGCATAACCGCCGTTAATCCCGATATTGCCGGTCATGGCGCACAACACGTTGGCCGCTCTGCTGTATTGTTCACCCATTGCCGTGCGTGCAGGCCCCCAGCCGGCGATCAGGGCGCCGGGTCTTTGGGTTGCATAGGCCCGGGCAAGGCCGGCAATAGTTTCGGCCGGCACGGTAGTTATTTCCTCTGCCCATTTCGGGGTTTTGGGAATGTTGTCGTCTTTTCCGAGCACGTGTTTTTTGTATTCGTCAAACCCGACTGTGTATTTATCCAGAAAACTCTGGTCCTGAAGGTTTTCAGTGATTATGACATATGCCATGGCAATGAGCATGGCAGCATCCGTGCCCGGTCTTATGGGTATCCACTGATCGGCAAAAGTGGCTGCAGTATCGGTAAAGCGAGGATCCACGGCTATCATGCGCGCGCCGTTTTCCCTGGCTCTGGCAAGAAACAGACTGGTTTCAGGATCCCAGATGGTATTGGCAGGATTCCATCCCCAGAGGATTATCAGACGCGAGTTTAAAAGATCATCCCTTGAATTTCCGGTCTGTATAGTGCCGTATGTGGCCATTGAGGCAAAAAGAGCTCCTTCATAAGACGGAATTGCCCAGTATCTTGTAAATCCTCCGAACTGCTGGAGCATAAGGCCCGGAGCGAGCGGGCCGTGGAGCATGCCCTGGTTTCCTGCGCCGGGCAGAAAAAGAATGGATGAATTGCCGTATTTTTCCTTTACCCTTTTTAAATTTTCTGCCACCTCGTCTAAGGCATGATCCCAGGATATGCGTTCAAATTTACCCTGCCCGCGTTTGCCGGTCCTGCGCAAAGGGTATCTTAACCGGTCTTCTGAATACAGCCGCTGCCTGTAAGCCCTGCCGCGGGCACATGCCCGGATCTGCGGCTGCTCTCCGGTATCTGTTTCAATTCTTATGACTTTTCCGTCTTTTACATGGGCCTTAAGCACGCATCTGCCGCCGCAGTCATGGCAGCAGCCGGTGTTGACAATTTTTACATCCCTGTTCGATAAAGGAGATACTGTTTTGTCGTCCATAAAGTACGATTGCTCCGAAAAAATCCTGAAATTGTTATGAATTATTGCTTCGTAAAAACTCCGAGATTGGTATTGGGCTTCCTTCCTGTAAAAACATCAGGCGATGCAGGAAGCTTTTTACAAAACTGTCAAGTTGCTGAATGAATCAGTATAATCAGTAACCCATCTCTTCTTTAAGCTCCTGGTCAATCCAGATGCGTGCCCAGATGGGGCCGGGGCGGATGCAGCCCACGCGCTGCTCGCCGTAGTAGTTTTTCACCCATGGCCACCAGGCAGTAAACACGTAACCCCCGGGAAGCCATATTGCAGGCGCCTTGCCTATTACGTAAACATTTAAGTCCTTTAATCTTTTGCGCCTCTCTTCCTCGTCCATGTTGATGTCGCTTCTGATTTTTTGGAGTTCCTCGTTGAATTCCTCGTCGTCGAACATGTAGGGATTCCACGTCTCACCGGTTTCAAAATTTTTGCGCAGCACTGCTATGGGATTTCCGTGATCGTTTGATAAAAGATAGCCTGCAGAGTGGGTTTTGCTGGTCATCTTGCTTAGATATGAAGAGTATTCCATGGGGTCAAGCTCCATCTCGACCCCTATTTTGTCCAGATAGCTTGCAACCAGCTGGGCGATCTCACTTGTAACCCGGGTGGCGGATGAAAGCTGGGTGGTAAAGGTGAAGCCGTCGGGATAGCCCGCTTCTGCGAGAAGCTTTTTGGCTTTTTCCGGATCATAGTCGAAAAGTTCCCGGGTTTCAGGCGGCAGTTCTTCATACGGTGTGAAATATTCTTCCCAGGTGGCGGCAAACGGGTATCCGATGAGCTCGGCATAACCCTCGAAATATTTTTCAACTATCTCTTTTTGATTGACCGCGAGATTCAGGGCCCGTCTTACACGGATGTCGTCAAAGGGCTCTGTGTCATTTCGAAGTGCAAGACTAAGAGGGCTTGGGGCAAGCACCTTTTCCCATTTAAGCTCCGGGCAGGTTTTTTTCAGGCTGTCCACGTCCCGCCAGCTTATATACATGTGCATATCCACCTTGCCGGTTCTCAGAGCCGAGATTCTGGAGCCCTCATCGTATATCAGCAGCTCTCTTATTTCGTCGAGAAAGGGCAGCTGGTATGACTCGCCGTCTATAGGCTCTTTGCCCCAGTAATTGTCGTTTCTCGTAAAACGCATGGCTTTTCCGTTATCGTATTTTTCGAGCATGAAAGGGCCGGTGCCGCATATGTTCTTCCAGTCCTTGGGACCTGCCTCAACCATTTCCGGCGGCTGTATGGCTCCGTAATAGCTCATGGTCCAGTGATACCACCAGTTCCAGTTCCATTCCTTCATATACATGGCGACAGTGTATTTATCAAGGGCTTCCCAGCGGTCCACGTAATATGTATAACCGCTAATAGCCTTCGGGCTTTCAAGGACCCTGTTGAGACTGTGGGCCACATCCTCTGCAACAAGTTCGCGCGATTCCATAACTTCGGGTTTTTCCTGCCAGTATATCCCCTCGCGCAGCTTGAATTCAATTCTCAGCGGGTCTTTTTTGACCTCCCAGCTTTCTGCGAGTTCGCCTGTTCTTACATCCGGCGGCCACCAGGCATTGCCGTGGAATTTAAACTCGTTGGTGCCGCGCGGACCTTTCTTCAGATCGCCTGCCATAAGGTGTTCTATGACAAGTCCTGTGTCATGGCCGTGTTTCCAGTTCCAGTCATAATTGTCCCAGGAAAGTGCCGGGATAAAAGCATATTGGGACAGGACTCTTAAGGTGCCGCCGTACTGGGGTTCTTCTGCGGACAGAAGGCCGGGCAGAACAGCCGGGATTAAAACCGCGGCAAACAGACATGTTAATATATACCTCAGACGTTTTTTCATTTGAAACCTCCTCTTTTAGTTGGGTGATTTCCTGAAAACGGAAGGCAATATAAAAATCTGCCCTGTTTTTAATAAAGATTTTTATTGTAAAAGGAAAACGATTCACCTGGTCCTGTTTTTATATTTTTATAAAAAATGACAGGCGGTCCAGTGGTTCCTTGCATCTATATCCTGCAAAACAGGGATTTCTTCACTGCAGCGGGGTTTAGCCTGCGGACATCTGGGGTGAAACTTGCATCCGGAAGGCGGATTAAACGGACTGGGGACTTCTCCTTCAAGCAGAATGTGTTTTCGTGTGGCTTCCACTGCAGGATCCGGGATGGGTACAGCCGAGAGCAGAGCACGGGTATAGGGATGCTGCGGGTTGTGGTAAAGCTCAAGACGGTCCGCAATTTCCACGATTCCCCCAAGGTACATTACCGCAATGCGGTCGCTTATATGGCGAACAACAGCCAGATCATGGGCGATGAAAAGATAGGTCAGCCCGAGTTTTTCCTGCAGACCTTCGAGCAGGTTTATGATCTGCGCCTGTATTGATACATCCAGGGCTGATACCGCCTCGTCGCAGACAATAAGGCTCGGCCGGACAGCCAGTGCCCGGGCAACACCGATGCGCTGTCGCTGGCCGCCGGAAAATTCGTGGGGATAACGGTTGCTCATGGCGGCGTTTAGTCCCACCAGTTCGAGCAGTTCCACCACCTGGTCCTTATAGTCCTGTTTGTTGCGGTACATTTTATGCACTGCAATGGGTTCTCCGACAATGTCGCGTATTTTCATGCGGGGATTAAGTGAGCTGAACGGGTCCTGGTAGATGATCTGCATTCCCCTCCGCAAAGCACGCATCTGCCTGCCGCTGTGTCCGGCAACATTTTTGCCTTCAAATATGATTCTGCCGCCGGTAAGATCCACCAGGCGCAAAATTGCATGGCCTGTCGTGGTCTTTCCGCACCCCGACTCGCCCACCAGGCCCAGTGTCTCGCCGCGCCGGATGAAAAAGGATACATCGTCAACAGCCTTGATGTCTCCGAGTTTGCGCCGTAAAACCGCGCCGGCATGCACCGGAAAATAGACCTTGAGATTTTCCACTTCAACTATGTTGTTATTTGTTTTTTTCTCTGACATCGATCCAGCAGGCCTTTTCATGTTCGCCGCCCACGGATTCGAGCGGCGGTATTTGCAAACGGCATTTTTCCACAGCATATCTGCAGCGCGGGTAAAAGGCGCAGCCATCGGGCAGGTTTGCCAGATCCGGCGGCTGGCCTTCTATGGGCATCAGCTTGGTTTTGACGTCCTGGTCAATTTTGGGAACCGAAGCCATCAGTCCCAGCGTATAAGGATGCCGCGGGTTTTCATAAATATCGCGGGCGGTGCCTTTTTCAATAATTTTTCCGGCGTACATGACATTGACGCGGTCTGCATACCGGGCTACCACTCCCAAATTATGTGTGATTATAATCAGGGCTGTTGACAACTCCCTGGTAAGGTTTTTCATAAGTTCCAGAAGCTGTGCCTGCACTGTTACGTCCAGGGCGGTAGTGGGCTCGTCTGCAATTATGAGGCCGGGCTCGCAGCCCAGCCCCATTGCAATCATTGCCCGCTGCCGCATACCTCCGCTAAACTGGTGAGGATAATCGGTGACCCGGTTTTCCGAGGCCGGTATGTGGACCCTTTTTAAAAGTCCTACAGCTTCTTTCAGGGCTTTTTTGATGGTCATTTCCCTGTGAAGTTCCAGGGGTTCTCCCACCTGGCGGCCCACGGTTAAAACCGGGTTCAGCGATGTCATGGGCTCCTGGAAGATCATGGCGATCCGGTTGCCGCGTATGCGTCTCATTTCAGAAGCCGACAGCTCAAGCAGGTTTTTGCCGTCAAAATAGACCTCTCCGTTTAATATCCGGCCGGGCGGATACGGGATCAGGCGCATTATGGAAAGCGCGGTCACGCTTTTGCCGCATCCGCTCTCGCCCACAATCCCCAGGGTCTCGCCTTCGCGCAGATCAAAAGAGACCCCGTTTACAGCCTTGACAAGCCCCTGCTCAGTCCAGAAATATGTACGCAGGTCCTTTACATCCAGCAGCGTTTTCGCCATTATAAAAAACCCTTTTCCCCTTAGTAGCCCATTTCTTCTTTCAGTTTCTGGTCGATCCAGATACGCGACAGGATCGGGCCGGGGCGGATACAGCCGACGCGCTGTTCGCCGTAGTAGTTTTTAACCCAGGGCCACCATGCAACAAACCTGTACTGGCCGGGCAGCCAAACCGCCGGAGCCTGGCCAAGAACATAGACATTCAGATCCTTAAGCATTTTGCGTCTTTCATCAGGATCCAGGTCAATGTTGCTTCTGATTTCATCGAGTTGCTCATTAAAGTGCTCGTCGTCAAATATATACGGATTCCATGTCTCGCCTGTCTCAAAGTTCTTTCTCAGCACTGCCTGGGGGTTGCCATGGTCGTTTGTAAACAAGTATCCTGCCGTATTGGTTTTGCTGGTCATCTTGCTTAAGTAGGCCGAGTATTCCATGGGATCAAGCTCCATGGTCACGCCGATTTTCGAAAAATAAGCAGCCAGAAGCTGCCCGAGTTCCATGGTCCACTCGGTTCCTGATGAAAGCTGGGTGGTAAAGGTAAAGCCGTCCGGATATCCGGCTTCTTCAAGTAGTTTTTTGGCTTTTTCAGGATCGTATTCAAAAAGCTCCTGTGTTTCAGGGGGCAATTCTTCATAAGGCGTAAAATAACCGTCCCAACTGGCAATGAATGGATAACCGATGAGCTCGGCATTGCCTTCCCAGTATTTTTCAACTATCTCCTTCTGGTTAACAGCAAGGTTGAGCGCTTTTCGCACCCGGATGTCGTCAAAAGGCTCGGTGTCATTGCGCAAGGCAAGGGTTGCCGGACTGGGAGCCAGGTATTTATCCCATTTTAGTTCCGGACAGGATTTTTTCAGGCTGTCCACATCTCTCCAGCCGATCCACATCATCATATCGACCTTACCGGTGCGAAGGGCAGATACTCTTGAGGATGCGTCTTTGATCAGCAGCTCCCGGATTTCATCGACAAACGGCAGTTGATGTTCCTTTCCGTTGATGGGCTCTTTGTCCCAGTAATCGTCGTTTTTGGAAAAAATCATGGCGCTGCCAGTATCATATTCTTCCAGCATAAAGGGGCCGGTGCCGCACATGTTTTTCCAGTCCTTGGGGCCCGCCTCTGCCATTTCCTCTGGCACAATTGCGCCGTAATAGCTCATTGTCCAGTGATACCACCAGTTCCAGTTAAACTCGTTCATATACATGGCAACAGTGTACTTATCCAGGGCTTCCCATTTGTCCACATAATAGGTATAGCCTTTTATGGCTTTGGAGCTGTCCATTATCCGCTCCATACTGTAGACCACGTCATCTGCGACCAGTTCCCGGCGTTTCATGACACCGGGCTTTTCCTGCCAGTAAATGCCCTCGCGCAGCTTGAACTCAATTCTTAGCGGATCCTTCTTGATCTCCCAGCTTTCAGCCAGCTCGCCTCTTCTGAATTCAGGCGGCCACCAGGCATTGCTTTTAAATTCGTATTCATCAGTGCCCCTCGGGCCTTTCTGAAGGTCTCCCACCATGAGGTGCTCGAGAACAAGGCCGGTATCACGGGCATGCTTCCAGTTCCAGTCATAGTTATCCCATGACATGGGCGGGATGTACGGGTATTGTGACAGCACCCGCAGGGTCCCGCCGTACTGGGGCTCTTCTGCCGCCGCGGGGCCGCACAACAGCCCTAAAATTGATACTGCGGCAAACAAACTTATTAGTAATCGCTTAAGACGCATCTTCATTTGTATCCCCCTCCTTGTTTTGGAATTTGTTTTCTTTCTTTTTTGCAGCCTCAGATATACCTGCATAGGTACCGATACCGCCGCGCAGCCTTGGATCAAGCAGGTCCCGCAGAGCATCGCCGAAAACATTAATGCCGTAAACTGCAATGCTTAATGCAAGCCCGGGCCAGAGAGCCAGGTAAGGCGCATTGAGCATGTAGCCGCGGGCTGAATGAAGCATTCCGCCCCAGCTCGGTGTCGGCGGTGGTATGCCCAGCCCCAGAAAGCTGAGCACCGCTTCTGAGAGAATCACGGCTGCAAGCCGGGTGGTAAAAAGAATGATAATGGGCGCCATGATATTTGGCAGCACATGGCGCAAAAGCTGCCTGAGCGAAGATCCGCCTATGGCATAGGACGCATGCACGTATGTGTTTTCCCTGGTGCTAAGGGTTGCGCCTCTGATGATGCGTGAACCAGCAATGCCGTATACGAGCGAGAGAACGAATATGATCTCCCACAGCCCCGGACCGGTGATAGAGATTGCCACCAGAAGAATGATAAGACCCGGAAATACCATCCATGCGTCCACTAAGCGCTGCATGACAAGGTCGTATTTTCCGCCGAAAAAACCGCAGGTGATCCCGATAACAACCGATATGATGATTGACAGGCTGGTTGCGCAGAAACCCACTATCATGGAAATGCGGGCGCCGTAAATAATTCTGCTCAAAACGTCTCTGCCCAGGCTGTCAGTGCCCAGCCAGAATTCTGCTGAAGGCGGTTCGAGCATATAGAGCGGATTTGTTTCGTTGAATCCGTAAGGCGCGAGCATATCGGCAAAAATGCCTGTGAGCAGCATGATCAGAAAAATTATTCCGCCTACTGCACCAAGGGGTTTTTCCTTAAAGAGCCGGCCTATAAAATCGGTTATAAAGTTGCGTTTTCTGGGAAGAGGGGCAACCGCAAGGCTTCCGGATTGAGTGCCGTCTGTCATAATTTCCTTTTCCTGGCTATTCGTAGCGAACTTTTGGATCCAGCAGTCCGTAGCTTAAATCCACCAGAAGGTTGATAATAAGAACAAAGATTCCTATAACAAGCATCAGGCCTGTGATTACCGGATAATCCCGCTGCTGTACAGCTTCATAAAGAAGAAGCCCCATGCCGGGCAGCGCAAAAATCTGTTCTATGACCACGGTACCGCCTATCAGGATCGGAATTTGGATTCCAACGAGCGTGACCACAGGTATCAGGGCGTTTTTCAAAGCATGGCGGAAAATGACGATTTTTTCGGGCGCACCTTTTGCCCATGCAGTGCGAATGTAATCATTTCTCAGCACTTCGAGCATCATGGCGCGCATCATCCGCATTGTAACCGCAGACAGCAGCAGGCCGAGCACAGCAGCAGGCACGAGGAACTGCTTGAGATTGCCCACCGGGTCCTCCGTAATCCATATAAGCTCAACAGGCGGTGACCATCCCCAATAGATGGCAGGATATACAACGATCATGGTTCCCACCCAGAAATAGGGCACTGCAATGCCCAGAATGGAAATCGTTCTCCCGATATAGTCAAGGGCTGTATCCTGCCGGACAGCCGAATAAACACCTATGGGTATTGCAAATATAAGGCTGATAAGAATTGATAGGAGTCCCAGCTCCAGGGTAACAGGCACTCTTTCCTTGATATCTTCCCATACTTTTGTTTCCCGCCACAGGGAGCGGCCAAGATCCCCCTGGACAACCCCGCCTATCCATCGCACGTACTGCACGTGAACCGGGACATCAAGACCGAGTTCTTTTTCAATGAGCTCCCGGCTCATCTTGTCTGCGGCAACGTCGTGCTGGCTTAACATCAGGTCAATGACATGACCCGGGACCATTCGGATTAAAAAGAAGATGATAAGTGTGGCAACTATCAGTGTGGGAATCAGGGCTAGAAGTCGTCTAATTAAGTAGGCGCGCATTCAGACTCCAGTTTATATTATAATGAAGTGTTGCAAAAATACAACTCTGCAAAAAACTTTTTATACAGCCGTCAGATCAAGACTTTTTACAAATTCATCAAGGGTAAGCACTGTTAATAAACGGAGGTTTATATGAGAAACATTGATTATCTGTTTTAACTGTATTAGTAATGCTTGGCCTTGTCAAGGATTAATTACATGGCTGCCTTTGGTAAAAGCCCGAATTCAGGCTGATTTGCCATGGCGCTGTTCGGCATTACGGAATTTGCCATGTTATACGGGGTTTGTCTCTCAACGGCAGCCGTTTATATGAAAATTTCGGATATCCGATCATTAATGCGCCAAAGCACAGATGCCCGCCGGGAAGCGGCAGGGCCTTTTGCATGGGAGGGAAATTTGCCGATGCCGCCATGAAGTATCCGGCCCAGCAGCAGCCAAGGTCCATTGTGGTGGCTGCAAGTTCCAGGTAGGACAATGCAATGGTGCATGCTGCAGGTGCAGGGCGCAGGTCTTTATCTGCATGTGCGACTATGAGCATGGGAGCGCCCCGGAAGACTACGTCCGAGCCGTTTTCCCACCTGGCCACCGCCCGGTCCATATGCACTGCAGCCGCGGCCTCGGGCATGTTTTTGATCATCCAGCGCATCCAGTCAATTACAATTTCGCCCAAGTCTGTAAGTTTTTCCCTGCCGCCTAAAACCGTCCATTCCACGCACTGGGAGTTATGCCCGGTGGGAGCGTAGCGGGCGGTTTCAATTAATTTTTGAATCGTATCAGGATCAACGGTCTTGTCTTTATAGGCCCTTATAGAGCGGCGCATGCGGAAAAAATGCTCGCACTGCTCCGGGGTGAATCTCATGTCCGGGTTGACCGGCGGGCATTTTTCCACAGGCATATCCCGGTGGGTAAGGCTTGCCGTGGGGCAGACAGCCACGCAATGGCCGCATCTTATACAGAGTTCATCTGCATCGGCTATGGGTTCGGGGTAATTGCCTTTTGAAAACCGGATAATCTGGGCGGGACATACCTGTGCGCAGATTCCGTCCTGGTTGCATGTGTCAGTGTTGATTTCAATCAGGTTCATTTAACAGATCCTTTCCGGTTTTCATAATTCTTTTAGGTCGTTATTCCTTCAGGACAGCACGATAAGGGCATCTGCTGCCACAGGGCTGCTTTTGGAAAGTATCACCGGATTGATGTCGATTTCCGCCACAGCCTCAATGTCTAAGCCTATCCGGCCGATCTGTATGAGCATGTGTGCAAGCATATCCGTGTCAGCCGCCGGCATACCGCGTACAGCCTCCAGGATGCGCCTGCCCTGGATATCCTGCATTAGGCGCAAAGCCTCGTCTTTGTCTATCGGAGCTTTTCTAAAGGCGATGTCCTTTAATATCTCAGTGAAAATCCCTCCCAGTCCGAACATTACACACGGGCCGAACTGCGGGTCCCGGGTCATGCCCAGGACAAGCTCTCTCTTGCCGGATATCATTTCCTGGACCAGCACGCCGCTGTCTTCTCCCTGAGTACCGACCTGTTCAATGATTTCGTTAAATGCCGCAAAAGCCTCATCCATGCTTCGCAGATCCACTCTTACCATGTTTTTTTCGGTTTTGTGGGCAAGATCGGCTGAGCAGGCTTTTAAAACAAGCGGGAAGCCGATTTCCTGGGCAGCCTGTTTTAGCCCTTCAGAAGATTGTACAAGAATTTCCCGGGTAACAGGGATATCATAGGCGGCAAGCACCTGCTTTGCCTCATATTCTGTCAATGCCCCCCGCCCCTGGTCCAGGGCTCTTTCCACTGTTTTTACGGCAGCACTCTGATCCATTATTCCTTCCTTTCATAATAGGCATTAACGTGTGCAATCGCTTCCAGGGCCCGGCCCAAATCATCAAAACACGGGATACCGCGATCCATAAAAACCTTTCTGGCCTCCTCGATTGTTTCCACAACATCGAGATGGTCCCTGCCGCGCTTGGGGTTGTTTAATATAACAACCACTGGTTTTTTTGTTTTTTGTACCACTTTTTCAACTCTTTGTGCAAGCTCCTCATACGGAGTGACCTCCTTTACAGGCTTTTTGGTCCAGACGGCCTTGCCGGTATAATGGTGAAACAGAGTGATTAGAATCTGGAGTTCAATACGCTGGTCTTCTGCGGCAAGTTCAAGCACCTGCTGGAGTATCTCAGGCTTTACATACGGGTTGGCCACATCCACGGGGTTGCCGGCACTGGAGCCGGGCCGGGGCAGAAGTTCTTCAATCCTGCCGGAAAGTGCACGTTCAAAGGCGGGGATATGGATTCCGTATTCTTCTGCAGTATCTGCGGCGCTTACGCCCAGGGCTCCTCCGCCTCCCAGTACACAGATCTGTTTGTATATCCCCTGGGGCAGGCCGGCAAATGCAAGGCTCGTGCGTGCCATCTCCTCCATGTCCTTTACCTGCACTGCGTTTGCCTGCCTGAGCATTGACTGCCATATGACCCGGCTGCCGCCCATAGAAGCGGTGTGGCTTAACACGGCCCTGCTTCCGGCCCTGGAAAGACCGCCTTTTATTACAATCACCGGTTTTTTTGAGGCAGTATTTTTTAAGGCAGAAAAAAAGCTTTCACCGTCTTGCACACCCTCTATGTACATGTTGATTACGCGGGTTTCCGGGTCCTGTCCAAAATAGCCGAGCAGCTCTGTTTCCCGAAGATCTGCACCGTTTCCAAAACTCACGATCTTGCTGAATGCAAGCCCTATGGACTTGCCTGTATTTGCAAAATCCACCGCCATGCCGCCGCTCTGGGAGCAAAAAGCCACGGGTCCGGTTTTTCTTGAAAGATCGGCTCCCGGCAGCATGGTAAGGCCGCTTTTGGGGCAATAGATGCCAAAGCAGTTGGGGCCTATTACCCGGATGCCTTTTTGGGCGATTTTCCGGATTTCTTTTTCAAGCCCAATGCCCTGTTCAGTTCCCAGCTCCTTGAATCCGGCAGACAGGATCTCGGCGGCAGCAGCCCCTTTTTTCCTGCAGGCTTCAAGCGCTTCTGGCACGGCTTCGGCTGTTACCGCGATTACCGCAAGATCAAAACTGCCCGGAATATCCTCGATGCTTTTGTGGATTTGCTTTCCTGCAAGACTGCCGCCCCTGGGATTTACAAGGAAGATTTCACCTTTGTAGCCGATCATGGAAAGGGCGGCAAAAAGTCCGGCGCCAAAACCGGTGCCCTTGCCTGAAACCCCGATAATTGCGATTTTTTCAGGGTTAAAGATTCGTTCATAATCGGTATCGGTTCCGGCGGTCTGTATCATTTAGTGATCTGCCTTTCCCTGTATTTTGCGAACGCGTGTCATATAATATGAACATTCATCGTTTATATCGAAACCTTTTCAAGATCATAAAATAA
>CAZVFQ010000068.1:5225-16972 GCA_964626455.1 uncultured Desulfobacteraceae bacterium | reverse complement strand
TTGAGCAGGCCCATCGCGAACAGTTAAAGGATTACCTGGAAACCAAATGAGAAAACAGGCAAAGGTGTTTTTCATGCAGGTTTGAATTTAGCGTGGGCTGTATAAGAAGTCAGAGAAGACCGGCTGCCCTGACCGAGAAATTTTCCAGATCAACCAGGTGATTTTCTATTATATCATAGACGGCGCTGTAATCGATATCCCAGTAAAGATGTACCAGCCTGTTTCTGAAACGGGCCATATCAGCAAGGCGAGCGGCCAGGGCCGGGTCTATCAGGTTTGCCTGGCCCAGGCTCATGAAGCAGTCGCCGTAGTCTTCCGGGACTTTTTTCAGCTTTCTGGCGTTGATGTGGAAGCAAATATTTAACGCAGCCTCGATAGCCGACAGCAGCCTCGATCTGGCAATATCCTGGCAGTCTTCGTCTGTAAGGAAATTCTTCTTTCCTTCGGCTTTAAGCCGTTTCAATCGATCCAGAGATCTTTGAATATCGCTGATTTTATTGCGCATTCGGTCATGATCCAGATTCACCGGCAAAAGCCTCCCTGGTGTGGTGTTTGAGGATTGGTTCGATATCAAGGTAGCGGCCCGCGGTTTGTGTTGTGAATGCAATTCTTGCATCCGGTTCCCGGTCAAGCAGCAGGCGGCCTCGCAATGCATGATATCGAAAGCTCAGCGGGGCTCTGTTTAGAATGCGGACATCTACTTTAAAAGGAATTTTAAGCTCTTTTTTGATCCGGGACTCAATCTGCATTTCATATCGGAAGCTTATGCCTGATAAAAACTTTGGATTAAGAAATATGGCTATATCAAGGTCGCGGAAAGGCCCTCCTTCTATAAAAGACCCATGCGCGAATGCAAACATGATTTCAGGGTGCTGCTCCAGATGCATATACACCTGGTTCAGAAGGTTTTCTTTTTCCCGTGGTGTCAACCGCTGCTCCGATTTTATAGGATTTGCGCTCTTTGTCTTTCGTGAGAAGCAGCTTTCATGCCGCAGTCTCCAGATTAATATGTTTTATTATGAAATATGCAGAAAAAATTTTTTTTGTCAACATAACATCATGGAAAGACAGGTTTGTTTTGCTGGTATTTTCTGATATGTGTTTTTAAGAAAATTTTCGGATTCCCGGAAGGCGGGTTTTTGGAGGCGGCAGTTTATTAAAAGCAAAGCAATGATAATTAAGACCCACTGGCTAAGGTGGCAAATGAGAAAACAGGCAAAGGACTATATTGTTTTTCCGCTGGATGTGCCCACCGCAGAGGAGGCGGCATATTACGCAAGGCTTCTTTCAGGCAGGGTGGGGATGTTTAAGATTGGGCTGGAGCTTTTTATTGCAGAAGGCAGGGCAGTTCTGGATGCTGTTCGGCAAGAGGGCGGCGTCGGGATATTCCTTGATTTAAAGCTCCATGACATACCCGCCACCGTGGGCCGGGCCATGGAGCAGATAGCCGGCTGGAAGGCCGCGTTTGCAACCGTGCACTGCGGGGAAAGCAGGGCGATGCTTGATGCTGCAGTAAAATCGGCGGACAAAAAGACCGGAGTCCTGGGAGTAACAGTTCTTACAAGCGTTTCAGGAGATGATCTGGCTGCGGCGGGGCTTGACAGCGCGTATGCCGAAGATCCGGGGGCACTGGTTTTAAAGCGCGCTCAGATGGCCTATGATGCCGGATGCGCCGGGGTGGTCTGTTCCGGCAGGGAGACGGCCCTGATAAAGGAGAAATTCGGTCCTGAATTCGTGACCATGGTTCCGGGAATAAGGCCCGGCTGGGCGGTGGATGCAGATGATCAGAAAAGGGTTGTCACGCCCGCAGAGGCTGTTAAAAACGGGGCTGACTATCTTGTAATCGGCAGGCCGATAAGGGACGCGGGCGATCCTGCAGATGCGGCTGAGATGATTGCAGGGGAGATAGAGGAAATAATTTAACCTTTTTTGCCAATCTTTGGGCTATATTCCGAAAAACAGGCGTTTTAAAAGAAAGGCCAGGATTACAAGGGCTACAACTATTACCAATATGAGCTGATCCGGGCTAAAGCGCTTCATTTTTTTGATAAGTTCTTTTTATTCACTGTCGAGTTCAAATGCCGTGTGCAGGGCGCGGACCGCAAGTTCGGTGTATTTTTCCTCTATCACGCACGAGATCCTGATCTCTGAGGTGGAAATCATCAGAATGTTTACGTTTTCTTCCGCCAGGGTGGAAAACATTTTTGATGCCACTCCGGAGTGACTTCGCATGCCCACGCCAATTACCGAGACTTTGGCTATGTTTTCGTCTCCGAGTACTTCTGCTGCGCCGATTTTTTCTGCCACCTTTTTTTCTATTTCCAGGGCGGCGGAAAAATCGGGCTTGGGCACGGTAAAGGTAAGATCTGTCATGTTGCTCAGCCGCGTATTTTGAATGATCATGTCCACACTGATGCCTGCTTCTGCAACCGGGGAAAGAATGCTGTAGGCGATTCCGGGCCGGTCCGGCACTTTGCGGAGAGTTATTCGCGCTTCGTTTTTGCTGTGGGTCACCCCTGAAACCACAACCTGTTCCATATTGGCATCTTCATGGACTACCATGGTTCCTTCCTCCTCGTTAAACGATGATCTGACGTGCAATGGTACGCTGTATTTCTTGGCAAATTCCACTGAGCGGATCTGCAGGACCTTTGCGCCCAGACTCGACATCTCGAGCATTTCATCGTATGCTATGCGCGAAAGCTTTTTCGCCTTGCCGCATATATTGGGATCTGCCGTATAAATGCCGTCCACATCAGTGTAGATTTCACAGTTGTCCGCTTTTATGGCTGCGGCAACGGCCACCGCAGACGTGTCCGAGCCGCCGCGGCCCAGGGTGGTAATGTCGCCGTGGGCGTCGACTCCCTGGAATCCTGCCACGATTACTATGTGGCCTTCGGAGAGCAGCGATTTAATACGCTCTGCGCCTATGTCCAGGATGCGGGCCTTGCTGTATCCGGAGTCTGTAAGGATTTCAGCCTGGTAGCCCAGCATGGATTTTGCCTTGTAGCCCATGGCCTGAAGCGACATTGCCATAAGAGAGACCGTGGTCTGCTCGCCTGTTGCAAGAAGCACGTCCATTTCCCTTTTGTCCGGATTATTCGAGACCTTTTGGGCCAGAGAAATAAGCTCGTCTGTAACTCCGCTCATGGCCGAAAGGATTACCACGATATCATTTCCCGCATCCCGGATCCGGGCGATGCGTTGTGCCACGTTTCTTATCCGTTCTGTATCTCCGACTGATGTGCCGCCGTATTTCTGCACAATAAGTGCCATAGCTATGTTCTTCCTTGCTCGAATTTTTTTAAGTTTTCTACCAGATTTAAAAACCGGGGTCCATAAAAAAACATACGGAATTTGCGGGTATCGGCGCTTTGCGTACTGATCAGTATTACAATGTCCGGCTTTGGGGTCTCGTCAGGCAGGTGTTCGGCCCACTCGATCGCAGTAACATGTTGCTGGCTCAGTATTTCGGCAAGTCCTGTCTGTTCGATTTCCTCGGGATCTTCAATACGATAGAGGTCCACGTGAAAAAAAGCCAGTCTGCCGGGGTACTGGTTTATGATTGTATAGCTCGGGCTGGTTATTGGGTATTGTTCCGGCACCCCGAGACCCCGGGCCAGACCCTGGATAAAAGCGGTTTTCCCGGCACCCAGATCGCCCTGCAGGCCGATTATGCAAGGCTCGCTGATGTTTTTGCCCAAAGCCAGCCCAAGCTGAAATGTTTCTTCCGCGCTTTTTGTTTTAATGCATAAATCACAGCATTGGTCTGCACTCATGGGCGATATCCGTAAACGTGCCGTCTATCAGCGCCTTTATTGTGTCAGGCACATGATGCATTATATCTGTTGCAAGATAGCCGAACGGCCCGCGTTTTTCCGCCAGAAGGTCGGCTGCCGCCCCGTGCAGGTAAACCGCCATGCGGCAGGCGGTCTCCGGGTCTTTGCCCTGGGCGATAAACCCGCTTATCATTCCTGTTAAAACGTCTCCCATGCCGCCCGAGGCCATACCCGGATTGCCGGTTGGATTTACATACACATGGCCGTCCGGTGATGCCGTGATCGTGCGGGCGCCTTTTAATACAAGGCATACGCCGTGTTTTTCAGCAAAGCCCCGGGCTGCAGCGATCCTGTCTTCCTGGATTTTTGCGGCCGTGGTGTCTGCCAGCCGGGCCATTTCCCCGGGATGGGGCGTCAGGATTATCTCTGATTTTTTTTTGGCAAGCACGGCAGGGTTTTTTGCCAGGCAGTTTATTGCGTCTGCGTCTAGAACCACCGGCACCGGGCTTTTTTGTATCAGGGCGCCAACCATTTTTACCGTGGTTTCACTGGTCCCTATTCCCGGGCCAAGGGCAAGGCAATCCTTGTTTGCTGCAAGGGATAAAAGCTCTTCAACATTTTTTTCGCCAAGGATTGCCTTTTTATCGTCATCCAGGGGATGGGTCATTGCCTCAACTGCCAGGGATTCCACTGATGAGTTGATGCTTTCGGGCACTGCCAGAGTGACCAGTCCTGCCCCGGATCTGAGCGCGGACATGGCGGTCATTGCAGCAGCCCCTGTTTTGCCGGGGCTGCCTGCAGCTGCAAGCACGTGCCCGGTGTTTCCCTTGTGAGCCTGGGGGTCGCGGGGGGTAAGCTGCGATCTTATCCATCCCGCGGTTAAAAGCTGGTGCCGCGGTTCGGCGGAATGAACTATATAGGGGGGAATGCCTATGTCCACGATGGAAAGTCTGCCTGTGTATCCCGCCCCTGGAAGAAGCATGTGGCCGAGTTTTGCAAAGGCAAAGGTGGCGGTGGCATCTGCATGCACGCATATGCCGCAGGGCATGCCGGTTTCAGTGTGAAGTCCGGAGGCAATGTCCACGGAAAACACCGGAGTCCGGGAGTTATTAATAAAATCTATTACTTCATGAAAATACCCCTTGACCTGCGAGTCCAGACCAGTGCCCAGAATTGCGTCTATAATAAGATCCTTTTCAGCGATTTCCTTTCTGTAACCGGAAAAGGAAAGTTCGTCTGCCAGCTCGGTTAAAGGGATTCCCAGGGTCTCGATCAGCCCGAGGTTGGCGGCGGCATCTCCGGTGACCCGGGAGCGTTCTGCAAGCAGATATACTGAGACGTCCACCCCGTGCTGGAACAGATACCTGGCTATCACGAATCCGTCGCCCCCGTTGTTTCCCTTTCCTGCAATCACGGCCACGGATCTGGTATAGACATCCGGCCAGGCGCGAAAAATCGAGCGCACCGCCCCGCGGCCGGCATTTTCCATGAGCAGTCTGCCCGGAAGGCCGAAATTTTCGATGGTTCTGCGGTCCATTTCCCGCATTTCATCTGCTGTCAGGATATACATTATAAATTCCTTATAAGATCACGCATTTCCCGGACCGCCTGTTCCATGCCGGTAAGAGCGGCCCTGGATACGATGCTGTGGCCGATGCTGAACTCGTCAATGGTTCGGGTTCCTTTAAAATATTTGATGGTGTTGTAGCAAAGCCCATGGCCTGCATTGACTCCAAGGTCCAATTGGCCGGCAAGCCGGGCAGATTCTGTTATATCCGAAAACAGCCGTTTTCTTTGTTCTTCGTTTTCCGCCTCGCAGAATGCGCCGGTGTGAATTTCCACCATGTCGGCCCCGGTATCAGCAGAAGCCCGGATCTGATCCGCATCAGGATCAACAAAAAGGCTTACCCGGATGTCTGCGTCATGCAGGGTTTGTACGGCCTGGCCCACGGACTCAAAAAGCGAGCGCACATCAAGGCCTCCCTCGGTAGTAAGCTCCTGTCTTTTTTCCGGCACCAGGGTAACAAGGTCGGGGCGCACGTCTTTGGCGATTGAAAGCATTTCCCCTGTTGCCGCCATTTCCAGGATAAGTCTTGACAGAACGGTTTTTCTTAGAATGTATACGTCCCGGTCCTGTATGTGGCGACGGTCTTCGCGCAGATGCACCACAATGCCGTCCGCACCGCCTAGTTCGGCCAGGGCCGCTGCATGCACAGGGTCAGGGTATCTGGTGGCTCCGCCCCGCGCCTGGCGCAGGGTGGCTATGTGATCCACGTTAACTGCCAGTGAGGTCATTGGTCCTTCCTTGCTTTAAGGTATGCCATTAATTCATCGCTTTTTTCATTCATCTGTTTTGCATCCTGTTCATTGGTTTCATGATCATATCCGAGAAGATGCAGAATACCATGTATAAGCAGTTCTGTAAATCTTTCTTCCATGCAATATCCGGCGTTAGAGGCTTCTTTGTCCGCAGTTTCAACAGAGATGACAATATCGCCAAGCAGTTCCGGCTGGATTTCGTTAAAACCGCTGTCTCCCATGGGAAAGGCTATTACGTTTGTGGGCCCGGTGCGGTCAAGATATGTTTTATTGATCTCTGCTATCTGCTCGTTGTCGACTATCAGCAAAGACAGCTCTGCCCCTGTTTTGCCAAGGGCTTCAAGCAGGGCGGATGCAGTTTT
The DNA here is from genome assembly GCA_964626455.1 of uncultured Desulfobacteraceae bacterium. GTDB lineage: Bacteria > Desulfobacterota > Desulfobacteria > Desulfobacterales > Desulfosalsimonadaceae > Desulfosalsimonas. The sequence goes on along the minus strand of CAZVFQ010000068.1, from coordinate 10,512 downwards.
CCTTATGCGCTCCTCTGATATCGGGCAAAAGTTTTGCCGGTTTGTTATCAGGACTTCCATTTTTTGCTCTTTTCTGTTTGTCCGGACCGGGCTTTGGTTTTAGCACGGCTAAGAACCCTGGTTTTGTTCCCTGCGTTCATATGCATTTATTATTTTCTGAACCAATCTGTGGCGTACAACGTCATGGCCTGAAAAAAAGACAAACCTGATGCCTTCAATGTCGCCGAGCAGACCTTTTGCCTCCACAAGGCCGGAAGCCCGGTTCGGCGGCAGGTCGCTCTGGGTTATGTCGCCTGTTATCACGGCTTTGGAATTATAGCCGATGCGGGTAAGAAACATTTTCATCTGCTCGGAGGTGGAATTCTGGGCCTCGTCTAAAATAATAAAGGAATCGTTTAATGTGCGGCCGCGCATAAAAGCAAGGGGTGCCACCTCTATTACGCCGTGTTCTATCATGTCGGCTGCTTTTTCAAAATTCATCATGTCGTGCAGGGCGTCATAAAGGGGACGCAGATAAGGATTTACCTTTTCTGCCAGGTCCCCCGGAAGAAAGCCCAGGGCTTCGCCGGCTTCCACGGCCGGCCGGGTCAGGATTATGCGGTTGACCTGCTTTTTGCTCAGGGCCGCCACTGCCATGGCCATTGCAAGATATGTCTTGCCGGTTCCGGCAGGCCCGATTCCGAATACAATATCGTATTTGCGGATCGCGTCTATGTATTCCTTCTGCACCGGGCTTTTGGGCGTAATGGTACGTTTGCCGGATGTGATATAGATCGTGTCCAGAAAAATGTCTTTTAAATTTACGCTGCTGTCTTTGCACAGCACGTTTGCCGCGTAATCCACATCCTTGGGATATACCGGGTATCCTTCTTTTAAAAGTCCGTAGAGCTGGTTTAAAATATCTGCGGCAAGTTCGGCTGATACGCTGTCTCCTTCAATAATCACAGAATTGCCGCGGGTGTGAATTTTTGCACCCGATCTTTCCTCTATGCGGTGAAGATGGTCGTTGTGCACCCCGAAAAGCGTTCTTGCAAGCCCGGGGTCCGGAAATGTCATTTCGGTTTTTGTGCTTTCTTTGTAATTCATTGTCTTTTTTTAATCTTGCCTGTATCTTCTTTTTTTCATATGCATAAGTTGTCTATACCATGAGGTTTTTGTATTTTGCAAACCTCAAAACTTGATGGCGGGGAAATTTTGCTGAATCCGTTTGACATGGTCGTTGTGGTGGTCCTGGGCTACTGTATTATAAGGGGGGCCTTTCGGGGAATTATAAAGGAGGCTGCCGCAATTATCGGTGTTCTGGGCGGGTTTTACATGGCTTTTATGTTTTATGAAGCTGTTGCGCCGGTTTTTACAAGGTTTACAGACAATGTGAATTATACTTACTTTGCGGCCTTTCTGCTGCTTTTCTGCGCGGTGTTTGCAGCATCGATACTGGCGGGAATACTGGTGCGCGCGGTGGTCCAGCTTATGCTGCTCGGCGTTGTTGACCGGGCGCTTGGCTCCCTGTTCGGAGCGGTAAAGGGGGTAATCGTGGTATCGCTTCTTTTTTTCCTGCTTACTTTTTTTCTTCCCCGGGGAAATTCAACGGCAGTAATCCGGGATTCAAAGCTTGCCCCGCATGTCAATTCGGCAACATCGGGCATTATCCGGGTGATCCCGGAAGATGCCAGAAGAGCTTTTGCCGCCAGGATAAAAGAGCTCAAGCTTAAGTGGGAGCAGCAGAGTAAGCGGAGTAATAGATCCGAATAAATGAGCGATGGCTGGCAAATGCGATCTCCGGCAGGCGGTCCGGGTCAAACCACCCCACTTCCTCTGCATCGTCTCCTGCCACCGGGGTTCCGGAAAAACTGCCGACAAGGAATCCTATCATCAGGATGGTCTCATAGATCCTGCCTGCGCTGGTCATGACTCCAAGCAGCATGTCGATTTTTCCGTTAAGGCCTGTTTCCTCGCAAAGTTCGCGCAAAGCTCCCTGCTCCGGGGTTTCTCTTGTTTCCATGAATCCGCCGGGAAGGCACCAGAAGCCGATTTTAGGCTCAATGTTTCTTTTTACCAGAAGAACCCGGTTTTTTTGGTCTGTTACAACAACGCATGTTGCGGGCACCGGGTTGTCATAAAGGGTTGTTTCACATGAATGGCAGAAATTGCGGTTTCTGCCTTCAACGAATTTTTCAGACAGCCTGTGCCCGCAATACGGGCAGAAATTTATATTTTTCATGGGCTAGTCTTCAAAGTTGCCTGATTCACCCCTGTCGCGCTTGATCCCGGCGGCTTTTTCCCGGATTTTCTCCGGGGTCCACTCCTGCGGGTCCTCTGTTTTTCCTGCCTTGGGGCCGGGGTCATAGGAACCTGCATCAAGGATTTCCTGTATTGCGATGGGGGCGGTGTCCTTGCAGTTAAATACGTCTACAAGCATGCCGTATACAAAATCTGCCACCCGCACGGCCATTCGTTCGCGCACTTGCCTGGATTGGGCAAGAAGTCTGTTTTCAAAGGCGAGGTTGAGTTTTTTGTAGTCGCCTTTTTTAAGGCCCTTTGATTCGGCAAACGCGGTCATCTCCGCCCAGATTTCCTCTGTTGCGCCCTCGTTTTTAAGCTTTATGAAATTTCCGTTTTCATCAAGGCGCGCGTTTCCGTAGTCGTTTACTTCAAGGCCCCAGGAAATCATCTGGAGGGCTGTTGCAACGTTTGCCTTGGTTGTTCTGGTCTCATTTGCTATGCGCCGAAGCCGCTCTGAGCTGTTGCCTGAAGTTCCGTGTTGTGCGCCCGATACCTTGTAGGGCTCAAGCACATCATGGATTTCGGCGGTAAGCTTCACCTGAATGCCTTCTGAACCGGCTTCTATGCCGTGAGTGGTTCCGTTGTTAAGCGCGATCCAGTCAGGAAAAACACCGTGAGCATTCAGACCCTGTATCAGAAAAAGGGCTTCCTGGGGGGTTGAAAGGCCTGTCTTGCCTTTGATCTCCCCCACCTCGGTTTCCCTGCCCGCCCAGTCAGGCACATACTGCCACAGCTCCAGATTGGCCAGCAGGTTTTCATCATCTGGCAGATGGGATGCGTCAATTGCAATTGAGGTCATGCCTGCATCAAAAATGCTCGGAATTTCAGTTTTTGCATTTTCCAGGTCAGCCGGTCCCTTAATGCCGTAATGGTCGGCATGTACGGCCACGGGCACCGTGATTTCAAGCTCATTGCAGAGGTCGTCGACAAGCCTGGCTATATTCCAGTAGTTGATCGCGCAGTAGTTGCTTTCAGACTTTGCTATCTCTATGATAATCGCGGCATTGGCCTTCTGTGCGGCCATTAGTGCCCCGCGCAGCGCAAAATAGTTTCTCCCGTTTGCAGCCATGGCAATGGCATTGCCCTTTTTTAGCATGGCCCGGTCAATAAAGCCGCCGCTTACGATCAGTGCGCGGGAATTTGGAAACAGTTCGGTTACGTTCGGAGGCCGCCCTGTTTGCAGTGCTTGTTCAAACGCTTCCTGATATCCGTTCATTTTCAATCTCCCTTTTGATTGTGCAGTCCTTGTTGCCAAAAAAGCTCCTGCTACCTCAGTGTGCAAATAACCTGAATAACAAAATTCAAAGTATGAGACAAATCCGAAATGCAAATCACAAAACAACAAAACCGCAAAAAAGTTGGCTTTGCCGGTTATGCCGGGTGATCACGGCCTTCGGATGCGCTTTGACTTCTGATTTGTTCAAGAATTTTTATTATTTCCTCTTTATGCTGTTGAGGCGCATAAATTTCTCCCCAGCCTTTCTGCATCTGGTAAAGGCCGTCATAGGCCGTGTCATGATGGGATCTGATACGATGGGAAATGACTCTTTCCTCAAGGATAGATCCGAGAAGCTGGGCCTCAAAAGGGTTGTCTATGCCGGAGATGCGGATAAAATTTGTGTTGTCAGGCTTTTTGGATTCCATGGCAATTTCAATTGAAGTCCGAATATTTAATGTGGTATTAAAAATTTACCGTATGCGTAAATATAAGTACGGGGGTTTTTTTCTGTCAACAAATATGTTCTGGATGTGCCTATGGATAAGGTGCTTATAGTCGATAATGACCCGGAATTTCTGGAGCAAACCAGAAAAGGGCTTGAAAAAGTCCGTCAGTTTGAAGTCCTCACCGCACAGGACGGTGAAAAGGCTGTCTCAATTATGTCCGACAACAAGGTTTCTGTGCTTGTAACCAATATCGAAACCCCGACCCTGGATGCGCTTGAGTTGCTGGCCTACATGTCCCAGAAACAGCCGAACACTCCATGTATTGTTATGACAGACCGGGGCAAGCCCTGGTTTAAAAAGCGCATAAGCCAGCAGTCTTTTCTCTATCACCTGGAGCGACCCTTTGAAATCGGCTCTCTGGTATCTGCCATTTTCGTTGGATTAAATCTGCGCGACGAGGGGGCAAGCGCCCAGGGCATGACCATGGCCAGTCTGCTGCCGCTGCTCGAACTCCAGCAGAAGACCTGCCGAATGCAGGTAAAGGCCGCTGACAGGAGAAAGGGCTTTTTGTACTTTGAAGACGGCGAACTGATTGATGCGCATTGCGGGAAACTTTCGGCTCAGGAGGCTGCAAGAGAAATTGCCTCCTGGAACCGGATTTCGTTTTCGCTATCAGAGCTGCCCCGCAGAAGGACCCGCAGGCGGGTTAAGACAAAACTCATGGATTTTGCGGATGCAACCTGGAGCGCGGCCGAAGAATCCGGGCAGAAAAAACAAGACGATATTGTTCAGGCCGAGCATGAAATAATCGAGCTGCGCGAAGAAGTCGATGATGCTGAGCTTTCAATGGAGCCGGCATTTGCCGGTCAGGAAGTTTCCGGAAAACTCAGGGATAAAGCTGCCGGGTGGCTGGCGGCCATAGTTGAAGAAATAAAAGATATCCATGATTGCCGGTTAATTGCCGTAATTACTGGCAGGGGGCGGGTGCTGGCCAGCGAGCATAAAAGCGGCGAGCTCGATGTTGAAAAACTGGCTCTTGCTATGACCGGCTTTATGACAAGCGCGGACAAGGCGGCATCACGGGCGAATCTCGGCGGCGCGGCCTCCTCGACCCTTCACGCGTCAAAAGGCATCGTGATAGCCCAGCAGCTTGAAAATCATGAAGAAGATACCCTGTGCGCACTTGTAGCCTGCGGCCCGCGAAGCAACTGGTATTTCATAAAAACCCGCCTGGAAGAACTAAGCTTTTAAAAAACGGGGACAGTATACTTTTTAACAAAAAAGGGACGAAAAAGGGGACAGTGTATTTTTTTCGAGCGCTAAAAAGTATACTGTCCCC
>CAZVFQ010000068.1:0-5125 GCA_964626455.1 uncultured Desulfobacteraceae bacterium | reverse complement strand
CGGCTTAAGTTATCGGCATTATCGCAAAGATAAAGGTGCTCCATAGCGCATGGGAGATAATAACCGGGGAGATGTCTTTTAACCACCAGTACATCGCCCCCCAGAAGGCTCCTGCAACAGCAGCAGCTGCAGTGAGCATGAAATTTCCAGAGCATATGTGCACTCCTGCATAAAGTGCGGCTGCGAAAATCCATCCGGGCGCCCCGCCGAAGCGCAGCATGAGCTGGCGCTGAAGATAGCCGCGCCAGTATATTTCCTCGCACGGGCCGGTGACAAAAAAAAGAAGCAGCATAATCGTCCATACGGGTGTGCCCCCGCCCTTGCCGTAGATTGCGCCTATCTGATCGCCTGCAAACGGAAGGATTGCTTCGGAAACCGTTTTTCCGATCCAGAAAATAAAATAAAGAAGCGCTGCAGACAAGAGCCCGAGCATAAGGTTTTTCAGGCTAAGACGGAAGCCCAGGTGCCGGGCCGGCTGGAGTATAAAGGAGAGAACCGCAAGCACCAGGGCTGAAGCCGCGATTTTAAACCAGAAAATCCCCCACTGAAGATAAAATGTTGCAAACCAGAGCACTGCGGCCAGGACCACTGTTGCGGCCACGGGCTTCCATGAAAAAAGATACTGGTTCAAAGCAATGCCTCCGCAATAAGGGAAATGAGCAGCAGTATGCCGAATGCCGTGTCAAGCTGTGCGGTACGGGCATCTGCATCGTTCGGGATTTTTTCGGCCATTATCCGCAGAATTTTAACCGCAATGGGAAGGGATAAAAACACAGCAAAAGACCAGGGCGACAGTATGCCAAGCCCTATCATCAGCAGGATGCTTGCATATGCAAGGCTAATTAAGCATGAATAAAGGTAAAATCCTTTTTTTGCACCCAGCACGATTGCAATGGTCTTGATATGCATGGCTTTGTCATGGGAGATATCGCGCAGATTGTTTGCAAGAAGGACAAGGGCCACAATTACGCCGAACGGTATGCTTATCCACAGGGCGTCTGCGCTCAAGGAGCGCCGCTGGACAAAATATGTTCCCTCGACCATGAGCGGCCCCCACATGAGAAACACTGAAAATTCGCCTAAGGCCAGGTACTTGTAGCTTAAAGGCGGGGCTGTGTATGCAAGGCTTGCAAGCACGCCGGCGATTCCCAGAGCCAGAACCGGCCAGCCCCTTGCAGCGGTCAGGCACAGCCCGATTGCCGCTCCTGCGAAAAACAGAATATATGCGGCATTGCGAACGTTTTTCGGCAGAAGCTTTCCCTCAACCAGAGGATGCGGCCTGTACTGGGCTGTTGCCGCCTCGATCGTGTCCACGCCGCTTTTCACGTCATAGTAATCGTTTATCAGATTTGTGGCCGCGTGCAAAAACACGGCCCCCGCAAGGGTTGCGGCAAACAGACCCCAGAAAAACTGGCCGTCAATGGCCGCAATCGTCCCGCCCACGCCGATGGATATGGCCGTCATTATAAAAGACCAGGGACGGCTTGCCAGAAACCAGTTGCGGTAAAGATCGTTCACTTTTTAAAAGCCTGTTCTAAGTCTGTTTTACAATCCACAATACAGATTAATATAACATACCGGTTTTTTAACAAACCGCAAACATACGCCACCCCTTTGCCCCCGTCAACCAGAAAAACAACCTTGGGGGACGCCCTTAACTTATTAACTTATTGTGCATTGATGGTTTCTATAATTATTGAGCAAACTATTGAAATTAACAATTTGACACATTTAAAAAATAAATTTTAGATATCTCCCAAAAAATAAGTGACATTGCAGAGAGAACGAATTTAATCAGACCGGTTACAGAAAGGCGGGATGCAATGAGAAATGTTTTTGCAGCAAAATGGGGGATTGTGGCTGTGGGGGCGGCGATCGGCATCATTGCCGCTCTGCTCCAGTACCTTGGAAATCCCGGCAACATGGGAATATGCGTGGCCTGTTTTGAAAGGGATATTGCCGGAGCGGTGGGGCTTCACAGGGCGGAAGTGGTTCAGTATCTTCGGCCCGAGATGGTCGGGTTTGTACTTGGTTCCCTGGCAGCCGCGCTTGTTTTCAGGGAGTTTAAGCCCCGGGGAGGATCTGCGCCAATTGTGCGGTTTGTCCTGGGAATGTTTGCCATGATCGGGGCGCTTGTTTTTCTGGGTTGTCCGTGGCGGGCCATGCTTCGGCTGGCAGGGGGCGACGGAAACGCGGTTCTCGGAATTATCGGCCTTGTCGCAGGCATATGGATCGGCACGCTGTTTTTGAAAAAAGGCTACAGCCTGGGCCGGACACAGCGGTTTTCAACTGCTGCGGGCTGGGTGCTGCCGGCCATATTTGCAGGGCTTTTTGTACTGATGCTGATTTTTCCCAGGCCGGAGGCGGCGGGAAAAAGCGGAGTTCTTTTCTACAGCGCCAAGGGCCCCGGGGCAGCGTATGCGCCGGTTGCAGTTTCCCTTGTAATAGGGCTGTTAATAGGGTTTATAGCCCAGAGAAGCAGATTCTGCACAATGGGGGCGTTCCGGGACCTTATTTTGTTCCGCCAGACGCACCTGTTCTCAGGGGTATTGGCCCTGGTGATCACGGCCTGGCTGGCCAACCTGGTGCTGGGACAGTTTTCGCCGGGATTTGAAAATCAGCCTGTGGCCCATACGCAGCATGCCTGGAACGCCCTGGGCATGGTCCTGGCAGGCCTTGCATTCGCCCTTGCAGGCGGGTGTCCGGGCAGGCAGCTTTTTCTTTCCGGAGAAGGCGACGGGGATGCAGCGATTTTTGTGCTGGGCATGATCGTGGGTGCTGCTGTTTCGCATAACTTCGGGCTTGCAAGCTCACCTGCAGGAGTCGGCCCGCACGGAATCGCTGCTGTTGTTGTCGGCCTGGCAGTATGTCTGGTCATAGGTTTTACAATGAAACAGATAAAAACCGGAGAAGCAAAATGAGCAATATCGTGGATGCAAGAGGGTTGTCCTGCCCCCAGCCGGTACTGATGACCCTGGATGAAATAAAAAAGACAAAGGACACCGAGATGGTGGTGCTTGTTGATAACGAGGCTTCCAGGGAAAATGTAGGCAGGGCCGTGGAAAGCCAGGGATGGCACGTGGAAAAGGTTTCAGGGGAAGGCGAAGTCTTCCGGATACAAATCCGCAAAAGCGCAGACAAGGGATAAAAAATTGGGTCTGCTTGCCTTTTTAAAGAAAAACAAAAACCCGGCAGGTGTTTCGGGCCGGGACCGGGGAATCCTTGTGTTTGAAAACACAAGCGAGGTCATTGCCGCGGAAAACATTCTTAAAAACAAGGGCTGGCAGATCCGGGTAATGGGACCTCCCCCTGAGATCCGCACAGGATGCGACCTGGTCATTGAATTTCCGCTTATCTCAGAACTGGAGATCATCAGGGCACTGGAGCAAGGATCAGTACACCCCTTAAAGTCAGTGCCTGTATCAGACGGCCTGCTTGAGCCGGTAAGCATTTTTTTTGCAAAAGATTACGGAGAGTTCCTCATGATCCAGGCCGCAAACATGAAAATCACGGTGAAAAAGGCCGACCTGACAGTGGTAAATATTTCAGGCGGCGGATGTCCTGACGTGCCTTATCTGGCGGCACAAATGGTGGGATGCCGGCTTGATCAATCCCCTGAGCCGAGAAACATCGGCCACACCCTGTGCGGATACGCACTGCAGCTTGCCGTAGAGGAAACGAGGCGCAGATGTTTGCAGTAATCGGAACCGTGCCGGATGAATCTTTTCCGCTTACCTGCTCGCGTATACATCTTTCCGGGCGAAAGCTGGTTGCAGAAACACACCCGGTGCCTGTAAACCGCGGGACCCCGGCTTTGCTGGCAAGCGCGGCAAAAGTGTGCGAATTTTTCGGCTCTGACATGCCTGTTGCCATTCTTGCAGGCGATATCGGCAGGGGTGGCGGCAGCAGGAAGCTGTATGCGCATCTGGAGGAAACTCTTTGTGACAGGCAATATGTCAGCCTGGCCTTTCATTACACACAGCCTGACGTGGACTGGCACAACAGGGTTTTGTTTGCAATAGAGGATATGGATAAAAGACCGGTGCTAATAGCTGATGCAGGGTTTATGTATGCGGCAAAAATGAGCGGCCAGGCGGGTTTCTATGATGTTTTTACCCCCGATATAGGCGAACTGGCGTTTCTGGCAGATCCGTCAGCACCGCATCCTTTTTATACCAGGGGATTTATATTTCACGAACCGGAACGCAGCGGCGAACTAATTGCTGCGGCCTATAGATATCATAATGCGTCTTCCTGGCTTCTGGTAAAGGGCGAAAAAGATATCATCGCGGATTCAGAAGGGATACTGGAAACCGTGAGCAGCCCTGTCGTCCCTGCCATGGAGGCCATAGGCGGCACAGGCGATATTATCACCGGCCTGGTTGCAGCCCTGAGCGGACTCGGATACGAGCCGGCAACAGCATGCGCCCACGCATGCCGAATCAGCCGCATGGCCGGAAAACTTGCAGCGCCTGATCCAGGCACGCAGGTAATCAAGATAATCGAGCAGATCCCGAAAGCCCTGACACAGTTTTATACGGAAAAATGACGGCTTCGTAAGAAATTGCTTTTTAGGAGCCCATCAAAAATGACTTCAAAACAAAACGCAACCAAAATAACCCCTGATATGACGGTGCTCGAAGTTGTAAGCCGGTGGCGGCAGACCGAGGCGGTTTTCCGCTCTTATGACAAGACAGCAGGCGAGTGCATATGCTGCAACGCCCTTTTTGAAACCCTCTCAGATGCCGCCGCCAGATACCGCCTGGATCTTGCCCGCATGATCCGTGATCTGGAACAATCTTTGGGTGAGAGCTGAAAAATATTGAGTTCAATTCATCGTTGATTTTAACAAATTTGATGGCACCGTAAAAAGTCCAATATCTGCGTTACGCGCAATTTTTCAGAATTTCACGTACGGCTAAGTACGCTGCATTCTTCAAAATTGCGCAAGCCTTGATCTTGAACTTTTTCCGGCGCCATCTAAAATCAGACTTTTTACGAGAGCATCAAATTTGCATTGACTAAGGGAGAAAGCAAATATAGGTTGTCCATAAACCAGATTGGTAAAGACCAAAACAAAGGCGGATATGCCGGTACTTTAAAATGCATAACCGGAAAGATAAAG
>CAZVFQ010000067.1:9260-17216 GCA_964626455.1 uncultured Desulfobacteraceae bacterium | reverse complement strand
TCTTGGCCTTTGGGCCGGGGACTGCGCCGGATAGCCCACAGGAAGAAGGCAGAGAACCTCGAGATTGTCCGGCAGTTTCAGGATCTCTTTGGTTTTTTCAATATTAACCCGGCCGAGCCAGCAGGTTCCAAGGCCCAGGTCCACTGCGCGCAAAGCAATATGCTCAATGGCAATGGCAACGTTCATTGCAAGGTATCCACCGGCGCCTATGGATTGGCTCAGGCCGGCTCCGTATTTTCCTGAATTGGGGTCCTCCATTTCAACATCCGTAAAGGCGCCTGTTTCCCTGAGCTCTTTTACACGCCCGGGGCGGGCGTCTAAAACATCCATGTCCGCACAGCAGACAAAAAGAACAGGGGCTTTCAGCGCAAATTTATAAGGGGTAACCGGATCCAGCTCCTTCTTTTTTTCCTCCGAGCGGACAACAACAAACCTCCAGGGCTGGAGGTTGGATCCTGACGGTGCAAGCCTTGCCGCCTCAAGAAGCTCATGGACTTGCGTGTCAGAAACCGGATCATTTGTAAATTTTCTTATGCTTCGCCTCTGTTTGATGGTATCGGTAAGTTCCATTGTGCAGTCTCCTTGATTCTGATTTTATTCAATTGCATATATTCGTTCTGTCCCGCGGCTCATATTTTACCGGAGCCCCAGCTCAACGCGGCTTTTTTTGAATTCTTTGGGTTCAGGCGGAGACAGGGCTTCTGGTGTGCTTAAAAACAGGCGTTTTCCGGCAATCCGTTCATCTTTAAGTATAAAGTCTTTTACCGTTTTTGCCCGTTCCTGTGCCAGATTGTGCAGCTTTGAATCATTTATTGTAATGTTTTGCCGGATTTTTTCCTTCATTTCTTCGGCACTCAGGCTTTCATCAGAAAGCGGCTTGGCATCTTCGGGCACGTCAGATCCGTGGAGCACTTCTTTTTCATAGATTTGTCTGAGTAATTTGTCGTATTCCTCTTCGCTTAGCTTTTTATCTTCATTGTCAGCCGGCCCGGCTGCGCGAATTTTTTCTTCAAGCACCATATTTGCAAGCGCCTGCCGGTCTTGTTTTTGATCTGCATAGCCTGTCAATTCCATGCTTAGTTCCGGACGCTCATAGAGCAGTTTCTGGATGGAGTTTAATTTTTCAATGGCCGTATCCGTAATATCGGTGCTGCCGGCATCAAATTCAATGTAGCGAAGTTCCTCACCGCCTTTTACAATGGAGCTTACAAGAGAAAAGGGCGAAGAGGCGGCCTTCACAAGGATATTTTTTAAAGCCTGAAAAATAATTCCTCCCAGACTGAATTTAGGATCATCAAGTTGTCCGGATACCGGAAGATTAAGATCAATTTTTCCCCTTCGGTCTTTTAGCAGCGCAACGGCCAGGCCTACGGGCAGGTTAACGGCGTCGTCGCTTTCAATGCGCTGTCCAAGGCTGAACTGGTCGAGCAGAATCTGATTGCCTGCCTTCAGCTCCCTGTTTTCCACTGTATAGTCAAGATTCAGGTTAAGCTTTCCTTTTTGGATGGCGCGGCCGATATATTTGCCGGAATATACTGAAAACGACGAAAGCTCAAGGTTTTCCACGTTAAACTCAAGATTCAGCAGAAGCTCTTCAAGCAGTGGATTAATCCTTCCGGTAATATTAAAGGGCGCATGGTTGTTGACCGTGCCTTTGAAAAAAGCTTCGGCCCCTTCAAAGGACTCAGTGGAAAGCCCCTTGATGCTACCCTCCCTCAGGGTAAGCCTTGAGGAATAATTGGGTTTTATACTGTAATCTGTAAATAAAAAGGTAAGATCGGCAAGCTTTACCTCTCCTATGGATACCGGAAATGCAGTTTTTTCGTCTTTCTGTAAATCTTTTGTTTTGCCCTGATCCCTCTGTTCTTCGGATTCCTCGTGTTTTTTTTCTTCTGCGGGTTTTTCATGTATATTTTTCAAGTTCAGCCGGCCGTCGTCAACAATCGCGATCTTCTGATTCAATCCGGCAACAGAAATCTCTTCAAGCTTTATTTTGGTGGGATTCCATTCCACATCAATTCCGTTTATGTTAAAAGACTGCAATTCCGTCAAATTCCGTGCGGTTTTTTCTTCAACAAGAACCAGATCCCGAAGGCCGGCGTCTCCTTTAAAGTGCGCGTTTATCCCCTTGCCGGCATCCACATGAAACCTGGCGTTTCCATCCAGTCCCAGACTGCCGTGTGAAAGCAGCAGATGTAAAGAATCCGGAAAATAGGATTGGGCATGGGTTATGTCCAGGTCTTTAAGTCTTAGGTCCATATTCGCGGAAAGCGGCGCTACCCCGAAATTGCCGCCCACAGCCAGCGAGCCGTCAGTATTCAGATTTGTTGAAAGCTCCAGATCCGCTTGATGCCCGGGTTGGTTTGAAAAACCGGAAATTTTTAAATTCACTGGGTCTGCCTGCATTTTTACTGGTCCGGCATTGGGCGTTAGCAGGAGCGATGGCGCTGCAAAATCATGGAACCTGATTGTTCCCGAATCAAGCTCAAGGCTCCCTATCTCAAATATAAAGGGTTTTTGAGTGGCTTGGTCTTCGGCCTTTTTTTTCTGTTTTTCATCCCGGGGTTCTGATGCGGGCGGACCAAGGTTTGCCAGGTTGAGTTCACCGTCAGGGCGCCTTACAATAGTAACGGCCGGTTCTGTAAGTGTGAGGGATTCAATGCGGATTTTTTTCTCCAAAGGTGCGGAGGGTGCCATTTTTATTTGAATTTCAGGGATTGAAAGCATTTCTTCAGAAACGGTGTCCACGAGCTTCAAGTCTGAGAAATCAGCGGTGCCGGCTACCTCCAGCACGCTTTGTCCCTGCCGGTCTTTGTTGAACGAAATCGAGGAATTGATATCCAGGCTGCCGTCTGAAACTGAAAAACCAAGAGGACCCGGCACATAATCGAAATACCCCGGAAGTGAAATGCCTGATATTGATATATCAATAACTGTTTTCAGGGAATCTGAAAAGGGCTTGGTGGATGCTTCAACCCGGAGTTCAGCCTCATTGAGCCGGCCTGCGAGCATGGGCCTGCTGTAGGCATTGATATCTGATTTAAAATTGGAGAGCACCGGGATTGTAAAGTTAATGCCTGAAAAGCTGTGGGTTTTGTCCATGGGTGCATCCCGGAACACAAATTTACCGCCTGATAACGTTATATTGGAGAAAAAAAAGCGAAGGGGTTCTTGATCCTTTTCAGAGGCGGATGTTTTTTCTTTTTGCCCGGAAGGGATAAGATCCGAGAAATTAAACTCGGCATCTGAGATCCTTGTAATACGTATCGTAGGGTTTTCAAGCCGAAGTTCCCTGCCGATAAGAGAGAGTTTGAAAAGCGAGGACCATTGCAGGTTTACAAGGAATCTGTCAAAAGAAATAAAGTCTTGCTCTCCGGTTTTCTCCCGGATTTCAAAACCCTCGAGTTCAAGGGTGAGAGTGTAGGGGTTAAAGGAGATGTTTTCTATTGCTGCCCGGCGGCCTAGCTGTTCAGATAGCTTCTCCGGGAGAACCGATTCTGCGATCAGTGGAATAACCAGGAAACCGGCAAGTGTATACAGCAAGATGAGAATCCCGGCGATAATCGCGAGTTTTTTGTTTCGCGTCAAAATATTGCCCCTTTTTAAGATATGCAGTCTTTGTTTTTTAAATACTGCCTACACCCGCCTCTTATTGTATTTTAATCAGGATAAAAAAAAGATCAACCGCAACTGTAATTTACAGAATGGGCCCGCAGCGGAAAGGACCGGAAGAGCCGATTGGTTTTTAGCAGGAATTGTTTTTCTGTACTTTTTTTCGTATGCGGCCGTAATGGACCAGGGCGTGCATGGCGCGGGCGCACTGCTCGGGAGAGCTGTAGACGGGAATGCCTCCCTCGTTTAAGATTTCTTCCATGACGTCGTTTTCCAGTTGGGCAAAACGCAGGCAGATAACCGGTTTTTCATATTTGCCGGCAAGGGCGGCATAGCGTTCGCCTCCCTTGATTGCTGTTTGTACCGCGGGCGGCAGATCCTCTGCAGTGCGGTCGATCCTGAGACCGGGATCCCAGAGCTGGGGGCTGACCGGCACATTGCTGATAACGCCGTCGATATAATCCAGCTGCAGTAAACGCTCGATTATTTCCGCCTCCTGCATGGCCGTTCGGATGCTGCCTGCAAAGTCCACGGGGTTTTTGGCACGTGGTGCATGATCCGGCAGCAGAGCTGAAATGGAGGCCGAGGTTTCGCTGTCCAGCTCCGGCAGTTCCATTCCCAGGCCGGCGCAGGCATCCGTTCCCACAACCCCCTGTCCGCCGCTGCCCAGTATGGCCACCCGGTTGCCGCCTGCAGGAGCAAGCCCGGCCAGGGCCTGGGCGGTTTCAAATAGATGAAACGCTTCATTGACCTGCAGCAGGCCGAGCTGGCGGCAGATGTTTTCAAACACCACGGCTGACCCTGCAACCGATGCAGTGTGAGATATTGCCGCACGTTCGGCCGCCCCGGACCGGCCTGCCTTGTAGACCACAATGGGTTTTTTGACCACCGTCTTTTTTGCGGCGCTAAAAAAGCGCCCCCCGTCTTTTAAGCCTTCGAGGTAAAGGGCGATGACTCTCGTGTCATCATCTTCTGCAAGGTATTCGAGATAATCGGCAACTTCAAGGTCCGCCTGGTTGCCGATGCTAATAAATTTGTTCAGCCCGTATCCCCGGGCGGTCGCCTCCTGGGCCATGGAAACCCCGAACGTGCCGCTCTGGCTGATAAAGGCTATCGGGCCTTTTTCAGGGGGTCTGCCAAAGCTCAGGTTAAGGTTGGCTGCGGCACTCCAGATTCCCATGCAGTTGGGGCCGACAAAACGGATGCCGCCGGATTGTGCCACTTCAGAGATTTGCTTTTCAAGCCGCCGCCCCTCGTCCCCGACTTCGGCAAAGCCCGCGGTGATAACCACCGCTCCCTTGACAGCCTTGTCGCTGCATTCTTTTAAGATGCCAGGCACGCTTGCAGCCGGCGTGGTTATAACAGCGAGATCAATTTGTTCAGGCACGTCGCTTACTGTTTGATAGGCTTTTAGTCCGAGGATTTCTGATTTGGCCGGGTTGATTGGGTAAATCTTTCCCGTAAAGCCGCTGTGAAAAGGGCGATACGTCATGCGGTAGCCCCATTTGCCCGGGGCGTCGGATGCGCCTATGACTGCAATGCTACGGGGTTTAAAAATTGCGTCTATAGATGTTTTGTCAGTTTGAATCTTCATTTGCCATAAAATAGCACAAATTGTTTGTTATGAAAATAGGATGCACCCGTAAAAAATTTGAATTTAGATGGCGCAGGCCTTGATCTTGGACTTTTTACGGTGCCATCAAATAGACTTATTGGACAGATCCGGGATAATAACGGCTCAGGTAATCACCCAGGCGGGTTAGGGCTTTTTCAATGTTTTCCAGGCTGTTGCAGTAGGAAAAACGCAGAAAGCCGTGCCCTCCCGGTCCGAAGTCGCGCCCGGGAGTTACGGCTACCCCGGTTTTTTCCAGTATATCAAATGCCAGTTTATAGTCGTCAGGATCCAGGTGGGCACAACTGGTAAAGACGTAGAATGCTCCCCTGGGCTCCACCGGGATTTTAAAACCCAGTTCCCTGAGCCCGTCTATCATACGCCTCCTTCGGGCTTTATAGATGTCGCGCATGTGCTCCACATCGGGCCAGGCGTGTTTGAGGGCCGCCACTCCCGCCCACTGGCTTACCGACGGGGCGCATATGGCAAAATTCTGATGCATTTTCTGCAAAGTACGCACGTATTTGACAGGGGCTATAAGATAGCCCAGCCTCCAGCCGCACATGGCATATCGCTTGGAAAAGCCGTCAAGTACAAAGGCGTTGTCTGTATATTCAAGTATGGAATGCTCCCGGCCTTCATAGACCAGCCCGTGATAGATTTCATCGCTGATCACGCAGGCAGAGCCCGGATTTCCAGGTGCCAGGTCCGCGAGTTCGGCCAGGAAGCCTGCTGTTAAAACCTGTCCGGTGGGGTTTGACGGGCTGTTGATAAATATTGCCCTGGTCCTGGGTCCCATGTTTTTTCTGATTTCGTCCAAACGGAACTGAAAGCCTTCCTCCTCGCGTACCCTCACCCTGACCGGAACCCCGCCCGTGAAATTGATAAAGTTATCGTAGCAGGCGTAATGGGGATCAGAGATAATGACTTCCAGGCCGGTTTCCAGAAGAGCGGAAAACAAAAGAAGCATGGCCGTACTGGTACCTGCTGTGACAAGCACCCGGCCCGGATCCACATCTACTCCGTAACGCTCTGCATAGTGTGCGCAAACCGCTTCCCGCAGTTCTGTTATGCCCAGGGAGTGGGTGTAGTGGGTATGACCATTTTCCATGGCCCTGATTGCAGCCTCTTTGATTATCCCCGGCGTGTCAAAGTCTGGCTCCCCCACCTCCAGGTGAATGATGTCGCGGCCTGAGGCGGCCAGCTCCTGGGCCCGCTCCAGTACGTCCATCACGATAAACGGAGGTATGCCTGCGGCTCTTTTGTTGATGCTCATATTTTGAGGACTTCCTTGCAAGTGTTCCCCCCGGGCCATAAACAGCCCGGGGCCGAGCCATAACAGCAACTTTTTTGAAGTTACGAAGCCGTCAGATTTCCTTTAAGCCCGATTTGTTCCGCCACCGGTTTCATGCCGGAGATGGTTTCGGCAATCACATCAGAAAGCTCCATACCAAGCCACTGGCAGCCGGTTTCAATTATTTCCCTGTTAACACCCGCGGCAAATCGCTTGTCTTTCCATTTTTTTTTGACCGACTTGGGCTTTATATCAAGGATGCTTTTAGACGGGCGCACAAGGGCCGCAGCAGCAACCAGCCCGGTAAGCTCATCTATGGTATAAAGGGTTTTTTCAAGGAGCGATTCGGGTTTGACATCTGTTACAATGCCGTATCCGTGGCTTACCACCGAGCGTATATAATCTGGGGGCCAGCCTTCGCTGCGAAGAATCTCCTCGGTTTTTTGACAATGCTGATCAGGGAACTGCTCATAATCAAGATCATGTATCAGGCCGATAATACCCCATTTTTCGGGATCTTGGTCAAATTTTTGCGCAAAATGGCGCATCACGGCTTCAACTGTAATTGCATGGGCAATCAGGCTGTTGCTTTTATTGTATCTGGTGAGCAGTTCCCATGCTGCTTCTCTTGAAGGTTGAGCAGAATTCATAGCAGGCCTCTTTTCTTCTATATTTTGGCATGCCGGCGGGCAGCGTTTAAAAATTTTTTTCCATGCTCTCAATAATGATTTCCGCGGCTGTCCTTGCCCCAAGACCAGGGGCCACAGGGCATTTTCCCCTGGCCCCTGATTTGTTGAAAGCTTCGTTTTCTTCCGCACTTGCAAAGGGATCATATGGCCGACCCAGCAACTGCCTTTGAATATCCGGGCACGAAAGGCTGCCGAATATATCCTTGAACCTCTGGATATACTGCCTTCCTTCTATATAGTGGGCAATGTTTTCAAAATTTGCCGGATCCTTATCGGAAAAATAAAGTCCCATGGCAACCAGTCCGCCCGCCACCGGGCCGCAGATGCCGCCTGTCAGGCAAAGCCCCGGAAACGGGGCCACGGCTCTTATGATTTCCATGTTTCCCAAACCAAAGGCTTCCATAAGAGCCAGCGCAGTTGCCTTGGCGCAGTTGCGGGTCAGGTAACAGTATTGTTCTGCTTTTAACTGCACATGGTCCAGGAAATCGTCTTTTTCGGCGATAAGTTTTTCGGGATCCGGCTGTTTTTTGGCAATATCATTGTCAACCAGCTGCCTGAACCCGGCCTCGATTGCCTGAAGATCCCAATGCCTTTTTGCCAGCACCTCGGCTCTTTGTTTAATTTTATCTGAAACAGTCATAACATTTTCTCCTTTGCCTTGATCAAAGCATTTATGCTGTCTGAAATTATGTATAATATCTTTGATACTTAAAGGCTTCAACAATATTTTTTATTTGTACACAAGCAGG
>CAZVFQ010000067.1:0-9160 GCA_964626455.1 uncultured Desulfobacteraceae bacterium | reverse complement strand
CCGGCCAGCGATCAAGGCCCGGGATGAAGAAGCAATGGCTCAGTGCAGGGAGCTTTCCAGGCAGTTTGTGAGCAGGAATATTGAGCAGGCGAAAAACCTGGGTGCAAAAAGAATCATTATCTTTTGCTCGCCTTGTTACCCGATTTACAGGTATGCATTTGCCGAGGAAAACATTGTTTTTTATCCGGCTGTGATAAACGAGCTTATAAATCCTGTAATACTTAAAGAGAAAATCGATTATTATGCCGGATGCTACCGCCTCCATAAAAAATTTTCTCCCGCGCCCATGGATCTGAAGTCCACAAATGATATCTTAAACAAAATAGACGGCCTGGAGGTAAACCGGATCAGTGCGCCCAAATGCTGCTATCATCCTGAAGGCCTGACTCATATGACAGCCTCGGTGATGACAGGGACCATGCTCCATATCTGTACCGGCTGCTATAGTCAGGCACTGCGCCACATGCCACGGGGCAAAGGCGTGGATGTTCTTATGCTTCCTGATTTTGTGGAAAGGGTAATGGCAAGAGGAGAGGCTGTTTAAAATCCGGGCTGCGCTGTTTTTGCCGGCTATTTTCTTCGTTTTTTCTTGTCACCCAGGACTTGGTTGGCAATTACGATCTTCTGGATCTGCGATGTGCCTTCGTAGATCGTCAGCACTCGGGCGTCCCTGTAGAATCGTTCCACGGGAAATTCCCTTGTGTATCCGTAGCCGCCGTGTATCTGAATAGCCTGGCCGGTGACGCGGTTGGCCATTTCCGATGCATAAAGCTTGGCCATTGAGACTTCCTTGCTGCATTTCTCGCCCAGGTCTTTCTTGGCTGCCGCACTGTAGATGAGCTGACGGGCAGCTTCCACGTCTGTTGCCATGTCTGCTATCATCCATCTTATGCCCTGGTTCTCGGAAATAGGCCTTCCGAACTGAACACGCTGTCTGGCATAATTGCAGGCCTCATCCAGGGCAGCCTGGCCTAACCCCAGGGAAAGGGCAGCGATTCCTATTCTGCCGTCATCAAGTCCTGACATGGCTACTATAAAGCCTTCTCCCTCGTTTCCCAGCAGGTGATCCGCGGGAATCCTGCAGTCTGAAAAAAGAAGATCCGTGGTGTCAGATGCGCACTGACCCATTTTGTCCTCAAGCCTTCCTGTGGAGAATCCTTCCATTGAGCGTGTTACAAGAAAAGCTGAAATCCCCTTGTGTCCCGCCTCAGGGTCGGTTCTGGCAAGCACGATAAAAAGCCCGGAAGATGCGCCCCCTGTGATCCAGCGTTTGGTGCCGTTTAAGATATAATGGTCTCCGTGTTTTTCTGCGGTGGTTTGCATGGAAGCGGGATCAGACCCGGCTTCTGGCTCGGAAAGGGCAAAAGAGCAGATAATGTCACCTGCTGTCATGGGTATCAGGTATTGTTTTTTCTGCTTTTCGGTTCCGAATTTAAGCAGGCTTCCGCAGCATATGGAGTTGTGTACAGACATGATTACAGCGGTGGATGCGCATGCATAGGCGATTTCCGTCATTGCAAGAACATATGAGATTGTATCCAGGCCTTCGCCGCCGAATTCTTCGGGTACGAGCATGCCAAGAAGCCCCAGTTCCCCCATTTTTTTCAGGCTTTCGGCCGGGTATTCATGCTTTCTGTCTCGTTCGGCCGCCAGGGGGGCCAGATCCCTCCGGGCAAATTCCCTGGCGGTTTTCTGTATCATTATCTGTTCTTTGGTCAGCTGCATTCTGATAGTTCCGGCCGTAGTGTGTTGTTTTCTAGTCCGGGATCAGTTCCACGGTCAGTTCACCGGATGAAATATCACTTATGTTTACCCCGAAGCCTTCAAATGAATGCATAAGAAGATTGTCTGCCAGTTTCTGTGCGGTGCCCTGGTATTCAAGGGCCAGAGCGGCCGACTTGGCGGTCATTTCGGTAGTGCGGAGCTCGGATACCCCGGTTTGCTGTTTCAATGTGTTTCGAAGTTTTTCCAGATGCGCCAGTACCGGCTCACCCTTGACATGAATTGCAATTTTTTCAGTGGGCTCCAGGCCCTCCTGTAACAGAGAGACAATACGCTCGGAAATTTTCCCGCCGGCGCGGTATGCGGCATCAGCCAGGGCGTTTTTGCCTTCCTTTTCAGGGTCGTCTCCCATGTTTATGGCCTGCTCCCGCACTGTTGTCAGTTTCTCACCTGTCTTGGCATCAATTACGCGAAGGTTTACCATGGCTTTGAAGCTGCGGACATCTTCGCCCATACGGTTGGCAGTAGATTCTGCAGTGGCAGTGCCGACCAAAACCAAGTCCGCTCCAAGGCGGTTGGCTATTATGGCGGCCTCATGGAAGGCCGGCTCTGCCCCGGGTTTGAGTCCTTCGAGCAGGTTTGTCGCATTTGCATCTCCGGCCGGCGGTTCGATGACTGTAAAGCCTTTTTCCCTTAGCATCTCTTTTACCGGGCCGACAGATGCCGCTTCTGAAAATCCGCCATAGCCCCTTTGCCACCAGTATTCAAAGTTTAAGTCGTCTATATTTTTTTCCGCTATCATGACAAGCAGCGAGGGCATTTGTTGCGAACCGGATATGATTCCTGCATCTTTCAGGGCTTCCATTATTTTTCTGTTTGAAACCGTTGCCTGTATAAGCACATGATGGTTTTTTTGTCCCTTGAATTCCGCGAGTATACGATATTCCCGGATGAACTCGTCTTGCTGTCTGTCAAGTATTTTTACCAGGTCTTCAAAGTTTGACCTGATTTCCTGGGCGGACAAAAGATCGGAGGCCGCGCTCTGGACCGCAGACAAAAGCCCGTGGGAAATTGCAGCCTTTTTTGCCCCCGCCACGTCCCGGATAACAGGGCTGCTTCCGAAAGCCGATACAGCCCGGGTTTCTTTTTCCGGTTCGCTTGCGCCGGCCGTGGCTGCAAAAAAAATAAATACCAGTATTAGTCCTGCTGAAAAGGCTGTTTTCATATCTTTATTAAAAAATTTTTGCATGTTTTTTTCCTGTTTTTTTGATTCCCGCAATGCCCGGCGGCACTTTAGGATGTGCGGTGCAGGGCATAGTCGGCAAGCATTTCAAGGGTATCCCGGGCCGGGGACCGGGCAAATATTTCCAGTTGATCCTTTGCCAGGCTCAGATGATTGACCGCTATTTTTTCAGCATAATCAAGTCCGTTGTATTTTTCAAGAAGATCAAGCAGGGTTTTGAAATCGCTTTCAGTAAAATCCTCATTTGCGATAACAGCTTCCATAAATCTCCGGTCAGCTTTGCCGGCCAGGCTTAAGGAATGGATCAGGGGGAGGGTAAGTTTGCCCTCTTTTAAGTCTGCGCCCACTGTTTTTCCAAGTTCCGGGCTTTTTGCTGTGTAATCGAGAATGTCGTCTGCTATTTGGAATACCAGCCCCAGGTGTCTGCCGTAGTCGGCAAGAGCATCTATCTCCTTCTTGCCGGCACCGGCCAGAATTGCACCCGTGCGGCAGGCGTTCTCAATGAGAATGCCTGTCTTGCAGCCGATGATTTTCATGTAATCGTCTTCCGTGATATGCATATCGCCCTTTTTTATGAGTTGGTATATTTCGCCCTGCGACATTTGTTCTGTCATGGAGGCGATAACCTTTATAATTTCCGTATTTTCTGCCTCGGCGGCGATATATGAGGCCCTGGCAAGCAGAAAATCGCCTACCAGCACAGTCACGGGTGTGCTGAAAATCGAATGCGCGACCGCCTTGCCGCGCCGCACGGATGCCCCGTCTATAACATCATCATGCAGCAGGGTGGCTGTGTGGATAAATTCAAATGTGGACGCGAATTTCGCTACAAATGAGTTTTCATAACCGCAGATGCGCGACGAAAGTACAACCAGCAGGGGCCGCAGGCGCTTTCCGCCTGAAAAGATCAGGTGCCCGGCCGTTTGCCTGACAAGTTCCAGGTGCGGGGTCAGGTTTTGCTCCAGGGCGGATTCAATTGCCTCCAGGTCAGGCTCCACTGTTTGGAGCAGTTTCTGTTTTAATCCGGTCATGCCGGTACTCCTGTAAGATCGTATTCATCAGCTTCAGTGATGCGGGTTTGCATGCATGTGCCGATTTTTGCATTCTTTGTTTTAATAAATGTAACGCCGTCTATCTCTGGTGCCTGGTATCTGCTGCGGCCGTAAAAGATTCCGTTTTCGCTGCGGGCTTCGACAAGTATTTCCATAAGAGAGCCTATTTTCCCCTGGTTTTTTGAAAGAGAGATATCAGCCTGGCGCTGCATCAAAATATCATGCCTGTCCTGGGCGGTCTGGGGGGCTACGTGTCTGTTAAGACGATGGGATGCAAGGTCTTGTGCATCAGAATATATAAACGCTCCAAGATGATCGAATTCCACGTGTTCCACAAATTTTAAAAGTTCTTCAAAATCTGCGTCCGTTTCCCCCGGGAATCCCACCATAACGGTTGTGCGCAGGGCAGCATCCGGGATTTTGTCCCGAATCCGCTCTATGCATAAAAGAAGCTGCCGGCTGTCGTATCCCCGTCCCATGCGTTTTAATATTTTGCTGCTTGCATGCTGTATCGGTATATCAAAATACCTGCATATGTTGGGATATTTTGCAACAGTTTCCAGGAGCCGTTCATCGATCCGGTCAGGGTGGCCGTATAGAAACCGAATCCGCTTATTTGGAGCTTTCTCCGCGGTTTTCGCCAGCAAATCCGCAAACAATTGGCCTTTATCAAGATCCAATCCCCAGGAAGTGGTGTCCTGGCCCACAAGAATTATTTCCGAAAAATCCTTATCTGCAAACAGTCCTGCTTCGGCTGCAATGTCTTCTGCCTGCCTGCTTCGAAGCGGCCCCCTTAGTTCGGGAATAATGCAGTATGTACAGTGCCTGCCGCAGCCTTCCATGACTTTTATATAGCCAACAGGCCATGTATCATTGATTCGCGCAGTATTCCATGACTGAAGCCGGGCCCGTGAAGGATCAGGAAACAGGCATGTGCCTGCAGGCCATTGGCTTTCCACGGCTTCCGCAATACTTTCATATGCGCCCGTGCCCAGAAAAACGTCTGCTTCAGGCAGGGCTTCTGCTGTTTGTCTGCCGTAGCGCTGGGGAAGGCACCCGGCAACAATTATTTTCCTGCACGGCCCCCTTTTTTTCCATTCGGAAAGCGCAAGAATTTCATCTATGGCTTCTTCTGCCGCGGATTCTATAAAGGCGCACGTGTTTATAACGATCACATCCGCGATATCCGGGGTCTCGCACCGGGTGTGGCCCGCTTCGACCAGTTTTCCAAGCATTATCTCACTGTCCACCTGGTTTCTTACACATCCGAGACTGTCAAGATATATGTGCATCTTCTGCTTCCGAAAGTTTATAATTCGTTCATATTAATAATGCAACAGCAGTACAGTGTTTTTATATTAAAAGCCTATAATTTTAATGGTTTCCTTAAAAACCGGATCGCGGTACTGACGGATATGGGCGGCGATTTGCTTTCCCGTGTTATGCCCGGGAGCATCGCTTACGAATTTGATTACAAAACAGCGGGTTTGAAATTTTTGAGCTGTCTGTATAATAGCCGCTCCTTCCATGTCTGAGAGCTCCGCAAAAGCTGCTGTTTTCATGCGTTGTTCCGGATCGAGTACAGGCTTTTCACTGGTTGCCAGCCGGGCGCTTGCAAAGCCTTCCATGATGTCCGCAATGTGGCAGAAAGGCTTGCCGGTCCTAAAATCGGTGCGGTCGGTTTCCAGTGCCTTGCTGATTTGATAGATGCTGCCCAGGGGCAGGCCCTCGCGGTTTGCTCCCGCGGCGCCTATGTTTAAAATCCATAAGGGAGATTCGGCCGTGCAAAGCCAGGCACATGCCGCGGCTGCATTTGCTTTGCCAATCCCGGACACCACCAGTATCATATCTTTTCCGTAATAAACAGGGAAGGGCTTTTCAGCAGAGCGCTGCCAGGATATTTTCTCCACAAAGGGCTTTGCCTCGATATATGTAGCCATGATCAGGCCGATTTTAGAAGAATCCATCAATTTTTGATTTATTCTATTTTGTATTTTTCCAATTTATTATAAAGCGTGCGCCTGGTGATTCCAAGAAGCCGGGCTGCCTGGCTTTTGTTGCCGTCAGCCTGCTCAAGGGCTCTGAGAACGGCGGATTTTTCGATTTCGTCCAGTGATGCTGCATCGCTGTTTCCAATGGTTTTTTCAGCGGCGGTGGTCTGCTGGTCGTGGCCGCCGTGTGTGCCTGATATGTTTAAGGGCAGGTCCTTTTCAGTAATGTATTCGCCGGGTGAAAGGATTACTGCGCGCTCCACCACATTTTCCAGCTCTCTTACGTTTCCCGGCCATCCATGCTTTAGCAGACGATCCATGGCCTGAGGCGTAAAGCCTTTGATTTTTTTTCTGTTCCGTTGTGCATAAAGGTTTGTGAAATGCTGGGCAAGTACGGGAATATCATCTGTTCTTTTGGCAAGGGGCGGTACATGGATATTTACAACATTTAAGCGGTAAAACAGATCTTCGCGAAAGCCGCCGTCGGCCACCATAAGGGAAAGGTCCTTGTTGGTGGCCCCAATAATCCGTACATCCACCGAAATGGAGGTGTCTCCGCCCACTCGTTGTATTTCGCCTTCCTGGAGCACCCGCAAAAGTTTTGCCTGCATTGCCATAGACATTTCGCCCACTTCGTCTAAAAACAGGGTGCCGTGATCGGCCTGGACGAATTTTCCATCCCTGCGCCTTTCCGCGCCTGTAAAAGCCCCCTTTTCATGGCCGAAGAGCTCTGATTCAAGCAGTGATTCCGTAAGAGCGGCACAGTTTACAGTAACAAGCTGGCCTTTGCTGCGGTTGCTGTTTGCATGGATAGTCTTTGCTATGAGTTCTTTTCCCGTGCCGCTGGCACCTGTAATCAGCACGGTGGCCTCGGACGGGGCAATTGTTGCCACCATTTCCAGAAGAGATTTCATTTCCGGGCTTGAAGCAACAATATGCCGGCTGTTTGTAAGGCTGTGGAGCTGTTCCTTAAGGTTTTTGTTTTCATCTCTCAGTCTGGTGTGCTCAAGGGCCCTTTCAATGGTTAATTTTAGTTCGTCAAAGTCCAGGGGCTTGGTAAGATAATCGTATGCCCCGGCCTTCATGGCTTCAACCGCGGATTCTACCGAGGAATAGGCTGTCATGATGACAATCGGGATGGCCGGGTTGTAGGATTTTATTTTTACAAGCGCATCTATGCCGTCCATTACAGCCATGCGGACATCCATAAGGATAAGGTCAAACGGGGTATTTTTTGCCATGTCAACCGCGGATTGTCCGTTTTCTGCCTCGTGTATGCGGTAATCCCAGCTTTTCATTACGGTCCGAAGCGTGGTCCGGTGGCCGGAATCGTCATCTACTACCAGTATGGCGGGTTTGTTTTCGTTCTTCATGGCTTATGTTTCTTTGACGGTTTGCCGCCGGGCGGCCTGAAGATGGATGGTAAATACAGTGCCTTTGCCCGGCGTGCTGTTTACTGTGATATGTCCGCGATGGTCTTCGACTATCTTGTGGACAATTGCAAGGCCCAGGCCGGTGCCGGTCGGCTTTGTGGTAAAATAAGGGTCAAATATCCTGCCGAGATCCTGTTCAGAAATTCCGGGTCCGGTATCGGAAACACGCACCACTATGCCGCCTTCTTCTGAGAACCCGGTTTCCGCGGTGATTTGTCCGCTCTTTCCCATGGCCTGGATTGAGTTTAAATACAGATTAAGCAGGCACTGGACGAACCGGTCCGGATCAATGTCTGCCAAAGGCAGATTTTCGCCCTTTTGCAGCAGCAGAGAAATTCCGTGATCTTCTGCTTCCTGCTGTATCAGCCGGATTGAATGATCAAGAACCTGGTTTATGTCGCTTGGCTTTGCATTTATCTGCGATGGGCGGGCGAATTCCAGCAGTTCGCTTATAACCCGGTTGAGCCGGTCTGTTTCCTGGACCATGATCTGGGCGGCCTGTTTTGCATCAGGATCGTCTGTAAATCTGTTTTTAAAATAGGTTGCCATGCCCTTGACCGAACTTAAGGGGTTTCTGATTTCATGTGCTATGCCAGCAGCAAGCCCCCCCACTGCGGCGAGTTTTTCCTTGCGCTGCATCTGTTGGCGCAGGGCTCTGATTTCGGTCAAATCCCGGAAAATTACCAGGCTGCCGATAAACATCCCTTCTTCATTTACAATTCGCGCCGAACTTACGCTCAGGGGAACCGTGTCTTTTCCCGGAAATTTGCATTCCATCTCCTTTTCCCTGAGGCGGGTTTGCTGGCCGGCAGGCGCAATCTGTTCGGCAAGGTTTTCCGGCAGCACTTCACCGGCCGGCCTTCCCATGATATCTTCCGCAGACAGGCCGGAGATTGATTCCGCCGCAGGGTTTGCAAGTATAATCAGTCCGCGGCTGTCGGTTACAATTAATCCCTCGGGCAGGCCGGATACCACCTCGTCTGCAATTGCACTGGTATCCTGCAGCCGCCGTCTTGTTGTCCTGTAGCGCTGGGCAACGAGAATGGTGGTAAATCCGGCAAAGCCCAGCACCAGAACCACCGAGGAAATCACAGCTGTGTTTTTAAAATCCTGCCGCCTGGCTTCTATGAACGGGGTGCGGTCAAAACCGATAAAGATTAATTGACGGTTTTTTTTGTAATTGTCTGGTTCATAATTGTCAGGAGCGCACCAGCCTCCCGAGCCCTCGCTCATCCGGCCCATCATAGCGCCGTGCCTCATATGCCGCATGCGCCCGGGCCTTGAGGCATAGGGATTGAAAAAACTGTATACCTCAAATGCCGGAATGCCGCTGTTTGTATTTGTAAGCCGCCATTTCGACTCTTGACCGCCGGCCGGGTTGTCCATTTCAAATTCATTTTCGAATTTTTCGCCGATCTTTTCAGGATCGCTGTGGGCAAGGATGCGGCCCTGGGTGTCTGTCACCGTGATATAAAGTACATCCGCCTGATCTGCAAGTTCCTCCATAAGGTACTGGACCTGGCGTTCCCCCCATCCCATGGCCATCATGCCGGTGCGGGTGCCGGCCTCAAAGGCTCTGATCAGCGCTGAGCCCTTTTCAAGAAGGATCTGGGCCATGTAGCGTTTTTCCCGGTTGTAGTTATTTAAAGCCATGGTTACCAGTACTACCAGAAGGATGGCTGCAGTGGCGATAATTACCCATGGAGATACGTATGAACT
>CAZVFQ010000066.1:0-17260 GCA_964626455.1 uncultured Desulfobacteraceae bacterium | reverse complement strand
TTACGCTGGAATTTCAAAAACTCGGGCTTGCGCCCTCAAACAGTTTGAAATTCCTACGCGTAAGCCTTCGGCCGAATTAACCCGAAACCGCTCAATGCAGCCCCCCAAACCACCCCGGCGGCCCTTGCCCCAAAATCCAGAAAACCCATGGTTTTGTAAACCTCAATTTTATAGGTATGTACCATGCGGAAAAGCCGGGGCGGGCTTTGAGGGCGCATTGCATGAGGGCCGGCAAGCAGCTGCAGGCGAGCGGAGCCAGGCGGCCGGCGCTTGTTTGAGCACACGATAGTGTGCGAGTTCGCCGGACGCCGCGTAGCGAGCCGTGCAGATGCCCGGCCCGAATGCAGCGCCTGAAAAGCCCGCCCCGGCTTTTCCGCATCCGAACAATCAGACCGCGGCTGACAGAGCGCGGCTGACATATTGACATTCTCCCCAAAGTTATTTATGCATTTATTTATGACAGAACTTTTGGAAACAGAAGTCAAATTCCACCTTCCTTTCCCTGAAACAATTCGAAGCCGGATACAGGAGACAGGTGCGCAATATGCCGGCAGAAGCTTTGAGAAAAACATCCGGTTTGAGGATGATACCTGCTCTTTGATGAAAAAAAACGCCCTGCTGAGGCTCAGAAAAACAGACAGCCGTGTTGAGCTTACCTACAAAGGCGAACCTCCGGAAAAAAGCACGGATTTCAAAGTTCACCGGGAAATTGAAGTCACGGTCAGCGACTTTGACACCACTGCGTCAATCCTGAAGGAACTGGGTTTTCACGAAGAACAGATTTACGAAAAATACCGGGAAACCTGGAATCTTGATGACACTGTTGTTTGCATGGACAGCATGCCTTTTGGCGACTTTCTTGAAATTGAAGGCAGCCCGCAAAATATTCGCAAAACTGCCGCCAGCCTCGGACTTGACTGGGAAAAACGAATTCTTGAAAACTATCTTTCAATTTTTGAAACGCTTAAAAACGAAAGCAGGCTCAGCTTTAACAACGTGACATTTGAAAACTTCAAGAGGGTTGATCTTGATTTTTCAAAACTTGCACACTTGTTTGAGGCGGGCGGCACAGCAGGGAAAAACACTGGATAACAGGTTTTATCTTTCCGCGGCCTCACACAAAAACACCCCCACACTGTCCTTTCGTCCGAGTTTAAGCTGTGCTTCGGCATTGCCGGCATTTACCGATATCTCAAGCCGGCCGCTGCTACCGATAACTGCAAGGGGGGCACCTTTGGAAACAGAGCTGTATGAATCGCTTATACCTCGGATAATCCGCCTACCCGCCTGAATACAAATCTGCTGTTTAATAAAAGCCCCCGCCCCAAAAGCTTCTTTTATGTCCTGGTGCCGGATATTTGAAATAAGATTGCCGAAACGATCCGCAGCAATTATTGATCCGCAAAGTATACCGTTTTCATCAAGGCCCGGGGGCGGCCCGAAATCAAAACACACAATCGAATCTGTATTGATACGGCCGCCAAGATCCTCCATTTTCATTCCGCATGCAAGCCTTGCCGCGGCAGGCGCGAAAATGTCTCTTCCGTGAAAGGTGCGGCTTACAGGGTTAATGAAAATATCCGGGTTTTCCACACAAAAGGCTGCCAGAACCGCCTGTTCTTCAAGAACCAGGCTTAATAAGCCGTTATCCGGAGCAATAAAGATTCCTGCTTCTGTTTTAACCGCAATAATCCTGCGCTCGCTCCCGACTCCCGGATCCACGACCGCCACATGAACCGTATCTCTTGGGAAATAAGGATATGAAGCAGACATTACATATGCGGCATTTTCCACATCCTGGGGGGCTATCCGGTGGGTAATGTCAATAACGCGGGCTTTGCGGCAGACAGAGACAATCACACCCTTCATGATCCCCACGTAAGGATCCGTGAGCCCGAAATCCGTAAGCAGTGAAATCACGGTCATGAAAAAGTCCCTGTCCCGTCTATTCTACAGGATATCCCAAGTGGGAAAAACCAGCAGGCGTTGCCTTTCTGCCCGACGAAGTCCGCACCAGCAGGCCGATCTTCAGCAAAAAAGGCTCCACAACGTCTACAAGGGTATCGGTTTCCTCCTGGAGGGTTGCGGCAATTGCCTCGATTCCCACGGGCCCGCCGCCGTAATAATCAATGATTGTCCGCAGATAACGTCTGTCAAGCGGTGTCAGTCCAAGGGTATCGACCCCTTCAAGGCTGAGTGCGTCTGCAACCGCTGATTTGCTTATACGACCGTCGCAGCGCACCTGTGCATAATCACGCACCCGCTTTAAAAGCCGGTTTACGATCCTGGGCGTTCCCCTTGAGCGCCGGGCCAGCTCCTCTGCTCCGCGGGGATCGATCTGAAGATCGAGCAGGCACGCGGAACGATCCACGATTTTTTCCAGATCAGACTGGTCATAAAAATCAAGACTTCTGAAAATCCCGAACCTGTCGCGCAGCGGAGATGAAAGAAGGCCCACACGCGTGGTTGCCCCGACCAGCACAAACTGTTTTAACCTGAACCTGTGGCTTCTTGCATTAAGACCCTTGTCAAAAACAAAATCAATGCAATAATCTTCCATGGCCGGATAAAGCAGTTCTTCGACTGCCTTGGAAAGCCGGTGGATTTCATCTACAAAAAAAACATCCCCGGTTTCAAGCTGGGTTAGCATGCCGATTAAATCCCCGCCCTTTTCCAGGGCCGGCCCTGAGGTTACAACAAGCTTTCCGCCCATTTCATTTGCAATAATATGGGCAAGGGTCGTCTTGCCAAGCCCCGGCGGCCCGTGAAGAAGCACATGCTCCAGAGCCTCGCCCCGCTGCTTTGCGGCCTCAATTGCGATCTTAAGGGTTTCAATGGTCTCGCGCTGGCCAATATATTCCCCCAGCAGACCAGGGCGCAAAGATACCATCTCGGGCTCCAGGTCGTCGGCAATGCACTGGCCGGAAACAATTCCCTGCTTGAATGAAGAAAATTTAAACCCGTTACTATTCATTGCTTATCTGGCCCCTGTAGACTTCTTCAAACAAATCCTCGGGAGCGTTTATTTCAGGCTTTCTTTTAAGCGCAGCATCCACCATTTCCTTTGCCTCTGCAGGACGGTGGCCGAGCTGGCCCACAAGCACTTCTATTACCTGGGCGGCCGCATCTTCGGCAGGCTCTGGCGCCTTTTCCGGAAGATCCCGGATCAGTGCGAATTTTCCCATTTTTCCCTGAAGCGTTGCGATAATCTTATGTGCGGTGCGTTCGCCTATGCCGTTTAGTTTTTTAAGCGGAACTGCGTCTTTTGACTCAATTGCCCTTGCAATCTCCTTTACAGGGATATTTAAGGCCTTGACCGCTTTTAGCGGCCCGATGGCCTCCACTGTAATAAAAAGCTGAAAAAACTCGCGCTCCGCCTCAAGGTTAAACCCTATTAACACTGGTTTTGGCTGATGCTCGGTCTGATGATAGTAAATATAGAGCGCAAGATTTTCGCCAAGCTGTCTTGGAGCGATTGTCTCCATGACAAATGCAGGCACCAGTATCTCGTAGCCTACCTGGTTTACAAGCAGCAGGATGCGATCTGATTCCTTTTTCAAAAGAGAGCCTTCCAGATATGCAATCATAAAAAACAACCCGAATCCTGTTTATATGCCGCTGGTTTGCAGTCCGCCCGCAGAAACTCCCGCAGCCTGACCAGCTGACCTGTAGAGCCCCACCAGGGCAAGGGCAAGGGCATCCGAGGCATGATACGGCCTTATGGGTCCGGGATGGCCTATTCTGCGCCTTACGCTTTCTTCAAGCTGTTTTTTGCCGGCATTGCCGTTGCCGGTAAGGACCTGCTTGACCTCCCGAACCGCCACCTCGTGAACCGCAACCCCGCATCTGTGACCGGCCAGCATTACTATGCCTGTAACCTGACCGAGGGAGATTCCTGATTTGGGGTATCTGGCAAGAGAAAAAACATCCTCAACCATAATTGCATCCGGCCGAATACTTTCCAGTGTTTGCGACAGCTCTCCGAAAATCCGGTCGAGTCTCTGCGGCGTGGGTTCTCTGGAATTAGTACGGATAACTCCGTAGGAGTAACCGGTTACCGTCATAGCCGACCCCGCAACCACTGCAACACCAGTAGCGGCAAGCCCGGGGTCTATTCCGACAAGCGTTGCCATTGCAATCCAATCTTGCTGGTAGGGCTTACTTGAATGTCAATTTATTCCCGGATCTAAAAACTATTATTCCATGACCGCGATCTGCCGCCTGGCTATTTTGGCTTCATCACTGTCCGGATACTTCTGAAGCAGGGTCTGGAGGATCAGCCTGGCATTGGCGTTTTCGCCGAGCTTATGAAAAGCCAGGCCCTGCTTTAAATAGGCACCGGGCACCTTGTTGGCTTCAGGATAGTTTTTAATCACCTTTTCGTATTCAAGGATGGCTTTTTCATACCATGTTTCGGCAAAAAACACCTCGCCGATCCAAAAACGCGCATTATCAGCCATATCTGAATCCGAAAACTTTTCTAAGAAAAGCTCAAATCCTTCAACCGCTGTTTCGTGATCACCGTCATCAAAGGCCTGTTTTGCGGCGCTGTAGAGTTCGTCCTCATCGAGTTCATCAAGGTCTGCTCTTTCTTCTGATCCAGATTCTGAGGAAGGCTTAAATCCGCTGTCTTCCTCCATCCCCAGAAATTTTTCAAGGCGAAAGATGCGTTTGCCATGGGCATCCATCTTCTCGTCTAAATCTTCGATCTTTTTTTCGGTCTTTTCAAGATCCTTTCTTAACGCTTCAAAATCCCTGTCGGTGCGGAATTCGGATTCCTCAATCTGTCCGCGCAGCTTTCGAAGCTCGCTCCTCAGATCGTCGAGATCTGCGTCCTGGCCGGCAAATAACTTCCTTATGTTTTCGCCCTGATCTCTGTCCGAGACGAACTCCTCTTTTAATTCCTCAACAGAAGAGTTCAAGTGCTTTTTTTCCTTTTTCAGCTCAGATTCAAGTTGCAACACCTGATTGTTCAAATTATGAACATCGCTATTAGTAGCACACCCCTGACCAAATAACAAAAAACCTGCCAGTATAAATGCAGTGGGAGCAAAAATCTTTTTTTTCATGTGTCTTGCCTGCATTCCCTGTGTTAAAGGGCCGGCTGAAATACCGCCCCGGTTATTTAATTTTACCTGCAGAACCTGAATTCCGCTCTTCGGTTTTTCGCCCAGGATTCTTCATCATTTCCCTTTTCTGCGGGCCGCTCTTCACCGTAGCTTATTGTGGTAAGCTGGGAGCTGTCAATTCCGGCCTTTACCAGAAAATCCTTTACGCTTTCAGCGCGACGTGAGCCAAGGGCCAGGTTATACTCGTCAGTCCCCCTCTCATCGCAGTGCCCCTCTATAATCACGCAGGCATCAGGGCTTTCTCTGAGCCATTTTACCTTGCGCTGCAGCACTTCCCGGGCTTCAGCGTCCAGGGAAGAATCATCAAACTCAAAATATACTTTCTCGGAAAGAAACTCGTCCTTTTCCACTTCGGCCTTTTGCTCTTCTCTGGCCTCGGCCCTTTTTCTGGCCTCAAGCTCCTGCTCATCAATTTCGGCTTCTTCTTTTTCCTTTGTTCTTTGCCTTTCTTCTTCAGCTGATTCGGTCTCGGATATTTCCTGCTCCCGCTCCGGCCCGCCTTGCGATTCAGGCGTCTTTTTTGCGCAGGACACAACAGCAGCTAGCATCAAAACAATAATACAGAACAAAACAAATCTGAAATTAATTTTTTTCACCATTGATTCCTCCTTGTTTGGATAAAGGTCGGGCTGTAAAATTAAAGGCACACAACAAAAAAAACACCGACCGCGGATTTACTGCTCCCCTGCAGGTGACCAGTCAGGAAGTTTTTGCGGGCCGGACATGTCTAAAAGACGGCGCTGGTCTGTTCCCGAGGCGGTCATTATGTAAAGCTTGGACGGGCCGCTTCTGGTGGATGAAAACACTATCATGCTTCCGTCAGGAGACCAGCTTGGGGCTTCATTGCTCCCCGCCTGTCGTGTGAGCCTTAAAGTTTCCCGGGTTTTAACATCAGTTACGTATATATCCGCATTGCCGTCCTTCATACCTGAATACGCAATCTTGTCTGAGACCGGGGACCATTCCGGCTCGGTATTATATGTGCCCTCATAAGTAAGACGGTTTACTTTGCCTGAATCAAGGTCCATAACGTAAATCTGAGGAGATCCGGAACGGTTTGAAACAAATGCCATGCGTTTGCCGTCGGGCGAAAAAGTTGGAGACACATCCAGGCCCCAGCTCTTTGTCAGCCTTTTATCAATTTTTCCGGTTTCGGTCAAAAGATAAATTTCCTCGTCTCCCTCAAACGAAAGTGTCGCAGCCATTCCGGGCTGATCAGGCCGCCAGGCAGGCGTAAGATTTATCCCTTCATAAGCGGCAAATACTTCCTGCAGACCGGAACTCAAATCATATACATAGATGTTAGGATGCTCATCCAGATAGGCTGTATAAGAAATAAACCGGCCGTCCGGAGACCATGACGGAGAAACAACGATTTCCTGCGGCGTTGTGATGCGTCTTACGTTTTTGCCGTCAAAATCGCAGACATATACGGCTTTGCCCTCGCCTTCATCTCCGATAAAGGCGATCCGGCTTTGGAAAAGTCCGGTTCTTCCTGTAAGCCTCTTAACCACCTCCCCGCAGAATTTTAACACCATCCGCCGTTGATCCGACTCGCTGCCCGTATAACGCTTTCCCAGCACCAACTCTTCTCTAAACGGATCAAACAAACGGAATTCAATCTGCAGGACTTCGGCCTTCCTGCGCACACCGCCCGTAATAAGCAGTTCGGCGCCGATATCTCTCCAGTTCTTAAAATTAATCTCCTGTTCTGTTATTCCCTGATTTTCAGGATCTACAAGAAAGGCTTTTCTGTCCACCATCTTAAAATAACCGGTATAAGAAAGGGCTTGCTGGACCATCTCGGCTGAATCAACCGCAGCCTTGTTTTCTGTGTCGCCTTCAGACAAAGCTTTAAACATCGGGAGGGCTATGGGGATCTTGTTTGTGAAGGGCTCGCTGATATTGATATAATCATATTCAGACTGACAGATGCCAGAATAAGGAAAGAATAACACCGC
Source organism: uncultured Desulfobacteraceae bacterium (assembly GCA_964626455.1). GTDB lineage: Bacteria > Desulfobacterota > Desulfobacteria > Desulfobacterales > Desulfosalsimonadaceae > Desulfosalsimonas. Next base: position 10,170 of record CAZVFQ010000066.1, on the reverse strand, counting down.
AGCTGCAAAAATCGTTATTATAAAAAAAAGCCTGGGTAAACTGTTCATGAAAACCGTCCTGTAATTAAAACAAATGTTTTTGACGCACCCGGTTTTAAGGCAAAATTTCTACCTGGTCAATCCGCTCGGCGTAAAACCGAGCACCAAGTGATACTGTGAGCGCCCCTCAGGCAATGGCGGCAAGGGGCTTGCCTTCATTACAGTTCTGTAGGCTGATTCATCCAGATAAGCATTGCCGGAACGCTTCTCAAACCATATCTCAGCTATTTCTCCGTCAGACATTATCTCTATTACCAGCCTAGTTTCAAGGCCCCTGGCTGACTCGCCGGCCATATCCGGCGAAAATGCCCAGTTGCGTTTCATTAAAACCGCGACCTCTGCCTGGTATATCTCTATTGCGCTCAAATCATCGGCAGACGCTCCTCCGGTGGACTCGCCCTCCCGCCCTTTAAGGCGTTCCCTGTAGTCTTCTTCCCCGACTTCCCCCCGAAGCCTGGCGATTCGATCCTCCAGCGATCTGGGCCTTTGTCTTTTTGACTCCTCCTCCACGCGGCTTACAGCATCTGCTATTATCTTATCAGGATCAAACGTCTTTTTCTTCAGGGAGCTTTTTACGTCAGAGGCGGGGATTTTTAATTCGTAATCCTTCGGGAGTTGCTTTTTGCTACCTTTTTTGGCAGATATCACCTTGGCTTCATCCTCCCTGGTTTCATCCTCCCTGGTTTCAGAAGGGATCTTTTCGGCCCCGCTGTCTTCAGTGGCTCCGATATCCTCAGGGGCGGCCGCAGAGTCCTCGGCTTCGCCTCCTGAACCGTCCTTCCCCGGAGGGCCCGGGACTTCCGGATTAAAAGAAACCAGATCCACATCTATTGATTCATCCGGCCTTATCCATTCAGCTTCCGAGCCGCCCCATGGTGAAAATACAACAACAACGACCACAGCCAGGTGGATAAACAGGGATGCAACCACACAGGTCGCCCAGAAAGAAGGGCGCAGTTCTGCCCCGTAGAGTTCAACTGCCTGGGACTGACTTTTTTTGCCGGTCATTTCAGGTCAGATCAGTCCTTTTCTGTCTCTTCGGCGTCCGCGGTCGGGGTGGTTACCACTCCAAGCTTTTCAACTCCGGAGCTTTTGATCTCGGACATCACCATGACCACCCGGCCGTAAGGCACGCTTTTATCTGCTTTTAAAAAAACTTCCCTGGAAGCCCGGTTTTCAAAAATTCTTTCCAGCTTTTCTCCGAGCATGTCAGTGCCGACCTCATTGTCATTGATCAGCACCTTGGAATCTTTATTAATGCTTATCACCAGTGGTTCCTGCTCTGCATCAAGCTGGTCTGCAGTTTTTGTTTCCGGCAGGGAAACACCCACGCCCTGGACCATCATGGGCGCGGCCACCATAAAAATAATGAGCAATACCAGCATCACATCCACAAAAGGCGTGACGTTGATATCAGAGAGCAGAGAATCCTTGTCGCGGTTGGTCATCACTTTGCGGCCTCCCGGGATGCAAGGTAGTCACTTTCTATGATATTGATGAAATCAGATGAAAAACTTTCCATCTCTGATTCAAGTATACGGATCTTCTGTGTAAAATAATTATATCCGATCACGGCCGGAATTGCCACGGCAAGACCGGCGGCTGTTGCAACAAGAGCCTCGGATATACCCGGGGCCACCGCTGCAAGGCTGGTAGCCCCTCTCTGGTAGGCAATTCCGTGAAACGAATTCATAATTCCCCATACCGTACCGAAAAGCCCTATAAAAGGCGAAATGTTGCCGGTAGTAGCCAGAAACGGAACCAACTGTATCAAGCGCATGCTCTCCATTGTCACTGATCGGTTCAAGGCACGGCGCACTGTTTCCACACCCGTTGATTTTCTGGCTGAAAAAGCAGCGGCGCTTTCCTGGGACTGGCCTGAAGTTGCCGCAAAACGATTTAACTTCTTTAACTCCAGGTACGCGATCCTGAATATCCTGGCAACCGGGCTGTAACGAAGCTGCTTTGCCTTGGCAAAGGCATTGGAAAAATCCCTGGTTTTCCAGAAATATTCTATGAAAAACGCGGATTCATTATATGCCCTGCGTACCTGTATGTATTTGATAAAAATTATCGCCCAGGTTGCCACAGAGAATGCCAGAAGAAGAAAAATTACAAATTTCACCATCAGCCCGGCATTCATAACCATGGCAACAACGTTTAAAGAATCAGGACCCATGAAACGCCTCTTTTATTTCAATTATTAATATGGTTCAGGCACTAATTACCCGAGATCTACCATCGGTGTCAAGAACAATGGTAATGCCAGAAAAAACAACACCCCGCAGAAGTCGAGAAATGAAAAACGCCCCCGTGCATTTTATTATGCATAGGGGCGCTATTGTATATCATAAAAACTAGATTTGGCAAGGTTCGCAAAGGCTGCGTGACGGCTACATCATGCCGCCCATACCGCCCATGCCTCCCATGCCGCCCATACCGGCGCCGGCACCCATGCCGCCTTCTCCCTTTTCTTCAGGGATTTCAGCGATCATGGCCTCGGTGGTCAGCATCAGGGATGCCACGCTTGCGGCATTCTGCAGTGCAAAACGCACCACCTTGGTCGGGTCAATTACGCCGGCTTTCAGCAGGTCCTCGAATTTGCCGGTTTCTGCATTGTATCCGTTTGAATCTTTTTCCTTCTTGACCTGGTCTATAACCACTGAGCCCTCATAGCCGGCATTGGTTGCTATCTGGCGCAAAGGCTCTTCCATGGCCCTTACAACCACATTTACTCCCAACTGCTTTTCAGTTCCAAGATCAAGCTTTTTTAACACCGGTATGCAGCGCACAAGAGCTACACCGCCGCCGGGCACAATTCCTTCTTCCACCGCTGCGCGGGTGGCGTTTAAGGCGTCTTCCACACGGGCTTTCTTTTCCTTCATTTCGGTTTCAGTGGCTGCTCCAACGTTGATCACAGCGACCCCGCCGACAAGTTTGGCCAGTCTTTCCTGGAGTTTTTCGCGGTCATAGTCCGAATCAGTCTCGTCGATCTGGGCGCGAAGCTGTTTGACCCGTTTTTCAATATCTTGCTTGGAGCCTGCACCGTCGACTATGGTGGTGTTGTCCTTGTCAATGGAGACATGTTTGGCCCGTCCAAGATCATCGACCGTGACACTTTCCAGCTTCAGCCCCACATCCTCGGATATCACCTGGCCTCCGGTCAGAATTGCTATATCCTGGAGCATGGCCTTGCGGCGGTCGCCAAAGCCCGGCGCCTTGACAGCAGCCACGTTTAGTGTTCCGCGCAGTTTGTTTACCACCAGCGTAGCCAAAGCCTCGCCCTCAACATCTTCGGCTATGATGAGAAGCGGTTTGCTCATCCTTGAAATCTGCTCCAGAATAGGAAGCAGGTCCTTCATATTGCCGATTTTCTTTTCACTGATAAGAATGTAGGCATCTTCCAGATCCACGGTCATCTTTTCAGCGTCGGTGACAAAGTACGGGGATGTGTAACCCCGGTCAAACTGCATACCTTCGACCACCTCCAGGGTGGTTTCCATGGATTTGGCTTCTTCAACAGTTATGACGCCTTCCTTGCCGACCTTTTCCATGGCCTCGGCAATGATGTTGCCGATTGTCTCATCATTATTTGCGGAAATGGTCCCGATCTGTGCAATTTCACGCTGCTCGCTTGCCGGATGGCTCAGATTTGCCAGCTCTTTTACAGCAGCCTCCACTGCTTTTTCAATGCCACGTTTTATAGACATTGGATTGTTGCCTGCAGCAACAAGTTTCTGGCCTTCTGAATATATGGAACGGGCCAGCACAGTGGCTGTAGTGGTACCGTCGCCGGCCATGTCGCTTGTCTTGCTGGCAACCTCCTTTACCATCTGAGCGCCCATGTTTTCAAATTTATCTTCAAGTTCGATCTCCTTGGCAACTGTTACGCCGTCCTTGGTAACAGTTGGAGATCCCCAGGACTTTTCAATAACCACATTCCGGCCACGGGGGCCGAGAGTTACCGCCACCGCGTCAGCAAGCTTGATTACACCGTTTAGCATCTTTTCACGGGCCTTATACCCGTACTTTATCTCTTTTGCCGTCATATTGATTTCCCTCCAGTTCTTTTTTATTCCATCTTGGTTTCTAGTATGCGCGTCTACTTCTCAATAATTCCAAGCACATCGTCTTCCCGCATGACAAGATGCTCCTCGTCTTCGATCTTGACTTCGGTGCCTGCATACTTGGCAAACAGCACCCGGTCGCCTGCCTTCACCTGCAGGGGCACACGCTTGCCGTCATCGTTTAGCTTGCCGTCACCGACCGCCATTACCTCTCCCTGGGCCGGTTTTTCCTTTGCACTGTCCGGAATGATTATTCCGCCCTTTGTTTTGGATTCTTCTTCCAGGCGTTTTACCAGAATGCGATCATTCAACGGTTTGATCTTCATTGCCCACTTCTCCTTTTTTGATTTCTACCGGTTTTCATTGATGGTTTTTAAAAGTAACAATACGTAAATTCAAACTATAAACCGCAACCTGAGTCCGGATATAGAGCTATTTTGCAACTTCCATAGGCGCCGTCAGCTTTTTTGCGCCCGGCCAACAGGCAGGCGCGCAGGCTATATCAGTCCTGGTTTGTACTTGCGCCGGTGCCGCTGCTTTTTGTGCTTGCTGCCTCAGCAGTCGCCGGTTCCTTCGGCTTGGATTCTTCCTTTCTGCCGGAAGATAAAGACGTTTTGGAACTGTTGGCATAATCTGTCGCATACCAACCGGTTCCTTTCAAATGAAAAGCACACTGGGAAATTCGCTTATGTAATGCCCCGGAGCAGTCAGGGCATTGAGACAGGGGTTCATCTGACATTTTCTGCAGAATTTCATGCACCCTGCCGCATTTCGAACATTGGTACTCATATATTGGCATCGCTGAAATCTCTCCTGTTTTCAGAATGATACCTCGTTGTTGGGGCCTTCGTTATGATCGTAATCAATATAGTTCATAATTCGGAGTTGTCAAGACGGGCAAAGAAATTTTTTTAACGCTGCGGGCCGCTTTTATCGCTCCATGTCGTTGCCGGCCGTATGCCAGCCCTCATAAAAGCCGAATACCGGCTTTATTCCCGCAATTTGTTTAGGCGCAAGGATTTGATGAGTTATCCTGTGAACACGGATCTCCTCGGCCTGTCTATGCTCGTCAGGCACTGAGAATCTCTGTTGAAATCGTCTGAATCTTACTACGTGGACCAGTTCATGGCAGATAATATATAAAAGAAAAGGATAGAGCGCTATATCTGCAAAACGCTGCACCACAGACAAAATAGAATGATCCTGCAGACATATCTTGTAGAAATCATCCGCATCAGTCAAAAGCATCGAATTCGGCTTTTGGGCACTATAGCGCACAATCTGGGCGAAATGATCAGAAACCGTCTCATGCTCTCCCAGATCAGCAGCAGTTTTAATATCATAATTGAGCTGACGCATCTGGGTGGCTGACAGCTTGTAATAATCGCTGACAAGATCTTCTGCCGTGGCCACTGCCCGGCTGACCACTCCCATTTGATCTTTATTGAATTTCACCGGCAATCCCCGAGCAATCGGAAAAACTGTGGACACTTATTTGAATATATGTTATTTTAATGTGATATACAAGTAGATATGAAAAATTTATACTAAAGGGGGTGATCACCAGTTGGGCAGTGTAATTAAGAAGCGCAGGAAAAAAATGCGGAAACATAAGCACCGCAAGTTACTGGCACGGACAAGACACCAGAGACGAAAAGGGAAGTAGAAAATGATACCCGTCGGCTCGTGTATGAAAAAACCCGGGAAAAACAAGCTTGTTTTTCCCGGGTTTTTGCCTGCCTTCTGTTATCTGGTTTGCGCTTTTTCAGAAGAGTTGAAATCTTCTATATATCGCAGGAATTCTGAATCAGTGGAAAGCACCAGGTCAGCGCCTTCCAGCGAATCCGAGTAAACCTCCAGGGACTTGGTGAAAGAATAAAATTCCGGGTCTCTGCCAAAGGCATCAGCATAGATTTTTGTGGCCTTGGCATCTGCGTCCCCCTTGATCTCTTCGGCCTTTTTATAGGCTGAAGACTGAATTTCAAGAAGATCCCTTTCCTTGTCACCCTCGATCTTGCGTTTCTCTCCTTCGCCTATGGAACGGATTTTTTCCGCCATCTGCTTGCGTTCGGCAATCATGCGGTTATATACCGACTCGCGGACCCCTTCCACATAATTGACACGCTTTATTTTCACGTCAATGATTTCAATGCCGAACTTGTCAAGCTTGGGCTGTGCTTCTGCAAGCATCATCTTGGTAAGTGCGGCCCTGCCGACTTTCACGTTGTATTGTCTTCTTTCTTCTTCCTCTTCTTCAACCACTTCTTTGATGGCCTCGGTCTTTACATCCTCCATTTCCTCCTGGTCCAGGGTTCTCATCTCCCGGTTGCTGGTACGCACTGTTTCTATGAGTTCATGGGATGTAACCACGTTTCTTACAGCAGGGTTGATAATATCATCAAGCCTGCCCATAGCGCTGGTAATGTCTGTGACTGTTCTTAAAAACGCCACCGGATCGACAATTCTCCAGCGGGAAAATGTATCAACCCATATATAAGTTTTGTCCAGGGTTGGAATCTGGCCCGGGTCTCCGTCCCAGGCCTGAATGTTTTTTGGAAAGTAATTGGCCTTTTGAACAAAGGGCACCCTGAAGTTGAGACCGGGCTCTGTGACAGGATCTCCGATTACACGGCCGAACTGAGTGATTACCACCTGCTCGGTTTCATCGACCCTATAGGCCGATGAAAAAAAAACCACTCCTGCGATTATTACGACTACAATTATGGCGATATATTTATTGGCCTGCATTTTGTGCACCTTTTTTCAATCCGAGATTTAAAAGCGGCAAAAGACTGTCCTGCCTGGAATCCACCACATACTTTTCACCGAGCCTGGGCATAACCTCGTCCATCATTTCAAGGTAAAGCCTTCTGCGGGTTACATCCGGGGCTTCCTTATAGGCTTCATATCTGGAGACAAATCTTGAGGCATCACCCTCTGCGCTGTTAATTCTGTTAAAAGCATATCCTTTGGACGCCTCGACAGTCTTTTCAGCCTGCCCCCTGGCCCTGGGGATAACCTGGTTGTAATCCTTTCGGGCCTGGTAAATCATTTCCTCTCTTTCCTGCACCGCGCGGTTAACTTCGTTAAATGAATCCTGCACGGGTTCAGGCACATTGGTGTTGCCCAATTCCACGGTTGCAACCTCTATTCCGGTTTCAGCCTCGTTAAGATCCTTCTGCAGGGTTACTGCGGCATCAGCCGCGATCTCCTGGCGTCTGCTGATAACCTCGTTGATGCTGCGATCTCCCACCACCAGCCGCATTGAGGCTTCAGACATATCCCTTATCAACTGGCGGACATCAGCGACCTTAAACAGATAATTATACGGATCCTTTATCCTGTATTGCACGATCCAGGGCACCAAGCCAACATTGAGGTCTCCGGTAAGCATCATTGCTACCTCGATTTCATCACGGCTCACCCCGAAATCAGAAGACTTTTTAAGATCATCCGGCTTAAGGCCGAATTGTTCCGTGTAAACACGCTTTGTCTTGACCTTTGTGACATTTTCGATTCCCGCGGGCAGCTTGAAGTGAAGCCCTGACTGCGTGATCCGGATAAATCTCCCAAAACGCTGTATTACGCCAACCTCGTTTGTCTGCACTGTATAGACCATTGTCGATCCTATGGCAATGACCAGAATCGCGACAACTATCAAAATCCAGCTTTTGGAAAATTTAAATTCTTTGAATTTGTTGATAATATCATCAAACTGAGGAGGACGGCCCCCGCCGCCTATACCTCCGCCCGATTTGTTGCGCTCCTTTTGGCGCTGCTGGAGCTTTTCCCAGTCCCAGTTCATAATAAGAAACTCCATTTATGATTTTATAATTCTTGCCAATTATTGCCTCATTCCTATAAGAGACGTATGGTTGCGTCAAGAGAAAACGGTGCGGATTATTTAATTTCAAGCCTCACGCCTCAGGGCTTGGACGCAGTGAAGAAATTGTCCTTTTCGCAGGGCCTCGAGGCATTTATTGCATGATATGCATGCCGGCTTTCTTATATCGCCTGATTTCCATAAGAATGCTCATTGACCTTACCTTCTTAATATTAAAGACCCCGGTCACTAAAACAGCAACATATCTGACCCGACAGATCCTTTCTTTATGCCGCTGCTCCTGTGTTATACGTGAGCACTTTGCGGCCGTCGCTTTCCGATTCAGTAAACAGGCCGGCATCAACAAGGGTGTTTACTACCTGATTAAGTGTTCCTACATCCACTTCTTCTGTTGACATGCGCGACAAAACCCCGATCACTTCTTCTCTTGTTCTTGGATTCCCGTCTCCGAATTCCCTGCTGATGCTCTCCTGGAGCCTGGAAAAACCCGCACCGTCACCATATCTTCCGTCAACAGCCTCGGGATAAACCAGTTCTCGCGGGAATCTGCGCCTTTCATGTGCCCTGGATTTTCTGCGGATCTGGAGCCCCCTTATTATAAAAGCCGCAAAAAAAATAAAAAATATTGCGCCAAAGGCCTGAATCATCATGATAAACGGCATGTGTGAATAGTCTGTGGCATAAAGGGCAGCGGCGCATCCAAACAGACCCGTGGCAATTGCCAGAAAAAAAGCGCCCCAGAAAAATGCATGGTCTGATTCCCGAATCGCTGAAATCGGCAAAAGAGCCACACTCGGCTCCGGAGATGTCAGCAGATTCTCTACTTCCCTGATATTAAATGCCTTTTGTTTACCTAACATAGTCGCCCTCCGTGATAAAAATGTTTCATTTTTCAAGGAATAATCATGACTTTTATGGCGTTCTGGTCTTTGAGCTGGGCCCTGAAAGCCTGATCAGCCTCGTCCAGTGAAAACCTGTGGGTTATAAGAAAATCCGTAGCCGCCCTGCCCGAACTTATCAGATCGATTGCTCCGGGAAAATTTCCTCCCAAACATCCCACCAGGCTGATATTTTTGCGGATTACCTGCATGGGATCCCACGCAAAAGGTTGTTCGAAAATACCCACCAGCAGTACTGTACCCCCGCCCCTGACCATTTCCGTTGACTGAGCAAATGTAACTGGTGATCCGGCGCATTCAACAACCAAATCCACCCCCATTCCTGAAGTCGCCTCCATTATGTCAGAGATCACATCCTGACGGGCAGCGTCAATCACAAGGTCGGCACCGGATTTTTCCGCTGCTTCCAGCCTGGGCACCCTTCGTCCGCTTGCCAGAACCCTGGATACGCCCATTGCTTTAAGAGTCTGTACGGCATTTATTCCGATTACACCGAGGCCCAGGACTGCTGCGGTCTGGCCTTCTTTGGGCCTGCCCCTTTTTACAGAGAAAAAGGAAATGGAAAGCGGCTCCACAGAAGCGCCGTCTTCATATGAGAGTTCATCCGGAAGCTTAAACACTGTCTGTCCGGCAATGGCAACGGGAATAGACACGTATTCGGCCATAGCGCCTGGAAGCTGATATCCGGTAAGCTGCGGATCGGAGCAGCGGTGGAACCTGCCCTGCCCGCACCAGAAACAACAGCCGCAGGGACGGAACCCTGCGGCTGTTACCCGCTCTCCGAGCTTTATGCCTTCCACGTTTTTGCCCACTTCAGCAACATCTCCGCTGAATTCATGGCCGAATACGGTTCCTTCGGGCTCTCCGTCTTTGTATACGTGCAGGTCTGAGCCACAAACACCGCAAGCCTTGACGCGAATTACAATACCGTCATCAGGCACCTCAGGATCATCGACTGTCTCTGTCCTTATAATTTCAGGACCCCTTAACACTGCTGCTTTCATGAAATACACCCCAGAAAAAAGCTGAATTGATAATTACTGATGGCAAAGTAAAAAGTTCAAGATCAAGGCGCGCAAATCCCGAGGAATGCAGCGTAGTTAATCGTACGTGAAATTCCGCAGGGATGCAGCGCAACGCAGATCTTGGACTTTTTACTTTGCCATTTCAAAATTGACTTCTAAGTAACTTCAAAAAAAGTTACTGTTATAGCTCGGTCCCGGGCTGTTTATGGCCGGGGGGAACACTTCCAAGGAAGTCCAAGGTCGGGGTTGGTTTTTGAAGCGACATTGAGCGTTTTCGGGAAAAATTCAGCAAATGC
>CAZVFQ010000065.1:0-17448 GCA_964626455.1 uncultured Desulfobacteraceae bacterium | reverse complement strand
CCGGAAAGCCCCATCAGGGCTTCAAGTGCCGGTGGCACCAGTTTGTGGGCGCAGTGGTCTCAAAGCCCACGCCGGCAAACACCACCTGGCGGTCCGGGTTGGCCCGGGCCAGCGCCAGGGCGTCCATGGTGGAATATACCATCCGGATGTCTTTTCCTTTGGCTTTTTCTTTCTCAAGGGAGGAACCGGTGGCCGGCACGCGCATGAGATCGCCAAAGGTGGCCAGAATTGCATCCGGCATGTCGGCCAGTTCAATGATTGATGTAATCTGCCCGGCAAGCCCGGCGCAAAGTTTGCCGTCACTGTACTGATCCTTGTGTTCCATGGCGACCTATCGCATTTTTGCAGCGGCGCAAACAGCCTGGCCCAGACTGATGCCCCCGTCGTTTGCCGGCACAAGGCTGTGAGTATAAACAGAAAAACCTATGGATTCAAGTTTTGCCGACATAACAATGTTTACCTTTAGAAACCTTTTTTCTTTTTTTATCCGGATGGCTAAAAATTATTATCTGTGTCCTTCTTTCTTTAAATCGACAAGGGGTCCGGGTAAAGTGTATACACATGACAACAAATTTTTCTGAATAATCAACGTTACGCTGCCGTCAATGTTAATTATTGTGGGATTGGTTTTGTGGGTTTGGTGATTCATGGATGCAATCTAGGTATGTAACAGGAGTGGTAAAAGAGGAGGGTTATTATTAAAGGGTCTGAAGCCAAAAGTCGTGTTTAATTTTTTTGCCACTTTTTTGCCAGACAAGGGTGCGATTTAGATTTTACGGGGCCGCTCCCCGGTTCGAATCCGGGTTTCCGCCTCCATCTCAAATTAACGCCTCCAAAAGATTATCATCCTGCCTCAGGGAATTTTTTCCGTGCAATGAAGGAATCCAAAACAGTCCATATATCAGGTATAGGCGAAGTCCTGCTTGAAAAAAGCGCAAAGGCCAGGCATTTCAGCATTATTGTGAGGCCTTTTAAAGGGGTAAGGCTGGCAGTGCCTTATGGAGCGTCTTTTAAGGCGGCACAATTGAATTCGGTTCGCGGCAGCCGGAAAGCCTGATAAAAGAATGATCAAATTAATATTCTGCTGTCACTGTCTGCACACATCAAGCCTTGCGAAGCTGATCTGCGGTTTTGCATGGGTTAAAAATTCAATGTCAGCAGCAATGACGATTTTTCGCCTTTCATATTAATAATCTCTTCATCCGGCCGGTTATAAAGGTTCGGCCCGGCTTTTTGCTCGATCATGCTGATTGCCTTTTCCATATGCTCTATATATTCTTCCGGGGGAATTATTTCACCATAGGTTCTTGTAAACGAGTAAATGCAAACCTCGTTATCAACCGCCTGTCTTGCAATGTCCCGGGCGGTTTTGAGTATTGAAATGGTTCTTTTGGCAGTTGCGATTGTAGCAACTGGTATAAAATCCCAATTCGCTATAAAAATCCTCTGACTGCCAGGGAATGTTTGCCTCGACATACAAAGCCTCTTGATCTGCCAGCCGTAACATTTTTTCTAAAGCCGCGTGTGAAGGAGCGCTTAGTGCCAGGTTTCGGAAAAGAGCGAGCCGCAGTGAGCGCGTTGTTAAATCCGTTGGGTTGATGCTAAGGACAATGCGCAGAATTTCCATGGCTTCTCTAAACATTCTTCTGTAATAAAGGGTTTTGGCTATTTCAAGGCCCAGCATTGCGTTATGAGGCCTGCTCAAAAAGATTGTAACCGCATTTGTTTCTTTTTTTTCTGCTTCATCAGGGAACGTTGCCTGATAGAAGAGAAGGCGCGACAGGCTTTCTCTGGATTCAGGGTTGTCTTTCAGTATTGAATCTTCGAGCAGCTCTGGAATAAAATCAAAGTAAAGAGTGCTCCAGAATGCTACGATCCACCAGATGGTAAGGGTCTCTCCGTTGAAAAGAGTCGTTTCATGAGGCTTTTGACATAGAAAAGCCCTGATGTCATTGATAAGAAGGCATTGCCGGACATAGTCGGTTACCCGGATGATGGGATCGCCTGGAAGCTTTGCGTTTAGAATAGGCAACAGGTAATTGTCCAGCACTGAATAGTCCCCGGCCGTAATGCCGATGGAAAGAAATCGGTTTTTTGTGCCATAACGCGACAGAGCCCAGCGGATGGAAATCTGGTGGGCCAGGGATACCGCATCACGGGCTTTTAACAGGCCCCTGTTTTTTGTATTTTAAAAAAATCCGGAAACCCTCCTTTGATACCTCCTTTGATAAGAATTGTCTTTTTTTTATACAAGGGATAAAGTAAAATTATATCAAACGGCTGATCTGCGAACATTCGTTAAAAGGAGGGGTTCCATGAAAGTACAAACGTTTTTTTGTGTAATGCTCCTGTTTCCGGTTTTATTTGCGGGCCATTTATTGCTGAATCCACCGGCGCCTGCATCCGCTGCTGAAACTTCTGAAAAGAATGAAAAGAATATTGAAAAAATCGAGACGGAAATGCTTGAGAAAGCCGAGCAGGTGATGCAGGATCCTGATGTCCTTTTTGAAAAGGAGGATCTTAAACTCCTGGAAGAAATGATCGGCATTTATGAAGAAGTGCTTGTCGATCATCCCGACAGTTTCGAGTCAAACTGGAAAATTGCCAGAGGGTGCAGGTTTTATGCTGATCTGGCCAAAAGACTGGAAGTAGCGGGATGGGAGGATATTTGCAAAGAATACGGCAAAAAAGGCATGGAGTATGCTGAAAAGGCCATCGAGCTTAAGCCTGAAAGCCCAGCGGGGCACTATTACTACGGACTTTGTGCTGGTAGTTATTCAGACGGCGTCGGCCTGTTTACAGCCTTAAGGGAAGGTCTGAAAAACAAGACAAAGGATAACCTTGAGAAAGCCTATGAAATTGACAAAAATTTTGCACACGGCGGCCCCATGATAGCCCTGGGCCGCTTCTGGCAGGTTGTGCCCTGGCCGTATAATGATAAGGACAAGGCCATGGAATACTACAGGGAGTATCAGGAAACAGAATTTTTTGAAAAACCCGGATCGGTTAATGCACGGGTCTGGATGGCTGAACTGCTTATAGACAAAGGCGGAAAAGAGGCTGGAGAAGCACGGGCTCTTCTGCAAAAAGCGCTTGAACTCACAGATGATCCTTACTGGAAAAAAGAGGCCAATAAGCTTCTCGAAGAAATTTGAGTGCTGTATTAAAGAGGTGGCTTATCAATCAGCATGATGCGTACATCCATGACATTGGTTCCTGTGGGGCCAGTTACAAGCAATTCTCCGGTCTGCTTAAAAAAATTATATGAATCGTTTTTCCTGAGAAAATCGGCTGCATCAAGGCCCAGTGATGCGGCCCGGCTTATAGTTGCTGAATCCACAACAGCTCCGGCTGCATCAGTGGGCCCGTCTGTTCCATCTGTTCCAGCGCACAGTATTACTATGTTTTTATGATCTTGTATCTGTGGGGCCGCAGCCAGGCAGAATTCCTGGTTTCGGCCTCCAAGGCCGTTTCCCTGAATCTTAACCGTGGTTTCCCCCCCAGAGATTATGCATGCAGGCGAGGCCACTGGATGGCCGGTATCAGCAATCTGTTTTGCAACTGCTGCATGGAAACCGGCTGCCTCTGTTGTATCGCCCCCGATCAGCGAAGACAGGATAAGGGTTTTGTAGCCAAGGTTTTCTGCCTGCCCTGCTGCCGAACAAAGGGCCTTGAAATTGCTGGCTACAATCAGATGAAACAATTTGTTCCGGTTAAGTTCTCCCGATTTTGGGGTTTCGTCGGCCTGCAGTGCTGCCCCCCGCTTTAAACGCTTCATAACTGCATCAGGCATTTTGTCTGCCAGTCTGTATTTTTTAATTGTCTCCAGGCAGCCGGCAAATGTGCTGGTGTCTTCGACCGTCGGCCCTGATGCGATTACATCAAGGCTGTCTCCAACAACATCCGAGACAATAAGCGTTATCATGGCCGCGGGAGCAGCGGCTCTGGCCAGTTGTCCGCCTTTGATCGCTGAAAGATGCTTTCTGATTGCATTGATTTCGGTAATATCCGCACCACAGGCAAGTAAGTGCTTTATGGTTTCCTGTTTTTCTGCAAGAGTTAATCCAGGGGCCGGAAGAGGCATCAGGGCCGAACCACCCCCTGAAAGCAGGCAGATAATAAGGTCGTTTTCACGCGCGGCCTTTGTTGTTTCCATTATCAGGCCCGCACCTTTCATCCCGTTTTCATCGGGCACTGGATGTCCGGCTTCTATTGTACGGATAATTTTCAGGGGGGCGGTGTGGCTGTATTTTACCGTTATAATTCCCGAGGTGATGCGGTCTGACAAAAGGGATTCCACTGCAGCGGCCATGGGGGCTGTTGCTTTTCCTGCACCAATGACGTGGATGTTTTCAAAACCTGAAAGATCAAATTCTATATTTCCGGCCTTAAACCTGTTTCCTGTTCTTTCAAGGTGTTTTTCAACACAGTTTTGCGCATTTACCGAATCTATCGCGGACTGAAAGATATTTTCGGCATGTCTGCGCATGCGTGTCAGGGCGCTGGTTGGTTCTGCTTTTGTTTCTGCTGCGGGTTTTTGTGCTTGTTTTTTTTTTTGCATGTCCGGTCTGCACGCACTAATGCACACAGCTTGGGGTTATTGTATTCCTTGCAGTTTAAGGGATTATATAACGGGCATTCCGGAGTGTTTTGACTCATAAGTCTGCTGCCTTTTTATTAAGTAATTTTACACCTCTATAGCACAAACTGGTTTTTTCCACAAGTTTTGTTTTTTTTCCGTTCCGAGAATATCTTTGACAATAAGGCAATCGCCTGACATATTTAAAATTTTATAGAGGCCTAAAGTGCAGGGGCAGGCCGGGGTGCAAGCCTGCTGATATTTAAAGTTCCTGCTTTGACGCAATATTTTTCAGAAATCCGCATGACAGACCGGTCATATAAAAAAGAGCTTATGGATATCAGCAGTTTGCTCTGCGAGCTGCTGGGAAGGGCTGAAACAGGCATACCAGATGCTTCCGCGGGTGTGTTTGCAGACTGGCGCAGGACCTGCCAACGATGCAGGCAGCGGCTTGATGATGATTTGCTGCGCACCGGGGTGGTGGGCACTATCAAGTCAGGCAAGTCCACTTTTATAAATGCTCTTTTCGACGGGGATTATCTCAAGCGCGGAGCAGGTGTTATTACTTCGATTGTGACGCGGGTCAGGCGCTCCGATCAGCTCCGGGCGGTACTCACCTTTAAATCCTGGGATGAAATCAATGCAGAGATCAGACAGGCGCTTGATCTGTTTGCCTCGAACCGCTGGCGCACATCGGCCCAGCCTTTTGATATACGAAAAGAATCAGACAGGGAAGAACTCGCCCTGGGTCTGAAAAATCTTGAGTCCCGGCATTTGCTAAACAACGATACCCGCAGTGTCGGCAGTGTTCTTTTAAGCGCCTGTCTTAAGGGGTATCCAGCGGTAAAGGACATGGTTTCTGAAAGGCCTGAAACTGTGACTTTTACAGGCCACAGATTTTACGAGCATCAGGATTTTGCAGGAAGCGAGGATTTGTCCGTATTTTTAAAGGACCTTTGCCTGGAAATAGATTCAGGTGAGCTGGCCGGAAATATTGAAATTGCAGACTGCCAGGGAAGTGATTCTCCAAACCCGCTGCATCTGGCAATGATACAGGACTATCTGCGCACCTCTGATATGATTATCTATCTGATATCCAGCCGGACCGGCATCAGGCAGGCGGATTTGAATTTCATGTCGATTATAAAACAGATTGGAGGCATGGAAAATGTCGTGTTTGTTGTTAATTTTGATTTCAACGAGCATGAGAACCTGGCAGATCTGGAGCGGGTTAATGGAAAGATAAAGGAAGACCTTAGCCTTGTAACCGATTCTTCTGCAGTATATACTTTTTCGTCCCTTCACGCGCTTTTTAAGTCAATTGGCGGCCGGCTGCCGGAAAAAGACAAGGCGCGTCTTTCCCAGTGGGAGGCTGAAGCGGGGATGACTGAATTTTCTATAAAGGAAAAAAGCCGCTTTCAAAAAGATTTCCAGTATATGATCACAGAGCAGCGCTACGGTATTCTGCTGCGCAATCAGCTTCAAAGGCTCTGCACCACGGCTGAGGACTTGCGGCACTGGCTGGAGCTGAACCATGAGATTTTCTCTGCCGACTCGGCAGGTACGGATGCTTTGATGAAGCGGATCAAACAGCAGCAGAAAAAGACCGAGAAAATCCGTACCATGATAAACAGCACGATTTCCGGCGCCTCCCAGCAGTTAAAAAAAGAGATGAAGTCGGCAGCGGATCGGTTTTTCGACATCCGTCACGGCGAGGTTGTGCCGGGAATCATGGATTTTATCTCAGCCTACAGTATCTCCTATGACCGGTACCGCACCGCGATATCAGAAAACGGATTTGCAGAGACTCTTTTTGCTGTTTTTCAGGATTTTAAGCAGCAGCTTGACCGATATATTGCAGAGACAGTAAATCCGAAACTGTTTCGTTTTGCCAGGGAAAACGAGGAGTATATAAAGGATTATTTTGAATCCATAGCCGCTCCCTATGAAACAATGATAAGAGATGCCCTGCAGGAATTTCAGGAAAAGCCTGAAAACAAAAAAGAACCGGATACGCAGGGACAGAATCGTCCGCCCATATCCCTTGATGCGGTGAAAAAGACATATACAATTGAAATCCCGGACGCAACCGCCACCCTTGCCTACAGCAGGGGATTGAAGACAGAGGCATTTATGAAACTCAGCTACTTCAGGTTCCTGTACTGGGTCAAGCAAATTGCAAAAAGATCAAAAAGCGGTAAAAGCGCAGATCTTTCCGCGCTTAAAAGCGGGGTGGCCAGGATGAAACGCGAGACCAGGGACAGCATTGTTTATCATTTCAAAAATTACAGGGAAAATTTAAAATTCCAATATCTGATTTCCATTGTGGACTCTGTTGCATCCGAGACTAATGACTGGCTTGTCTACAGATTTCAGACTTATTCAACCGATTTTGCAAAAATCAGAGAGATTGCGGGAAAGGATAGGGGAGAAAGGGAAAAATCCCTTGAAATCATTGATTCGCTCATGGCTGATTTGGATAAAATTGATTTGCGGCTTAAAACACTTCAGGCGGAAATCCAGTCAGCCGGATTAAAATAGCCGGTTTTTCTGAATCCGGCGGCAGGCCTTTGATTGAAGGGAGAAGGAAATGGCAAAAGAGAAAAAGCGTGTTGTGGCTGTGGCCAATGAAAAAGGCGGTGTGGGCAAGACTGCGGTGGTGATAAATCTGGGTGCAGCGTTGGCAAAGATGGGAAAACGGGTGCTGCTTGTTGATATGGATCCCCAGCATAATGCCGGCAGCGGACTGGGAGTTGAAATAAGCGAAGATGAACTAAGTGTCTATGACCTGATAACCGACCCTGGGGGGCATAATGCTGCAGACGCAATTCGTCCTACAAGGTGGAAGGGCCTGGAACTTCTTCCCTCTCATATAGATTTGTCCGGAGCCGAAGTGGAGCTTGCTGACAGGCAGGGCAGGGAGGCGGGGTTAAAAACCGCTGTCAGCGGGCTGATAAATGATTATGACATGGTTTTAATGGATACCCCTCCAAGTCTCTCACTTTTGACCATAAACGTTTTTGCAGCCTGCAGTGAAGTGCTGGTACCATGCCAGACCCACCCTTATGCATTCCGGGCCCTGGAGGATCTTTTTGATACAGTTGATGCAGTGGCAGAGGAAATAAACCCGGATTTGAAGATTTCCGGTCTGGTTGCAACCTTTTACGACCAGAGGACCAGGGTCAGCCGCATGATTCTGGAGCGCTTAAACTCGGATAACCGCTATCAACACTTGCTTTATGATACAGTGGTAAGAAGCAATACCACCATTGCAGCAAGCAGCGAGGCAGGCAGGCCAGTGGTTTTCTATCGCAGTACAAGCAATGGAGCCCGGGATTTTGCATCTCTGGCCGGAGAATTCCTAAAGAGAAAGCCTGCATAACAGGCGGGTAAATTCAGGTCAGCCCGGAAATCCAAAGTAGGTTATCTTATGCCGAGGTGTTTGACGGCTTCTTCAAAGACGTCCTGGCATGTTTGAAATGAAAAGCCCCGCCGTCTTAGATGATCGTAGATCTTTTTTTTTAGATTAACCGGATCAAGACCTTCCCATTGTTTGAGCCTGGGTAAAACCGCACGCCACGCAGGTTCTTTTTCATGAAAGCCGGAAAGCATCCGGTCTATAATGGTTTCTTCAATACCTTTTTGTATTAGTTCGTAGCGCAGGGCGAATTCTCCACGGGGCCTGTGACGGCTCCTGTTTTCAATCCATAGGCGGGCAAACTGCTCATCATCAACGTAGCGGTAATTTTCAAGACGTTTTAGAACATTTGCTATGCCTGCTTCGGAAAACCTTTTTTTTTCAAGATACTCTCTTATTTCTTTTTTACTGCGGGGCCGGTACTTAAGGTAATGCAGAGCCCTGGAAAATGCATACTCGGGCTCATCCTCGGCTTTAAGCCTCTTTATCTGCGAATCAGAAATATGCGCGCCGACCCGCAGGGCGGATGCGATCTTTTCAGAAACTGAAAATGCATAAGCTGAATCAATAAAAATGCTGCAGCGATTACTGTTTTTTTTCTGAGGGGTGATGGCGGTTATGCAGCCGCTCATTTTTTTTCTGCAACCGGGTTTTTTCGATATTGCTGGTTATGCGGGCTATCTGCGTCAAGTGGCTCGGGCTGTGTGCCAAAATCGCGTATCGGGGCTGAAAGACCGTCGTATACAGCCTGGTCAGGTTTCATGTTTGAAAGTTCATTTAACGCTTTTCGGATTTCTCTGGCGCCTTGTGTATAAATCCTGTGGGTCTTTTCATAGTCCTGACGAACGAATCGCAGGGAATATCGGCTGCCGGTTTTCTGTATGTATCGATATGCAATCGGACTGACAACCTGCCAGGTGTCTTTTCTTGTCTGGTTTTCAAGCGGAATTATTCCGTCAATGTGCTTTAAGGCTCTGTGATGAAATATTCTGCTGAAAAAACGCATGGGAATCAGAAACCAGAACAGCAGAAACAACGCAAAAGATCCAATGCCGGCTGAGATTGAGAGTGGATCAGCAAAAGAGCCCAGTACCCCTGCCGCCATTCCTCCAAACACTGCTGTCCCGCCGCAAATAAGGCCAATCAGGAAACCCGTGGCAGCCGCCTTGAATCTGAATTTGACAAAGCGACTGCGATGGGTTGTAAGGGCTTCGAGAAGCTGGTCCAGTCTTTCTGAATGGGTTTCAATAAATGTGGCCAGGTTGTCAAGGCGTCTTCGTGGTGCATCAAGGATTCCTTCTTTTAGCTTTTTTCTCTGATTCTGCAGCAAATAGAGAAACATCCGGGAATCTGATTTTTCAGAATCAGCATTTCCGGCCGCCCTTGAGGAATAGGTCAAATGAATGGGAGGGATGTCTTTTCTGCCTGTTATCTGGGAGAGATTCCAGCAAAGGGTGCCGTATACCTGCAGCAGGTCGCTTAATGAGGCGCATTCGTCTATTCTGTTTAAAACAAAAAGTACCCGATCCTCAAATGTGCGTGCCGAAATTGTTTCGCGCAGGCTGGTGTGAGCTTCTCTAACTGTGCCGGCTTTGTGGGGGTCAAACATAACAAGAACCAAGTCTGCCAGCTGGGCCATATCCCCTATCACATCCTGGTAGTCGTAGCCTCTGTCCCGTTCCGTGATGGAATCAAGCATGCCCGGGGTGTCGATAAGGGCCAGGTTGCGCAGAAAAGGTGAATTAACCTTTTTCAGCCGGAAATGAGAAGCAAATCTGTGGCCGTGTTTCTTTAAGATTTCAAACGGATAGTCAGGGTTGTTTAAAAGATACTTTCCGTCCCTTTCCTCGATTACGCTTATTTCCTCACTGTTCGCCCCGTCCTCGCCCCACGTGATCACTGTAAATGAATCGTCTGTGGGTGCCTGGCCTACAGCCTGAATGTCCGCACCCAGAAATTCATTTATCAGTGTGGATTTGCCGGAGGAGTAGTTTCCTACCACGAGTACCAGCGGGCGCCACTTGATGGTGCTTTCCAGGGAAACGTCTGCATACCCGTATTTCAGAGCAGCAGGAGAGAGTTGGTCCCTGACCATTTCCACCATTTCAATGCGCAAGGAATTTATATAGTTTTCCCGGTACATTCTTTACAATTACCAGCAAACCGTCCGCGGGTCAAGCCTGCACAGAAGCTGCGGGGCAATTCCCGATGAATTATTATAAGACTGTCGTTCTGTATTAAATTGTCCCGGATAACCGCATTTTCGTTAAATCCCTTGAAAAATAAGGACTCTCCGGGTAATGTAAAAAAATTATCCTAATGACAGGAATTTTAATCGATGGACCGAGAATTAACAAGAAAGCAGTTGGTTTTTATCATCAGACTGCTGGTGATCATTACCATTGCATATGTTATTATTTTTACGCCTTCAAGAGGCGATTCCCAGTATCCGGGATTTGCGTTTATTGCATTTTATTTTTTTACCAACCTTGTACTATACCGCGTACCTGAACAGTATTTTGAAAGCGGTCGAATATTTTTTCTTTTTGTCCTTTTTGATACCCTGCTCATTGCATGCGGGATTTATATTGCCGGCCTTGTGGGAACGGATCTGTATCTTGTCTATTTTTTAGTCATATGCCTGGCAAGTCTTGGTGCGCGATTTCATTACCTTATGGTCAATGTAATGATTTTTACGGGTCTGTATGGATGGCTTTTGTATCAAAACGGTTATCTGTCCGGAGAAATGGCCATCAGCTACCTGCTGCGCCTGCCCTTTATAATTGTTGTTGCGATGTTTTATGGTTTCATAGTTTCGGCCGCCCTCCGCGACAGGGAACGCAGCATTTATGAGGAACAGGAACGCTCAAGGCTGCTTTTTGAGGCTTCTGATGTTTTTTTATTTACTTTGGGACTTTCGGGTGAATATTTATCCGCAAACCCCAAACTTTATGAAGCCTACGGTTTTAAAGACGAGCTTTCAATGCTTGGCATGCCCCTGTCAAGCTTTCATGAGCCGGAAGAGGCCGAAGCTTTCCAGAAAAGCGTAGACGAGGTATTTGAACACGGAAAGCCGGTTCAGTTTGAATCCTATGATTCGCGGCTTGGTCAGTGGCTTTCGCATACACTGAGTCCTATTTTTGACCGATCAAAAAACAGGGTCTTTGCCGTGGGGGTAATGTCAAAAGACATCACAGAACGTGTAAAAAAGGAAGAGGAGCTTCGGCAGGCCTATGAAAAATTGCGTGAAACCAGGGATCAGCTCATTCAAAAAGACAAAATGGCCGCCCTGGGCCGCCTTGCTTCAGGCATAGCTCATGAAATCAGAAATCCCTTAGAGATAATTTCCATGGGGGTTGATTATCTGGAAAACATCATGCCGGATCAGAATACTTCCGCAAACGAGTCCATAGAAAAAATCTACAGTGCCATAGACCGGGCAAATGTGATTATTGACGATGTCCTGAAATTTTCAAGGAAAACCGAGTTTTTGATAGAACCGATGGATATCTGCGTTTTGACAGATGAGGTCCTTTCGCTTGCCGCTCACCGGATCAGGAAAACAGGTGTTCGGGTATTGAAGCAATATCAGGGCAATTTGTTAAAAGTAGCCGGAAACCGCAACATGATAAGCCAGGTTCTTTTAAATATTGTGGACAATGCCGTGGGTGCCATGGAAAAGGCAGAAACAAAAGAGTTGTATATAAAAGTTTATACAAAAATAATCACTGAAGTGGGATATAAAACCGGTTATCGCAGGGCTGATTATTTCAAGATGAATGACGAAATGGTGGTGGTGGAGATCACTGATACCGGAGAGGGAATCGCCGAGGATGTGCTGCTTAAAATTTTCGAGCCGTTTTTTACTACCAAGGCGGCCGGGGAAGGCACCGGCCTGGGTTTAAGCCTTGCTCATATGATCATGGATCGAATGATGGGCACCATTGATGTTGACAGTAAGGTTGGCTGCGGGACTACGTTTTATGTAAAAATGCAGCCTGAATCAAAAATAGAAATGATAAAAGAGGCCGAATATGACTGAGAACAGGAAAAAGGTTCTGGTTATTGACGATGAGGAGGATTTCTGTTTTTTTGTCCGTGAAAATCTGATTAATTCCGGCAAATTTGACGTTGTTATTGCAACTACCGGCAAAAGGGGCCTTGAGCTGGCTGAAACCGAAAAACCCGATATTATACTTCTGGATATGGTTATGCCGGATATGTCGGGCGAGGCCGTAGTTGAACAGTTAAGAGAAAATCCTGTTACCGCATCCATACCGGTTATTTTTCTTACCGCCCTTGTGACACGCCGGGACACAGGCGAAGAAATGTTTAAAAAAATCGGGAATTCCTATTTTATAGCAAAGCCTGTGCGCACCAGGGAGCTGATAGGCGCCATTGAAAAGTTTCTTGGATCGGAAGGCAATTGATACGGTTGAAGATAAATGTTTAAACGAACCTGTCTTTTGTTTTTATTTCTTTTGGCTGCAGGAAACCTTCTTGAAGCCGCAGAAGTTACGGATCATGCCGGAAGACGTATAAACGCGCCCGAAAATCCGAAGCGTGTCGTAAGTCTTGCCCCGAGCATAACCGAGATGGTTTATGCAGTCGGACGCGGCAATCTGCTGGTTGGAGCCACCGAGTTTAGCGACTATCCGGCGCAGGCCGGAGATATTGCTTCAGTGGGAAGTTATGTAAACCTTGACATTGAAAAGATAGTCTCTCTTAATCCGGATCTTTGCATTGCTGTAAAGGACGGAAATCCGATCCGAGTGGTCAGAAGGCTCGAAGGGCTGGGCATTCCTGTTTATGCGGTAGATCCCATGGATTTGGATTCGGTGATGGATTCAATAGAAGACATAGGATGGCTGCTCGGGGCGGGAAAACAAGCAGGTAAAGTGATTGACGATATGGAAAAACGGCTGTCGGCGGTTCAAAAAAAACTCTCAGGCATATCCGGCCGGCCGGGTGTATTTTTTCAGATCGGTGTAAATCCTGTGATATCTGCAGGTTATGATACGTTTATCCATGAGCTTATCAAAAAGGCGGGGGGTAAAAACCTTGCAGGAGAACATAAGGGCTATCCGAGATTTTCCACTGAAGAGGTCCTGGCACTTGACCCGGAAATAATTATTGTGACATCCATGAACCGGCAGAAAGCCTTTGAGCGGGTTGTAAAGGAATGGAAGCAGTGGAAAAATCTGTCGGCTGCTGTAAATGACCGTATCTATCTTGTGAATTCGGATCTTGTGGACCGTCCTTCGCCGCGGCTGATAAAAGGACTGGAGGAACTGGCCAGGCTGATTCATCCTGACCGGTTCAGTGAGGCGGATCGGGATTAAAGATGAGCAGTGTATTTAAACGCATACTTACCGTCTCCGGCCTGATGATCCTGCTTCTTGGGTTTTCCATGTTTTTAGGCCTGAGCATGGGCTCTTCAGGTGCCGGATTTTCTGCTGTAAAGGAGTCTGTTTCCGGTTTTTTCAGCCATGAAGGGACAATACATGCAATAGTCTGGAAAATTCGCTTTCCCAGGGTGATTCTGGCCGCACTGGTGGGAGCGACCTTGTCTTTGGGAGGGCTGGTATTTCAGGCAATCCTGCGAAATCCTCTTGCCGAGCCTTATATACTTGGCATATCCGGAGGAGCTGCCATTGGTGCGATTGTAGGTATTCTGCTGGGTCTTGCCAGTTTTCCCGGCGTGGGCCTGCTTGCATTTGTGGGCGGGATGGGAACACTGTTTCTGGTTCTCGGCATTGCTGCTGGTCAGGCGGTGGCAAAAAAGGAATCTTTGCTTCTTGCAGGAGTCATGATAAACGCGTTTTGTTCCGCTGTGATAATGTTTCTTATCTCCCTTACAACCGATTCAAGGCTTCATAATATAATGTTCTGGCTTATGGGGGATCTTTCCTCGGGCGGTACCGCAGAAGCCATGCTTCTGGCAGCTATTGTGCTTCCCTGTTTTGCAGTGGTTTTCTGGATGGCCCACAGAATGAACCTGCTTTTGATGGGCAGGGAAATGGCCCAATCCATGGGTGTAAATGTAGCGTTTGTAACCTTTTCGCTTTTGATTATAACCTCATTTATGATAAGCGCCACGGTTTCCCAGTGCGGACTGATCGCTTTTGTCGGGCTTGTGATTCCTCATTTGCTCCGCCTTTTGATAGGCTCGGATCACAGGGTTCTCGTTCCGGCTTGCATTTTCGGGGGGGGAGCATATCTTGTTATCTGTGATCTGCTTGCCAGGATTCTGCCCCGTCAGGGAGAGATGCCTGCGGGCGTAATTACAGCCATGGTTGGAGCACCTGTTTTTATATATCTTTTAAGAAGAAGGGGCGGGTGATGACCGCAGCTGTTTACGCACAGGATATATCAGCAGGATACGGCCGGGAGCCAGTGTTAAGAAAGCTTTCCTTTTCCGTAAAAACCGGGCAGTGTTTTATAGTTATAGGGCCGAACGGTTCTGGCAAGACCACCCTGATGAAAATTCTTGCAGGTCTGCACAGGGTGGATAAAGGCGGGATTTTTATACACGGCCGCAGCCTTGGCAGCTACGGGAGAAAAGAGCTTGCACGCAGGATGGCCTTTGTTCCTCAGCAGGTTCCCATGGACTTTCCCTTCAGGGTAAAAGAAGTGGTGCTTTTTGGCCGAAGTCCGCATTTGGGCACATTCGGACTTGAATCTGGCCGCGATACAGAACTTGCGGCCCGGGCAATGGAGTTTACCGAAGTTAAGCACCTTGCCGACCGCCGCATAGACCAGTTAAGCGGAGGCGAACGTCAGAGGGTTTTTATAGCCCGGGCCGTATGTCAGGAACCCGAAATCATGCTGCTCGACGAGCCGACAGCAGCCCTGGACATAGCACATCAGCTCCGGGTTATGGATCTGATGGAAAAGCTGAAATCGGAAAAGCAGATCACGATAGTCATGGTTTCCCATGATGTCAACCTGGCTGCAATGTATGCAGACACCCTGCTGCTGATAAAGCAGGGCAGGGTGATTCAGACAGGAGCGCCGGATTCGGTGCTTACTTATAAAACTCTTGAGGAGGCCTACGGCTGCCAGCTCCTGGTGGATGAAAGTCCGCTTGGTTCCGTTCCCAGAGTCACACCTGTTCCGGGTCGCTATATCCGCGATGATCTCAAAGGGATTGTCCGGTAAGTGCTTCTATGTTTTTTCTTGCAAAATCGAGTTCAGGATCAAGATCCAGTGCAATGCGAAAGCATCCAACAGCAGTTTCCATGTCGCCGACTTCCCTGTAGTTGACAGCCAGGTTGGCGTAATCTATCGCTGAAGAGGGATTTTGCCTGACAGCCTGTTTAAAGCTTTCAATGGCAGCTTCGTGTTCTTTGAGCTTGAACTGGCAGAAGCCGGCCAGGTTGTAGAGATCGCTACGTTCATCATCGTATGCAAGGCCTTTTTCAACAGCCTCCAGGGCCTTTTTGTAGTCTCCTGTTTCTTTACAGGCTTGACCAATAAAGGAATATATGCTCACTACATCCTGGGGGTGGGGATTTAGGTCAAGGGCTTTTTCAAAATGCCTTGCCGCCTGCCCTGGCTGGCCGGACTCCAGCCGTGCCTTGCCCATGTAAAACTCTACATAGTATTTTCCAGTCAGAATCCTGTTGATTTCTGCAAGTTCATTTATGGCTTTTTCCGGTTCATTTTTTTCTTCAACAAGTTTCGCACAAAACATACCAACACTTGCAGCCTCTGCGCGCTCCCTGAATCTTGCTCCCGGAATGATTGAGTAAAACGCCGGTATTTTCAGGTCCGGATGGGTCGTGTCAAGGCCGATTACCTCCAGGCCGATCCCGGCAAGCTTTTCAATGCATCTCTCCACTTCAACCCTTATATTGACATCAGACAAATCCGGCAGTTCATTTATGCCAACTATCCGGCTTGGCTGTGTAATAAAACCGGCCTTATCCGGCGAAGAAAGCTTTGGCAGGCCGCTTGCCACATAGTTTGATCCGGAGTTAAAATCCCCTCCCAGCTGTGCTGTCTCTGAAAGCGCTCTGGAAAAAGCTTTCTGCGGGTCAGGAGCGGTACCTGCAGTCCAAACGATTTCGCTTTTTTCAGGGAAGGTTTCAGGATCCCATGCAAGGACTCCTACTGTTGGAATGCCGGTGTTTAAAGTAAAATCTGATGCATATATCTTTATTCCGCTATCATGGTATTTTGAAAGCATCTGTCTTACCATGGGGTCATTTGCCGAATCAGGGTCAATTCCGGGCAGTTCCGGCCGGTCCTTGCAGACAAAATCGCAGACATGGCGCTCAACTACTTCGCAGATTCCCTGACAAAGGGCTTCTTCTACACAGTTGCCTGCTGAGGTGCCGTTAAATTCGTTTATGGCAAAAAACCATTCAAAAGGGACCAGCACAGGTTCTCTCTTTGTAAGGTTAAAACCATGTGCCCATTTAAATTCCATATTTTCAAAAACCCTGCGGGCGGCATCCAGGTCTTCAGAGGCATCATGGACCGATTTTGCGATATCAGAAAAATCCATTGCCATATCACCCATTTGCTTGTGGGTGCCTTGGACAAAATTATCAGTGTTCTGTGCAAAGCTGTAGAAGCTGAAGCGCTCCACAAGCTCCATGACAGCGCTGGCTTCTGCCTGCTGCGGGGTGGCGCCTTTTCCCATCTGCTTTGCGGTTCCTGTAAGCGCCTTTGCATCAGATCCGCATACGCTGAAATAAACCGGAATATCTATCCTGCCGTTGTCAATACGCCTGGTTTCCTTTAAAATTTCAAGATTGAGCAGTTCAAAGCGCTGCCTTACGTTTTCAACGGTCTGCTCGGGCGAGGCGGTTTTGTCCTGGTCGCGTGTGTATTTTTTATATGCGTCTTTCAGGCTCCATCTGGTATCCATGTTGTTTGCACTCCCTGACAATACGTTTTTTAGGGCTTTAAAGATGCAATGTTTAGTCTGTCAAGTCAGTAAAAATCCGTCAAGGTATTTAATCGGATTGTCGTGTTTGGCAAAAGCTAGCTTGTCTGTTGTGTGTATTGCATGGCGTCGCCATAATGCGAGGTGTTCCGGCGATCCCTGCAAATAACAACCCGGCTCTTTGCAGTCTTTTCCGCTGCGGGGCTGCCGGGGCGGATTTGTTCGCTGCAGACTCACAAACCACCCCGACGCCCCTTGCCCCAAGATCAGGGAAGCTTCTAATTTTGCTTCCAGGGTGCTTCAAAGCCATAGAGGTAATAAAAAATCCTTTTGGCAAAGCCGGTTCTGTAAAATTCGCTCCTGAAAGTCTGTACCATGCGGCTAAGCCAGCATCCAAAAAACAAAACTGCGGCTTTGTGTTTTCATGGGCATTTGTCTGCTCAATGAATGTACGGCAGCTGGTAAATTGCTCATGAATTATTCAGCTGAAACCTCCGGGTGAAACCTCAGGGTTGCGCCGGAAGCCCGGGGATGTTATGAAAGTATTGGAATTTT
>CAZVFQ010000064.1:0-18500 GCA_964626455.1 uncultured Desulfobacteraceae bacterium | reverse complement strand
CTGTCTATTTGTCAGCAACCTGATAATTATCCAAAGGTAATTGCCGGCCGCCGGTGTGATTTGTTGACACCGGGATTTTATGTCGATATATCTGAAAGAAAAGAATCGAATACAGAGCTAAGGAGGGTATATGCAGCTTAAGGTAAATGATATCATCGTTAATTATGAGTTTTTCGGCAGAAAATCGGCGCCGGTAGTGGTTTGCAGCCATTGCCTGGCAGGAAACATCAATATCTGGGATTCCCAGATGGATGTGCTAAAGGAGGATTACAGCATCCTCAGATACGACATCCGGGGACACGGGGGCACTTCCGCGCCTGAAGGCGATTATACAATGGAAATGCTTGCAGATGATGCACTCGGCCTTATGGATGAATTGGAAATTGAAAAAGCGCATTTCATGGGAATTTCCATGGGCGGAATGATAGGCCAGACCTTAGCCCTTGCCCATCCGGAAAGGATCTCAAGCCTTATCCTTTGTGATACGGCCTGCAGTATCCCAGAAGAATCTCTTCCTCTCTGGGATGAACGTATTGTCACGGCAAAGCAAAAAGGAATGGCAGCCCTTGCAGACGGCACAATGGAGCGATGGCTGAGTTCTGAATTTCAGGAAAAATATCCCGAAGTCACAGAAAAAATCAGCAACATTATACTCAATACCCCTGTAAACGGATTTGCAGGCTGCTGCCGGGCCATCAGCAGATTTGACGTAAAAGATCGTCTGCCGCAGTTGTCCTTGCCAGTTCTGATAATGGTGGGGGAAAATGATCCCGGCACACCTGTGGAATCATCCCGGCAGATTCAAAAACAGATAAGCGGCTCCAGGCTTGAAGTGCTGCCAGGCGCATTTCACCTGTCTAACGTTGAGGCCTCGGAAGCTTTCAACAACGTGATGCTGGATTTTCTCGGCAAACTTGAAAATCGCTCAATTTAGGTTTCAATATCTGAATTCAGGAATTTTACCGCAGAAAAGGAGACAAGTGATATGGCAAAGATGACAGAACGGATGAAGCAAATGTTTGAAAGGCTTCCCATAGTTGTGCTGGCAACCGCAGCTCCTGACGGAACGCCGAACACTGTTCCGGTAGGGACAAAAAAAATCCTTGATGATGAAACCATTTTGATATCAGACCAGTTTTTAAACAAAACCCTTGCCAACATGAAGGCAAATCCCAAGGTGGCAGTATCCTTCTGGGAGAGCGGGGGAGGATACCAGTTAAAAGGGATTGCCACAGTTGAAACTTCCGGCAAGCGTTATGAAGAAACAGCCAGATGGGTCGAGGAACTGGGAATAAGGGCCGGGGCTTATTCAAAATCAAAAGGAGCGGTTATTATTGAAATCGAGGGTATCTATTCCCTGGCCTTCGGCCCCGGAGCCGGGAAAAAACTGGCCTGATCCTGACCGCAGGACTTCCTTCCTGCAAAAACATCGGGCCATGTAAAAAGCTTTTTATGGTGCCATCAATATTTAGGGCTTGACAGGAGATTAGTATGTCTTAGTATTAAAAATGAAAATCATTATCATTTGAAGGTGTTAAGATAATGTTAAAAACAGCAGGTGAGGTCTGCAGATGAAGCAACAACCCTGGTGGTACAGGAGATTAAAAGATTCGGGCGCCAGACTTACAGAGCCAAGAGAGGTTGTACTGGAAATCCTGCGCAGCTCGCAGGAGCATTTGACCGCCACTGATATTTATGTCCAGGCCCACCGAAAGAAACCTTCAATCGGGCTGACCACGGTCTACCGCACCCTGGAACTTTTGATACAGCTTGGAATTGTGCAGAAATTCGAGCTCGGGGAAGGAAAGGCAAGGTTTGAACTCGTGGACAAACCAGGAAGCAAGGGCCATCATCATCATCTTGTTTGTCTTAAATGCAGGAAGATCATCGATTACAGCGATATCAGCGAAGATGAGAAAGAATTTTTAAGCCGGGTGGAGGGCCGTTTGAAAAGAAAATATGATTTCAAGATTCTCGATCACCTGATGTGGTTTTATGGCGTATGCAGGGAATGCAGGGGGGGCTGAAAAAATTTTTTCAATGTATTGAAAATGATTTTCATTATCAGACATATAAAATAAATAAGGAGGTTTTCGAATGAAGTTGTGTGTAACGTCAGCAGGACCGGAACTTGATTCCCAGGTTGATCCCAGATTTGGCAGATGTGCTTATTTTATATTTATAGATACCGAAACCTTTGAATACGAGGCGTTTGACAACAAAGCTGCAGGGGCATCCGGGGGGGCAGGCATTCAGGCAGCCAAATTCGTAGCTGAAAATGGCGTCTCCGCAGTGTTGACCGGCAATCTTGGCCCTAATGCCACCCAGGTTTTAAAAGCAGCGGGTTTGAAAATGCTTACCGGAGCGCGGGGAATTTCCGTCAGGCAGGCAGTGGAAAATTACAGAAAGGGCTTATATTCCGAAGCAGAAAGCCCTTCGGTGGATTCCCACTACGGTATGTCTGCGTCCCCGAACCCGGGACAGGGTCAGCCCATAGCGCAGGGAGCGGCCGCCGGCCGGGGCATGGGAACCGGCCAAGGTATGGGCATGGGGCGCGGTATGGGTATGGGCCGTGGGATGGGCCGGGGAATTCGTCCCGGCAGAGGCATGGGTATGGGTCGCGGCATGGGCCGCGGCAGAGGTATGTGCGCAGGTTTTGGCATGGCAACGCCCGGAGCATATGCCACCGGCCCGGTTCAGACACGAGACTCTCAGAATATGACTGGTGCTCTACGTCCTGAAAATGAAGTTGACTCACTTAAAGAACAGGCCAGGCTGATAAAAGATCAGCTTGTAGATATACAGAAGCGCATAAACGAGCTTTCCGGAGAAGACACTGCGTACGAGGGCGGTTTGGTGGCAGTGGATGAGGCTTTATGCACGGGATGCGGAACCTGTGAACAATTATGCCCAACAGGCGCAATAACAGTAAATGAGGTTGCAGAGATAAATCCGGAACTATGCACAGGATGCGGTATTTGTGTTGAAAAATGTCCGGCACAGGCACTGCACATAATCAGGAGATGAGATTTAAAATGGAAGATACATTAAAAATTGCAATATCAAGCGGCAAAGGGGGAACAGGCAAAACTTTTATAGCCACCAATGTTGCCAGGGTTATAGAGCGAACAGGACGCCGTTTGCGTTACCTTGACTGCGATGTTGAAGAACCCAACGGGCATCTTTTTTTAAAACCGGTTATTCATCAAAAAGAAGATGCAACGGTATTTTCTCCGGTGGGTATAGACAATGAAAAATGCACCGGGTGCGGTAAATGCGAAGAGAACTGCATGTATAACGCCATTTCCGTGATAAACGGAAAGGCTTTGTTCTTTCAGGATCTCTGCCACATCTGCGGTGCATGCACGCTTGTATGCCCGGAAAACGCTATTATAGAAAAAGAC
This sequence comes from uncultured Desulfobacteraceae bacterium, assembly GCA_964626455.1. Lineage (GTDB taxonomy): Bacteria > Desulfobacterota > Desulfobacteria > Desulfobacterales > Desulfosalsimonadaceae > Desulfosalsimonas. The sequence goes on along the minus strand of CAZVFQ010000064.1, from coordinate 15,096 downwards.
AGGGTTATCGGTACAATGGTGCACGGCACCAGCGACAAAACAGAGGTGTATTACGGCTTATTAAAGACAGGAGAGGGGGGAATGTCACCCCGGCTTATTAAAAAGGTAAAGCAGTATATTGATCAGGGTGTAAACCTGCTCGACTCCCCTCCGGGGACTTCATGCCCTGTGGTGGAAACAATAAGCGATGCTGATCTTTGCATCCTTGTTGCTGATCCCACCCCGTTCGGCATAAATGACCTTAAACTTTCCGTTGACATGTGCAGGGAGATTGGCATCGAGCCTGTGGTGCTTATAAACCGGGCCGAGGATTTAAACAGGGATCTGTCAGATTACTGCAGTAGAGAAGCCCTTGAAATTATAGGAAGTGTACCTGATGACAGGGCTATTGCCGAGTGTTACTCAGCAGGCGATCTTGCAGTAGACAAGCTGCCGGAATATGCGGATGTGTTTGCCCAAATAGCAGACAGGATAATTGAACTGGCAAAACAGGACCGTCCTGTTAAGGCGGAGAAAAAGGTTTTGAAAACCCGGGTTGATAAAAACCTGGTGCAGGTTGGGGCAAAAAATACCCAGCCAGATCACAGATCCAGGGAAATAGTGGTGATAAGCGGCAAAGGCGGAACAGGAAAGACATCCATTGCTGCTGCATTCTGCGCTCTTGAGGAAAAACTGGTCATAGCCGACTGTGATGTGGATGCAGCGGATCTGCATCTGGTGCTATCACCGAGGGTGGTTGATCAGGGAGCTTTCAGCGGCGGATACATGGCCAAAATTGATCCTGATGCATGTGTCGGCTGCGGTGAATGTTTTGAGCATTGCCGTTTTGATGCGATTAAACAGGCAGAGCATAACAACAATAGAGTATATCAGGTTGACGAGGTGTCATGCGAAGGCTGCGGTGTATGCAGAGTCGTATGTGAATACGATGCTGTGAGCCTTGATGTATGCGTCAACGGAGAATGGTATCTCTCAGAAACCCGTTTCGGCCCAATGAGCCATGCAAAGCTTGGTGTTGCAGAAGAGAACTCCGGGAAACTGGTAACCCTTGTTCGCAACAAAAAGGATGAACTGGCCGGGAAACACGGCCTGCAAAGAGCGCTTATTGACGGGTCCCCTGGTACCGGCTGTCCGGTTATCGCCTCGATTACGGGTACGGATTATGCCCTGGTTGTAACAGAACCCACTGTGTCGGGAATTCATGACTTGTACCGGGTTTTAGATGTGATAAAGTTTTTTAATATAAAGTCGGGCGTTATTGTGAACAAATATGATCTCAACCAGGAAAAAACCAGGGAAATAATCGGTATCACGCAGGAGACCAACAGCGAGTTCCTTGGGGCAATACCATATGACAAGTCCATTACAAAGGCGCAGCTAAAGGGCTTGTCAGTGGTGGAATATACAGATAATGAAACCACAGCGGCCATCAGTGATATCTGGCAAAAGATATCTCGCAGTGTCTATGAGACCGAAACAGCTTAAAAAAAAGATGCACTACAAACAGTAACCGGAGCTTTACATACTAACGGGTCATACTTATAATTAATTCTTTAAAAAAAAGATTTTGTAGTTTTGATCACATGCGCCTGCAGGGGTGCGGAAAATATATAAGCAATTATCAAGAGGAATTTTAAGATATGAAGATTTCTGTTTGCGGAAAAGGCGGCAGCGGCAAAAGTACTGTGGTTACCTTACTGGCAAAGCAGGCACTGAGGAAAAACCTGGCGGTTTTGGTTGTTGATGCTGATGATTCAAACGCGGGCCTGGCCGTTATGCTCGGCTTTGACAGCCCGCCTGCGCCATTGATGGATCTGGTGGGCGGCAAATCCGGGATCAAAAAAAATATTAAAGGACACGCCCTGCTGAGTCAGGAACAAATTAAAACCCGGGATTTTGCTCCAGAGTTTATAAAGCGGCGTGACGGTCTTATGCTTGTGTCTGTCGGAAAGATCCTCCAGACAATGGAGGGGTGCGCCTGTCCCATGGGTGTTTTGAGCCGCGAATTTTTAAAGAAGCTTAGTCTGGTGCCTGACGAGATTGCCATAGTTGACATGGAAGCAGGGGTGGAGCACTTTGGCCGCGGGATTGACGAGGCCATTGACAAGGTTTTGGTGGTGGTTGAGCCTTCATTTGATTCGCTGCAGACTGCGGCCAGGATAAAGACAATGGCTGTATCCATGGATAAGAAAGTTGCGGCAATAATAAATAAATCACCATCCCGGGAGATTTCCGAAAAAATCCGGGAACAGCTTGCCGCAGAAGGACTGGAGGTTATAGGAGTCATGCCTCAGGACCAGTCTGTATTTGAAGCATGCCTGACAGGCGATGTTCCGGATCAGGGAGCGGCTTTTGAAACCGCTGAAAAAGTATTGCAGAGGCTGCTGACGATATAGTGCGGCCGGAAAGATTTAGGGGAGAAGTCTATGTGTTTAAGTACTGTTTGTCTTCATTTAAATGATAAAGACAAGGAAATAATGAAAGACGTTGCACGCATTGAGAGTGATGGCAACGGGGTCTGGCTGATCGGCCTTCTGGGTGAAAAGAAATTTGTCCAGGGAAGCGTCCGAACCATAGACCTTGTGGATGAGCATCTTGTGGTGCTTGAGCCGATAAACTGAAAAGAGCCTGTAAAAGGCGGACAAGTCTAAAGATCGTTAAACTTTTCAAACAGCTCTTTTTTCCCGTTTACCCCCACCTTTTCGTAAACCCTGTGCATGTAGGTTTTTACCGTATTGTCAGCGGTTTTTATATCAGGCAGCCGGGATGCAAGAACCGGAATTGCAAGAAGCAGCGATGCGACAGCTGCAAAACAGAAAACAGAAACGATATAACTTGATTTCACCTGCACGTCTGAATCCCGGAGTTTGTGAAGAGTGCGGCACGCAGCTTAGCCGTAGGCCTTCATGCCAGCCCGAAGGGCTCCTTCAATGGTTCCGTCCAATTTATCGGCTCCCGGGAAAAAATTTTCCTCTCCGTCGTAGCCGTCTGCACTGTATTTGTATATCGCGAATCCCCAGTCACTTAAATCGCCGGTATATTCGAGGCGAAAAACCGGGGACGGCCCTATGCCGTCATCTCGGTCCACATACACATAGCAGCCCTTAAAGCGGACATGGTAAGCCTTGCCCGAGCCGCTAATCTCAAGCCTGTTAAAATCCTCAACTGCCTGCTCAACGACTTTCCGGACAAATGCAGGTATGTCTTTTACACCCATATCGTGTACAACACCTTTCTAAATTTTGCGGCAACCTTAATCCGCACTCCGGAGCGGGAATGCTATTTTTCTAAGACAATCGCGCCCGGGGCGCATTCATCAGCAGCTCTCTTTACGCTTTCTTCATGTTCAGTCGGAACTGTTTCTTCCCTGACAATGCCTATCATCTGATCATCATCGTAATCAAATACTTCGGGACACACCTTGTGGCAATTGCCGTCTCCCATACAAAGATCATAGTCGATTCTAACCTTCATGTCATATCCCCCGATTGATTCTCTGTTTTTAAATGTAACTGCCGGTATTCCTTGATGCTTTCGTAAAAAGCTTCTAACCTCATTATATCTCAGGAGTCGAAAAAACCGAACGCGACTGCAGGGCTTCCTTCCTGCAAGCCTTTTAATATCTGTATAGTGAAAAAGATAACCTTACATGCCGAACTTGTCGATCAAACTGCACCACAGGAAACCAGCCATCCTTGTTTCGGGTATTTTTTTGCAATAGCCCGGCAATGAGCATATATTTTATATGTTTCCAATGGTAATACTCTCGTAAAAAGCAATTTTAGATGGCGGCGTAAAAAGTTCAAGATCAAGGCTTGCGCAATTTCGAAGGAGGCAGCGTACTTAGCCGTACGTGAAATTCTTCAGAAATTGCGCGTAACGCAGATATTGGACTTTTTACTCCGCCATCAATGGTAAATATCATCACTGGAGGTGTTAGATTATGCATACCAGACACAGCTTAATTCTGGTGCTATTTATTTCTATACTTGCGATTGCCGCATGCAGTCCAAAAATTCCACGCGAAGTCACAGAGAAGGTGACCTGGTCCGGCAATTTCAAGAAGATCCAGGCTGATCCAGAAAGATACAAAGGTGAATTTGTAATTTTGGGAGGAAAGATAATCAGCACCGACAACCTTCAAGACATATCGGAAATCACCGTGCTTGAATACCCCACAGACCAGACACACCGTCCTCGCCCGGAAAAAGGATCAAATGGGCGTTTTCTGATAAGATCCGATTCTTTTATTGATCCAGAAATATATTCGTCGGGAAAACTTGTTTCGGTTGCCGGTAAAATCATAGACTCAGAAAAACGGCTCATTGGAGATTTCCCATACAATTATCCTGTAATCGAAGGGGATTTGTGGATCTGGGATGCCCGGGAAAGAACTTCACCTGCCTTCCATTTCGGCCTGGGAGTTGGCAAAACGTTTTGAAGAATTTAGGCAAAACTTCTTTCAATACCACACACATCATTTTTACGGTTGTTTTTTTGATGCTGGCATTGCGCCTGCGCAGCTGAAGCCGGCAGGTATGAATCTGCCATTTTTCAGATTCGCCAAATCCGGACTATTATCGGAGCATAGCCGTTATGGTGCATTTCAAGAGATCCAGGCAATACCAACAGCGAGAAGTTGCAGAAATCCGGTTTCGTACTCAGGTGCGGGAAATTATATGATTATTCATCTGCCTTATTCATGCCTTTGTGCTGGATCTTTAACCCCTTTTAGCATGCCCGGGGCCATCTACTTTTTAAGTTCTTTGCCTGCGCTGAAGGCCTTTGCCAATGGTTCACCAATGCCGTAGTAGCGTTTTTCCGCACCAACGGTGAAAACAATCGGCTTAACCTTGCCCACGTCCGGCTGTCCTTCGCTCGTGCAGTCCTCTGATACGTATGTTTCTTCGACTTGACCGACAATCAGGTAGTGGCTGCCCAGATTCAGAGTATGAACCACTTTGCATTCCAGATTTACCGGGCATTGCTCAATGAGAGGTGCGGTTTTCAGTCGTCCATAGAAAACAGAGAACCCGCAGTCTGCGGCCTTGTCTTTGCCGGCGCCCGAGACAATGCCGCAATAGTCGGCTGCCTTTACCAGCTCTTCAGAGGGCACGTTTATGGAAAACGTGCTGTTTTCTTTAATCCCCTTATAGGTGTAGCGGGAAGGTTGTATGGCCACGGTGACCATGGGCGGGTTGCTGTTGGCGATACCGCTCCAGGCAGCGGTCATAAAATTGGCTTTGCCCTCCACATTGGCCCCGATCAAAAAAGCCGGCATCGGGTACAAAATTGTCTGCGCACCTAGTGTAATTTTCTTCATGCTGAAAACTCCTTTTGCCAAAGGGCATCATTGTTAAAAGTAATTCCCCTGAATCGGTCTTATGGGCCCGTTTTCGGGAGACGCACGTCCTTTTTAAGATTTGACAGGCTAAATGCTTGGGTTAAGATCCCAATTTGCTGGCTGTCCATTGATTCTTTAAATTTAGGGGGAATCATGGGAAGTGTCAAATATCAGAATACACTTCCAGCAATTCTCGGTGAAAGGTTTTTGTTTGGTGTTAATCCAGGTAAGTTGAGAGGAGTTCAGGCCTTTTTGGATGACAAGGAAGCCAAAGAACCGTTTATTAAGGGCAAATTTGTATAGGTAAACCTTGTTTTCCGGGGTAAAGAAAATATGAGCCCGCTAACGGGGGGTCCCGTTAAAAAAACAGAGAACAGGAGGTAATACGGCACTTTAAGGAGCCCTGATCTGCACCGGCTGATAATTATGGTCCAGCAGGTGATAAAAATCTCTGAACAGGATCAGGCGAATACTGTATTTCAGCACATTCCAGAACTCTTTGCGGGAAGAAAACTTTGAGCGGCATCTCTGGTAGTGCCGGTCACATAAATCAAGGATCTGGTGGACAAAGAAGGCAAGCAGATTGAGGACAAAAAAGTTCATAGACAAGTATTTCTGGCCGTGCCCATAATTGTGCTCAATATGATAGCCTTGATTTTTTAACGTGTTAAAGGTCTCGTTTTCGATTTTCCAGCGGGCGCGCCCGCCTTTTACCAGGGTCTCGACATTGTCGCGGCAGACAAAAATATCGGTGACCCAGCTGTTGCGGTATGTTGTTTTTCCCTGCTCGTTGACCAGCCAGTACTGGAAGAAATTTACATGATCGGCATCCGGGCTGCCATTGAGCGGGACATCGTTTACCCAGTGATATTTGTGAAGGCGTCCTCTTTCATCTTGACATTCGAAATGGCCGGCTTCACCCATGGCGGTGATTTCGTTGACCCACTCAAAAAGAACCTTATGATCCGTTGGCTTTGCCACAAGAATGTAGGACATGTGGTTTTCTTTAAGGCTGTCGAGAAACGGCTGCTTGGAGTAAAGCCCGTCGCCGGCAATAATAAGGGGCAGCCTGGGATGGGCGTTTCTGATTTTGCCAAGTATCCTTTTTCCGGCATTGATCTCGCAGTCCTGTTTTGTGGTGCCGTCGCTGTTTTGGATCGCTTCGGGGAAAAGCGGAAGCACTTGTCTGAGGCCCGGTTTTACAATAACGGCCTGCAGGATCTGGTGATGATATCGAAGCTCTTTTTTACGGGAGTTGGTTTTCAGGCAGTGAGGGCAGTTTATTTTATTGGAGGAAAAATATTCGGAACCGTCAATTGAGACCAGATATTTTTCATCAATAAATTTGTACTGTGACAGCTGACGGCCTCTTTGCAGGGCTTTGATGAATTTGGGAAAGATTTCGTTTAGCCTTTCAGTTGGCACTTCATCAATGACATCGCGCAGCTGTGTGTCTTTGGGTATGGAGTCAATATTGAAGATCGCTGAGATATTGTTTTGCCGGGCTTTTTCCTGTAATCTTCGTTGAAAGGCAAGCAGGGATGGGTCTTGAAAAAACATCATGGCAAAACCACTCATGAGCACGTCGTGGATACAATAATCCACTTTGCCTGCCTGTCGGGGGTCTTGGATCTGCAGGATTTGCTTAGTTATGGTTTTTCTCAAGGCATTGAAGCCGAGATGTTTTTTAACGTGCAACAGGGCCTTCCTTTTAAATGTTGTAACCTGCTGGCTTATGTTAAAAAAACAAATAATTTAAGACGGCAAGAAGCCAATAAGGAGGTGCAGGGAAGATCAAGAGAAGAGAGGCAGTATTATAAAATCCCGAAATACTGCCCCTTGTCCAAACAAAATCTACGGTTATCTATAAGACATTGCCCAGGTTTCATCATTATCCTGGCCCCACACCATAAGGGCTCTGCCCTCACCGTCACCGGCAGGCACCGGCCATGCGGATCGTATTCCCTGGGTGTCGCCGAAGACCTCGGGATCCTGCCATCCCTGGCCAGCAATGTACTTATTTACATACAGGGCCGCCCCTGACTCCTCCCCTCTCTGATGCCAGGTCGCCAGGAAATTGCCGTTTCCCAGAGCAACTGCCGCGGGCACGGACTCAATGTCGTTATAGCCGTCATATGCGGTAAGATAATCGAAAGTTTCAATAAATTCAGGGTCTCCCCATCCGGCCTGGGGGGTAAAATGCCTGGCCCTGATGTCTTCCATATTTGCATTCTGGTCATTGTCTTCCCGCCAGCAAATGACAGCAGAACCTGAATCATCATCCACGGCCAGGCCCGGCAAAGAAAGACCCTCGGCCTCTATTATCGATTCATAGGACTGCCACCCGCTGACACTGTCATACCGGATCGCCCTGATCTCCGGCGGATTGCCAGATGCGCCTTTTTTCCTCAGCCCGATCATTACATTGCCGCTACTATCAATATCCATCCGCATGAAAGGATAGATATAATCCGGCGTGGACATGACGCTTTCAGGGCCGTTCCAGGCCGAATCCTCGTAAACACTGTAGCGAACGTAATAGGTATCGTCCAGCTCCCGCATCCATACCGCATGCACGGTATTTCTCGGACCGAGTGCCAGGGTCGGTTTTTTTACATAGGAATATTCATCAGTATAATCCAGGTCCTCAAGCAGGTATTCCCCGCTCCACCCGCTGCCGGGAACATAGCAGTGAACTCCGGCAGTCTTGACCCGAGTCGGATTAGTCGGGTGTGGTTTGGCTCGCTCCCATCCCACAGTAGCCGTGCCGGCATCGTCGAGAACCACCTGTGAAGGCGTGCATCCTGTGGTATTTAAGGGAATAATTGCGCCCCATCCGTCAGCAGGCTTATAAAACCTTGAATAAAGGCGGGATTCCCCGGAATCCGAATCCCAGACCTTCCAGATCACCACGGCTTCTCCCGGGCCATTAACGGCCATGGACGGGTCAGAAGCGTCCGTGCCGGGCCCGGATATCTCGACCGGTACACTCCACGTCTCTGTATCCCCATAAACCTGGAAGTGAGCTGCCCAAATACCGGAATCCGCTCCTGTCTGCTGCCAGACCGCCAGGCCCCCTCCATTTGCATCCATGCCAACAATCGGCCTTTCAGACTCAGAAAAAGATTCGGTTGCCGCACCTTCCAGGCTGATCCGCATGGGTGTCTGCCACTGCGCTGAATCATCCCCGGGTTCTTCTTCTGGCAGATCTGAAGCCTGGTCCGTATTATCCATATTATCCATACCATTATCCTTGTCATCAAGGCATGCGCATAAAAAAACCAATATCGCCAGAAAAACTATCCATTTCCATTTTTGCTTTTTCATCACCAGTGTCTCCTTTCATTTAATTAATAAGATGGAGGCAAAGCACCCGCAGGCCTCATTTCCCTTTTTAATAGAATCAATATTGATCATGGGAAATTACAGATCGATTACAGATCAGAAGGCAGGGTCAAAAAATTGAGAAAAAAATAAAGGTATTCCGGATTTTCAAGGGTGGTGTTAGCGGGAAAGTACTTTTTTGAATCTGTTATAGAGCCAGTCCGAGGGCTCAATGCCAAGGGTCTCTTTTAAATTTCGGCGGCATTGCTGATAAATGCGAAACACTTCTCCCGTCCATCCGCAGTCGGCATAGCATTGCATCAGCCGCAGGTAAAATGCCTCGGCCAGAGGGTCAATTTCCACAGCCCTTTCATAACAGGCGATTGCTTCTTTCCATTTGCCTTTCTGCTGGTAAAAATCGCCGAGATGTTCCAGCAAAATAAGGCATCTGCGCTGCAGTAATCCCTGCAATTCAGCCGCCCATGCCGTTTCCAGGCTTTCCTGCAAAAAGGGACCCTGGTACAGGTCAAGCAATTGTTGAGCCTCCTGTATTGTCCGGGCATCTGGTGCGCTATTCCATTGCCGGTCAAGACGTTGTGAATGCCGGAGAAAAGACAATGCATCCACCCACAAATATTGAGAATTTATACTGATCCGGCCTTCGTTTAGCACTATAGGCTGCCTGCTTCCCATCAGCTGGCGGAGCCGGTGCAGGGTAGTTGCAAAAGAACGGCGCGCCATATCTCCATCCGCATCCGGCCACAGAATATCTGTTATTCTCTCTCTTGGGATATTTCTTCCACCCAGTGCAATCAGCACCTTTAACATCTCCAGCGGTTTTTTCTGCACCTTGCCGGAAAAGGCAACCGGTTTGTCCCATAAAAACAGTTCATAGCGTCCGAGCGTAAAAACCCTTGCCGGGCGGGGCCAGTTCGGGTAGAACCTTTTTTCCGGTGGGGCAATTATCATGCGCTGTCTGTAAACAAAGGAAGTAACATGCCCGGTTTCAATATTATACTGAAGCGCCCGGCCACAAAGTTCACGGATAAATGGCGGCTCACACCACCAGGGCGGCGTCACGAATCCGCGCGCCCGGCCCAGAGAAACTGCTTTTTTAAACACTTCCAAGCCAGCCCCTTCCCCGCCCCCGGCTATCAGCAGCGCAGCTTCAACCAGCTCGCCGGCATATGTCATTATTGCGCTGTCGATATCGCCGGAAAGCTTTTGCGCCCGGGCAAGACGAGCCCAGGCGGCCTCCGTATCGCCGGCTTGCCATGAAATCCAGGCATTTTGTATCAGACAAAGCACTGAGGGAAACACATAACCTGTCTGATCTGCATATGAAACGGCTGCATCCGCCTGAACTTTGGCCAGTTCAATGTCGCCCTGCAGATAACTGTGCCAGGCCAGAAGATAATAATAATGGGAATAAAGGTGTCTTCTGCTGTCGTGAAGCAAACCAGCGACTTCTTTCAATGCATGCCCTGCCTGCCTGAGTTCTCCCCGGACCAGAAAGCAATAAGCCCTCAAACACAGAAACATGTGATTCCAGGCGTAAACTCCTGAATCTGCGGCATCTGCAAGTGCCTGCCCTATCTTATCCAGCGCAGATTCATAGCTTCCTTGCAGCCAAATATCGATGAAAGCATCAATGCAGGGAAGCGTCAGGCGTGAAAGCGGAGAGATTTCCGGCAGACCAGCCAGATCTTCTATCTCTTTTCGGACGAATCGGAACCGGGCCAAATCTCCCCGCCAGAAATAAAAAAATGCCAGAAACATATATTTCTGCACACGTAAATCCGCATCTGTAAGCTCTCGGATAAGCGCAAAGCAGCGCTCGGTCCAGTAATCTATGTGCCGATGCTGAGGACGTCTTATCATAAGCGCGGTGCTCATACCCGCTGCAGCCCAGGCCTCTGCTTGCCGGGTCCGGAATACCAGGCCAGAGGCAAGGGCCTTTTCCATCCACTCGATCCAGTAATCCAGGCCGTGAAAGTCATTCCATTCCAGGCAGTATGAATAAACAATTGCAGACCAGCTAAGAACTTTCAAATTTTCGGTTTCTTCGGCTGCAGCAAAGGCTTTTTCCAGTTCCAGCCGGGCCCCTGCCGGATCATGGGGCATTTTGCTTACGCCCAGCCAGTATTCCAGAAAAGCCGGAGCTTCGCTCCAGTCCCGCTGAACAGAACAGATCCATTTTTCCAGGAGCAGATGCTTGCCCTGCCTTATCAGGACAGGGGCCCAATCGCGAACCAGGCGCGTCAATGACCCGGCATCAGAGGCAAGGGTGTAGAGTTCCGCGCTGTCTTCAATTTGCCCGGAGGACTCGAGAACTTCGGCGGAAAGCAATTGAAGGTGTTTTATTTTTTCCGGCCTATAGTGCTTTTGTATACGGGCTGCCAAAAATTCGCGAAAAAGCTTATGGAAGGCATATACCGGTGTCCGGCCGGGCCGGCGCTGAATAAAAAGATTGTTTTGGTACAGATCAAGAAGTATCCGGCCGGCATCGCTTCTGCCGGTGACAGCCGCGGCAGTTTTTTCGGTCATTTCAGGCAAGAATGCCGTTTGCATCAGAACCCCCGCGTCCTCGGCGGCCCGCCTGGCAAATACTTCCTTTTCCAAATATGCAAATACTTCGTCCCGGGACGGCATTTCAGGATTTGCGTCGGCAAGCCCGGAATCGTTTATCTGCTCGCCCAGCAGAAAAAGCCCGGCGGCCCACCCCTCTGAAAGGGTATGAATTTCGTGTATAAGGTCTGCAGAAACAGGCCCCTTTCTTTTACTACGCAGAATTGCCTCGGATTCTGCCGGGCTCAGCCGCAAATCATCCGGGTTTATAAAACCGATCTTCCCCTGGGACCGAATCCGTGTAAAGGCGGGGGGAGGAGAACAGCGGCTGATAAAAATAATGAAAATGCCGGAAGGCAGATTCTCTATGGCATCTGCCGAAGCCTCATGGAAAAGCGATTCAAATGGAAGCTTCTCGTAGTTATCAAACACTATTGCCAAAGGATTCCGTACACCGGATTCCGGGCATGGCTGCATTCGGGCAGTGATGCTTTCAAACAGCGAGGCATAAAATCGATAAGGGGAAAACGGCTCATTTCCGTCAGTAACCGATAAGGTTTCATCCGACCGGTACCAGATGGAATCGGTTCCCTTTGCTTTAAGATAACCCCCGGTAAGTAAAGTCTTACCGGAGCCGGGCGGTCCGGATATCCAGATTGTGGGGCATCGGCTTCGCAGGCCATCAATTAAGTCAAACAAATGTTCCCTGGACAGCATCTTGGGTGCTACCGGCTTTGAAATCATAACCAGCAATTTTTATTCCTCCAAAATACAGGGAAAGAAATTTTCTTCTACCAAAAAAAAAGGAAAACCGGAAGCAATTTCAGCAAAACCTGCAAAACAGTTAATTCAACTTGATTTTGTGCCCGAAGCCGCTTAATTTCGACATATAGTAATCTTAATTACAAGTTAGGGGGGAAACATCTTGATAATTTCCCTGTTCGACTATGGCGCGGGAAACGTGTGAAGCGTCATAACTGCCATTGGAAAACCCGGCGGGCAGTTACAGACCATTGCCCGGCCGCAAGATATAAAAAAAGCCGAAACCCTGATCTTTCCAGGTGTGGGCAACTTCGGCAGCATGATGCGGGTGCTGCATGAAAAAGGATATGTGGAAGCGCTTTTACAATACCTCAAAGACAACAGATCCTTTCTTGGCATCTGCCTGGGCCTGCACGCTCTTTTTCAAAAAAGCACGGAAGCTCCTGACACTTCTGGACTCGGTTTTATCAAAGGCACTGTCAGGCGGTTTGAAACAAAACACCCGGTTCCGCACATAGGTTGGAACGGAGTCAATATTCAAAAAACCTCTTTTTTGATGCTCTTGATTGGCTGGCTCAGCTCACCACTCATATTCCCAACCGGCGGGGGCAGATGGTGCGCTATTACGGCTACTGTTCATACATATCCCGCGGGATGAGGAAAAAAGCCGGAGACGACAATAATATTCCGGCTCTGATGGAACCTGTTTTTAATACCCTATCAAGCGGCGAAATCACTTTACATACCATTCGAATTTTGTGATATATTTGAACATCAAAAATAAGGGCCTATTTTTGAAATCGCGCAAGCCTTGTTCTTGAACTTTTTATGGCGCCATCTGAAAACCGATTTTTTACGAAGCTGTCAAATTTGAAAAAATTATTTTAGGCAGCATCCAGACAAACAACTACAACAGATGATCCGGCAGCCGGACATCAACAAAAAAAACCGGAGGTGGGGGTATGAAAGATTTCAATTTCGGAGAAGTCCTCGGGCTGTTGAAGCAAACCGCACCGTTTTTGGTTTTCCGTTTTCTCATCTACTTTGGCATTACACTGGCATTTGTCCTGATTACGGGGACAGGGGCCGGCATCGGCTACGGCATTGGAGTTATAGCCGACAACGCACCGGCCGGGGGCATGTGGGGCGGACTGATAGGATTCGGTATAGCCGGGGCCATCATGTATTTCCTCCGTGAATACCTGCTGTACCTTGTCAAGGCCGGACATATCGCCGTTCTCGTGGAATTATTCGAGGACAGGCAGATCCCCGGAGGCCAGGGTCAAATTACCTATGCCCGGGAGCAGGTCCAGCAGCGTTTTGCAGCATCCTCTTTGCTTTTCGGCCTGGATCAGCTTATAAAGGGCATCTTAAAGACATTTAACCGTACATTTCTCTCTGTTGCCGCCATCCTGCCCATACCCGGTGCAACGGGTGCGATTAAATTTTTAAACACCATTTTGAATCTTTCATTGACTTATCTTGACGAAGTAATTCTTGCCTATATAATTAGAACAAAAACAGACAACCCTTGGCAGACCAGCCGCACCGCACTTGTGCTTTATGCGCAAAATTACAAGACATTTCTGAAAAATGCCGTGTGGCTGGCCTTTTTCATCTGGGGATTGACATTTCTGGTGTTTCTGCTCGTGCTCGGGCCTGCAGCGCTTCTGGTGGGGCTGTTTCCGGGCGCAGCCGGACCTCTTACCCTGATTGTAGCAATAGTCTTTGCATGGGGGCTCAAGCAGGCTGTTATAGAACCTGTTGGCATGACTGCACTCATGCAGATTTTCTTCAAAGTCACCGAGGGGCAAACCGCCAACCCGGAATGGGAGGCAAAACTGGAAAATATTTCCTCAAAATTCAACGAGCTTAAAAACAAGGCTGCATCCATGGGGCGTCAAATGGATTCATCTGCTTCCTCTGCAAGTCCGGAGCAGTTGTGAAACTTTTCTCAAACAAGAAGCCTGCACAAAAAATCGCTGTCTTTCCATTCCGGCCAGCTTACAAGCCAGCCAGAAGATCATGGGCAATAAAAAGCTTTACATCCACCCCAGCTGCATTCTTCGAAATTGCGCAGGCCTTGATCTTGAATTTTTTACGGTGCCATCTAAAAACAGACCTCCAGGGAAACGTCAGTTTACTTCCTTTTCACGAGAGCATCAGCTTTAACCGAGTGAAATTATCATGTCAGAGAGCCGGTTTTTCAGATTATTTTGGACAGCAATGAAAGCGGACAAATCATTTGCTATCAACAGGCCCTGTTGCGAAACTGCCGGCAAAAGACATTTACATGGACGGTATTTAAAACCCAAAGCCCTTGTGACTAAATTACACATGTGCCTTTTTGGCACAGCTGCCCGCTGAGTAAAAGCGGGGGGGCAGACACCAAATCTATAATAAAAAATAAAAATTATAGGGGTGTCGGTGACACTGGCACGGGGGATGCAAGGTTAAAAGATTAAAAAAATCCGTATTCACAAATGCAATGATTTAAACCCCTGAAACAAAAAAGGAGGCAACCGATGAAAACATATCGAAAACACGGAATAATCTCCCTTAAAAATCTTTTAGCATCTGCAGCAGCCCTGTGTTTGCTAACAGCAGGCCTGCCTGCTACCGCCCAGGACTACGACGATGAGAAGCTGGAAGGCTTTATTAGCGCACAAGAAGAGATAATAAAGATAGAAACCTCTCGTGCCAAAGATAAAGGTGAGGTTGATGGCGAGGAAGAAATTGAAAAGATTGAGGAAAAATATGATCAAAAACGGGAAGAGGCTATAGAGGAAGAAGGCCTGGACGCAGAAGAATACGGGGATATTAACGACTCCATTAAAGAAGACCCTGAAGTGCGCAAAAAAATGCAAGATTTATCCGAACAATAATGATATCGCTTTGCGCCGGTAAGCCTGCCAGCCCTGCCGGCGCTTTTATATTCAGCAGCACTCTATAAATGAATGCGATTGCCGCTCCAGGCCGCGGCCATGAAATTGGCTTTACCCCCACACATTGGCCCCAATCAAAAAAGCCGGCATCGGGTACAAAATCGTCTGCGCACCGGGTGTAATTTTCTTCATGCTGAAAACTCCTTTTGCCAA
>CAZVFQ010000063.1:0-18536 GCA_964626455.1 uncultured Desulfobacteraceae bacterium | reverse complement strand
TGATCTTGAACTTTTTACGGCGCCATCTGAAATCAGACTTTTTACGAGTGCATCACGCTTCGGCATTCAAAAATAATTGTAGCCCACTCTTGCATATTTATGATAAAGACTAATATTATTAAAATATGAACCTTGATATTTTTGTAAAAAGATGTTCACAAGCTTTTTGGCCTTTATTATATTGCGCAAGGACACGATAATGGAAGAAGCAAAAAGAATAAAACGGGAGGTTATGGTTACGCCTCTGGAAGCTGAACTAATGGATGCTGTCTTTGAACTTTCGCCGCCGCAGCAGCGGGAAATGCTTGCTGAGTTAAAGAGCAGCAGGGGCACAGCAAGAAGAAAATTTTCCAGGCGTCCTTACAGGGATACAGTGCAGTTTACAGCAAAAGGAAAACTTTTCAATGGGTTTTTCAAAAACGTAAGCGACAGCGGAGCTTTTGTAGAGACCCTGAATTCTGATTTACATCAACTGGGGCCTGGTGAACAGGTCGTCATGTCTTTTGAACACCCCTACAATAACAGGTATATAAAACGAACCGGTGAAATTGCCAGAACCGGTACTGACGGTATCGGCATACGGTTCCACAACCTGCTGTAACCCGCCGGTAACTTGTAATAACCATAGTTTATTCCCGCCTGGTTTTGTGCTTGCAAATCTGGTTGTTTTCCCATAAAAATGCAGCATGGGCTATGTGTTTGATCAAAGTCGTGCTGATTACTGCGAACCCGGTATGGGCGGTGAAAAGAGCCGTCTTATTCTGGATTTGCAAAAACAGCTGATGATGGACATGCTTCGGCCTGCATTCGCCAAGAGCCTGCTCGAAATAGGCTGCGGTACAGGAGACATCCTGATGCCGTTTCTAAACAAGGGCATAGATCTTACCGGCATAGACCCTTCCGTACGCATGCTTGAGATGGCCAGGAAGAATTTGGGACACAGGGTGGATCTGCACAAGGGTTATGCGGAAGACCTTCCCTTTGATGATAATTCCTTTAATTATACTGTGATTTTTCTGAGCCTGGAGTTTTGCGAAAATCCTGTCAGGGCGCTGGAAGAGGCGTGTCGGGTGACCAGGGATCGGATTTTTATAGGGATAATAAACAAGTTTTCCCTCTATGCCGCCCAGCAGCGGATTGTATGGATGCTTGGAAAATCCGTATACAGGCCGCCCAGATTTTTCACCATCGGAGAGGTCCGGCGAATGGTTTTTTACCTTGTGGGCCGGGTTCCCCTTAAGTGGGAAACCGTGTTTCAGGTTCCATGGTTTCCTTACGCCCTTACCAACAGGGTTGAGTCAACCAAAATATTGCGATCCAGCCCGTTTGGAGGATTTGCCGGCATTACTGCAGATCCGGTGCCCAGCTTCAGGGCGATGCCCCTGGCTTTAAAATCCCGCATTCACCAACCCTCGTCCCCGGGTGAGCAGGTGGCAAGCTGTGCCGGGGATTATCAGAATGAAAAAATAGAGAATTGACAACCCGGGCTTTCGGTATCAGAATTAATTAAAAGTAAAGTTTGATGCACTCGTAAAAAGTCTGATTTCAGATGGCGCCGTAAAAAGTTCAAGATCAAGGCTTGCGCAATTTCGAAGAATGCAGCGTACTTAGCCGTACGTGAAATTCTGAGAAATTGCGCGTAACGCAGATATTGGACTTTTTACGGTGCCATCAAGTTTCAGGAGGAAAGCCACATGGAAGCCCGGCTATATGAGCAGCAGCAAGGGAAAAAAGTCCGATGTAATCTATGCAGTCATCGCTGCCTTATCAAGGAGGGTTCACGCGGAATCTGCAATGTAAGGGAAAACAGAAACGGTATACTCTACACCCTTGTATATGACCGGATAATTGCCAGGCATGTTGATCCCATTGAAAAAAAGCCCCTTTTTCACTTCTACCCGTCGAGCCTTGCCTATTCGATCGGAACTGTGGGATGCAATTTCAGGTGCAAATTTTGTCAAAATGCCGATATAGCGCACATGGCGGCCGATCATGAAGGCAGGATCCTGGGCAAGGTCTTTACGCCTGAACAGATCGTGGAGGAAGCCGAGATAACCGGCTGCAAATCAATTGCCTATACATACACCGAGCCCACGGTTTTTTTTGAGCTTGCCTGTGATGCTGCAAAAATTGCACATGAAAAAGGCATTAAAAATGTATTTGTCACCAACGGCTACATGACAGCAGAGGCCCTTGAAGAAATCCATCCATATCTGGATGCGGCCAATGTTGATTTAAAGGCATTTACGGAAGAATTCTATAAAAATTACTGCAGCGCAAAATTAAGGCATGTCCTTAAAGCCCTGGAGAAGATGCAGGAGCTGGGGATTTTCATAGAAGTGACAACCCTTTTGATCCCGGGCCTAAACGATGGTGAAAAAGAATTAAAAAGCCTTGCCCGTTATTTGGTGTCAGAGCTTGGAGATACCACGCCCTGGCATGTTAGCCGTTTTCATCCCACCTACAGATTAACAGACCGGCCGTCGACTCCTGTGGGGACTTTGCGTAAAGCCCGGGAAATAGGCCTTGACCAGGGCCTGAAATATGTCTATACGGGAAATGTCCCCGGGCAAGCCACGGAAAGCACGTATTGCCATCAGTGCGGCGCATGCATTATAGCAAGAAGAGGGTTTACGGTAGTGGAAAACCGCGTGGAGAACAGCAGGTGCCCTGAGTGCAATGCACCTGTATACGGAGTGGGGCTTTCCTAGTCTTGACAGTCCCGGTTTTATCAAAGGTGCTTCCCATTTATGCCTAATGCTTACGGGCCGGCATTTAGCGGAGCTATATTCGGAGTTCGGATTTGTTCAACTATTTTTTGGAGTTAAAGTGATATCGCGGCAGTCTGATACATTTACGGAATTTTCCCTGGCCGACAGGTCCCGCCTTGCTATTCGTACCTTTAAAACCATTGCCGATGCAGCCCTGTTAAGAGGGTATTACCGCATGGGCGGCCGTACCGGCAGTACCCTGGAGAGCGCCTTGCGAATTCTAAGCCCTGAAATTTACGGCTCTATGAATGACCCGAGAAGCATAGAGCTAAAAGGGCTGGAATATGTAATGGATCGGCTTCCGCGAGGAATAGAGGCCTGCTGCAGGATCGTGATGACCGGCCGGGAGGATTACGAGGGTGCCAGTTTCGAGAAGATTATGCCGCTAAAGCGCCGCAGGCTTTCGTACCGAATCAGCCCGGCCGAGATGAGTTTTGTCATAACCCGCGGACACAGCGAGATATACGACATCCTCACCCATATTACTTTCCTTTACATTGAGGCCAGGAAAGTGCAAAGCAGGATGAGGGATGATTACGGCCGTATCACCACGGAGTGGCATGTACTTGAAAGGGACCTTGCCTGCACCGAGGAAATGTGCGGCAGAGACCTTGACCAGGCATTGTGGAATTTGAGTCTGCTTATCGGCCGTACTTTTGATGAGACCAAGGCAACTTTTCAGTACCTGGAAAAAAGCCGTAGGGAATCGAATGCAAACAGCGGGCTTTTCAATATCATATATAACATGGGAATATGTGTGGACCAGGAGCTTCAGGAGAAGGACCGATCCGTGGCAGTGCACTTCACCGCATCGTTGAGCACCCTGATATTAAACAGGACCCACGCCAGAAAATGGGCGGCCTCTGTGAAGTCAAGATTGTGCGAACTCGGACTGGAAAGCCGACCCCTTCATATTATCAGCGCAAACATGCACAGTGTGCTCAACCTGCTCTATGGGTACGCAGCCATGGACGGGAAGCCGGCTCCCGCAGATTCTGAAGATATCTATGATTTTATAAGCATGCTTAAAAGCAGCGGCTGCAAAGTTGATTCTTTTGCCCTCAAACGCGGATGTTCAATATTAACCGATCAAAGCGGTTCCCAGATCGACTGTCAGATTATAGATGCCCGTCAGGCGGCTCAGGTAGATTTTCATCCGGGGCTCTGCGTGGATAAGAAGCGGGTTGAAGACGAGCAGCCCGTAATCCTGGTCATGGATTACGCCTTTGGTGAGCAGGCCTTTGAAATCATGGATGAACTGCTTTATCCCTGGTGGAAAAACGGCACACAGCATATGTTACATGCAGAATCCATTTCAATTATCGGCAAGGCGGGCATTCTTCCGGGTCAAAAAGGCGATATCATGATTGCCACAGCCCATGTGCTCGAAGGCACACCTCATAACTACATAATTAAAAATGATTTGAGCAAAAGCGATTTCAACGGCGAGGCAGAGGTTTACACCGGTCCTCTCATCACTGTTCTGGGCACTTCTCTTCAAAACAGATATGTTCTTAAAAAGTTTCAGGATTCAACCTGGCGTGCGGTAGGCTTGGAAATGGAGGGCGGCCATTATCAGAGAGCTATAAACGCCGCCTTTATAAGGGGGCATGTAGCAGAGGACCTGAAGGTCATGTATGCTTATTATGCTTCTGACAACCCTCTGAAAAGCGGCCAGACCCTGGCTTCCGGAAGCATGGGCGAGGAGGGGATAAAACCCACCTACCTGATTACGCGGCTGATACTTGAAAAGATCCTGGGCCCTTGCCGGCACGCGGACAGCTCAGCTGTATAATTCGCATTTCTCAGGGCCGGTGCCTGGCGGCGTCCCCCGTTTGGCGCTTGTGATTGCGGGCTTGAGTTTATCAGAGCGTTTGGCTTTTTTTTCCAGGGCTAAAATCGCACCCAGGGCCAGGAAGAATACTGTAAATCCTACTATTGCGGAAAATACCGATGCGTCAAATCCGAAGCTTGCCGCTGCCTGGTTTCCTATAATCGCACCTGCAAGAAGTGCGACAACAGGAAATATATAAAGCAGCAAAGAAAGCTGCAGCATTCGCCCTGTTGCAAATTCCAGTGTCACCCTGTCCCCGACCCGTGCATGGATCGGATTAAGTGCTTCTATTTCCATTTCTCTGGCACCGCCCATGCTGTGACAGGTGCTTTTTTCAGAACAGCCCTCGCATGCAGTAGCACGCTGGGTTTTAACCATTGCAATTTCGCCTTTTATTTCAGTGACTATGCCGATTTCTTTTGCCATTTCCAGGTTTTCCTTATTGGTTTGGAAAAGTCATCATAAAACAAATGAAAAATGCAAATATATTCATATTGCTTATTTTTTTATCCTCTTGGTTAATAATAATGAGAGTATCCGGATTTTCAAGTGAAGTACAGTATAAGTTCGCCGGCAGGAAACAAATTTTTCCACCGCACTGCCTTGAAAAATATCGACCCCCTGATTGCAGCTGAATAAAAGGATCGCCGGGAATTTCTGATATTCACATGAGCAGTTGACAGGCGGTTTTCGGGTTTTTAATATAATAGAAAATCCGCAATGTGCAAATCCGGAGGAGAGACATGCCCATATACGAATTTTACTGCGAGAAGTGCCACACTGTTTTCAGCTTTTTTTCAAGGTCGGTTAACACCACCAGGATCCCGGCATGCCCGAAATGTGACAACAGTGCCTTGAAGCGCAGGATGTCCATGTTTGCTGTCACAGGCAGGGCACCTGAAGAAGACGATGATGATCTGCCCATGGATTGCAACAAAATGGAGCGGGCCATGCAGGTGTTGGAAGAAGAGGCCGGCCGTATGGATGAGGACGATCCCAGGCAGGCGGCGCAGCTGATGCGCAAACTTGGCGATATGACAGGTATGCAATTCGGCTCGGGTATGCAGGAGGCCCTTCGCAGGATGGAAAAAGGTGAGGATCCGGAACAAATAGAAGCTGAAATGGGTGATGTCCTGGAAAACGAAGAACCCTTTTTTGCCTCCGGCGGAGGTTTATCCCGTCTGCGCAGGAAATTGCCCCCAAACACGATGATACTCTGTATGAATTATGAATTGATGTTTGAAGCAGCCCCTTCAAGGTAATCCATGAACGCCCTGCACGCCGGCGAGGGGGTTCGGTCCATGTGGGAAGTGAGATAAAAATGCCTGGTAAGGTCAATTTCTTTGATTCCAAGAGCCTTTAATGATCCTGCCTTTATTTCGTCTGCAACCGCTATGGGCGAAAGTACCGAAATGCCGATACCGCTTTTGATGCCCTGGATTACAGAAGCAGTGCTTCCCAGTTCTGCTGCGACCCTAAAAGATTCAAGGCCTGCTCCGGCTTTTGCAAGTCTTTTTTCAAGGGATTTTAATGTTCCCGATCCCTGCTCGCGAAGAATGAAAGGTTCGGCTGCAAGCTCGTCCAAAGAAACTTTCTTTCGTGATGCCCACTTGTGATCAGAGCGGATTATAAGCTTCATATCATCTTTTATAATTGCTTTTTGCTCTATCCTGCTTTTGTCTGTCTCGGCGCCCACAATTCCGAAATCAAGTCTGGAAGCAGAGATATCGCTTATGATT
Source organism: uncultured Desulfobacteraceae bacterium (assembly GCA_964626455.1). Taxonomy (GTDB): domain Bacteria; phylum Desulfobacterota; class Desulfobacteria; order Desulfobacterales; family Desulfosalsimonadaceae; genus Desulfosalsimonas. Next base: position 12,192 of record CAZVFQ010000063.1, on the reverse strand, counting down.
TGTTCCGTGTCCCCCACATAAACACGGATTCTTACATCCGGATATTTCTTTTTAAATTCCCCGATAAGCTGTGGCAGGATATAGCCGCCTGGTATGGTGCTTCCCCCGATTGCTATTTCGCCGCTGATTGTGCCGAGAAATTCTGAAACCTGGCTTTCCATTTGTTCCGCCATTTCAAGGAGTCTGCGGGCATGTTTATATACTAGTTCACCCGCCCTTGTGGGCACGGCTTTTCTGCCCATGCGGTCGATCAGGCGGCAGCCGAAGTGCGCCTCCAGGTCCATGATATGGCTGCTGACCGTGGGCTGGGTCAAATGAACAGCCTCTGCTGCCTTTGAAAAACCTTCCAGGTCTATTACCTTTGTAAATACCTTTAACTGCCAGAGGTCCATTCAGGAATCGCTTTCATAGATTCTGTTTATGGAAAACAAAAACAGGATTGAAATTTAAAATTTGTTTTCCGCCCGGGGGCAGAGCTATATTAAACAATTTTGATGGCATCGTAGAAAGCTCTTTATTCCGTTGCGGCGGTATTTTTGCAGAAAGAAAATCCAGTAAAAACCTCAAATGAGGTTAGAAGCTTCCAAGGAAACGTCAGTTTACTTCCTGCAAAAATACCGCAAAGCGGGATCAATTGCTTTTTACGAGAGCATCATCTTTTTTGGAATTTTAATATCACATAAGGCATAAAAACTCAACGGAGGCGCAATGAAGCAAATCGATGCCAGAAACCGGGACTGCCCGGCCCCTGTGCTTATTACAAAACAGGCAATAGAGGCAGAAAGCCCGGAAGAAATAAAGGTGATGGTGGACAATCAGGCTGCATGTCAGAATGTGAGCAGGTTTTTTAACTCCATAGGCTATGATGTGAAAGCAGAGACAGTGGCCGAAGGCTTTGAGGTGATCGGCACGATCAGCAGTCAAGGACCGGGCTCTGAGAAGGAGGCGGAATCCGGCACCGGCCCCGAAAAAAAGATCATGGTCATGCTTACAACAGACCGCATGGGCTACGGAGACGATACCCTCGGCTGCAAACTGATGGTAAACTTTGTAAATACACTCAATGAAATGGGGCCTGATTTGTGGCGACTGGTGCTTGTAAACAACGGGGTGAAACTCGCGGTTAAAGGCTCAGAGGTGCTTGCCACGATCCGGCAGCTGGAAAACTATGGGGTGGGGGTGCTTGTGTGCGGCACCTGTCTTGATCATTACGGCCTGCTTGAGCAGAAACAGGCCGGGCAAACCACCAATATGCTCGATATTGTCACTTCCATGCAGCTTTCAGATCAGGTTATAAATATTTGATCTAAATGGGATCATGATTAATTTAAATCTTATGCTGCTGTATCAACAGAATACGAGACCTGATTTTTTCCGGAAAAAGGAGGCGGATTATGACTGATAAACTCGTTGTGATCGGAGGAGTTGCAGGCGGGGCAACAGCGGCAGCAAGAGCGCGTCGCCTAAACGAACACGCTGAAATCGTGGTTTTTGAACGCGGGCCGTATATATCTTTTGCCAATTGCGGCCTGCCTTATTACATCGGCGAGGTTATAAAAAAGCGCGATGATCTCATGGTTACGGACGCAGAATCGTTTTCAAAGCGTTATAATATAGATGTTCGGCCCAGTTGTGAAATAACCGGAATTGACAGAGAGAAACGGGAGGTGGAAGTATACTGCCATCAAACCGGAAAAAAATACCGGGAGTCCTACGGAAGGCTTATCCTTTCGCCCGGGGCCGAACCTGTACGTCCTCCTTTTGCCCGCGGTGTTGAAGGGCAAAATGTTTTTACCTTACGAAGCATCCCGGATACAGACCGGATAAAGGCCTATGTTGATGAAAACAGGCCGAAAAAAGCGGTGGTTGTAGGAGGCGGGTTTATAGGGCTTGAAATGGTGGAAAACCTGGTTTTCCGCGGGGTAGACGTTACAGTGATTGAAAAGATGAATCAGGTTATGCCCCCCCTTGACTATGAAATGGCATCTTTGGTTCATGCCCATCTTTCGGAAAAAAAGGTTGAGTGCTGTTTTAACGACGGGGTTTTTTCCCTTGAGAAAACCGGTGATGCACTTATGGTTAAAACAGAAAGCGGTGCTTCAGTTAAATGCGATATGGTCGTACTTTCTATAGGAGTTCTCCCGGAAACCGGCCTTGCGCAAAAGACCGGCCTCAAGATCGGCGAGACCGGGGGGATCGAGGTTGACGAGACCATGCGGACTTCCGATCCTTACATTTACGCAGTTGGAGATGCAGTGGAAATCCGCCAGCGGGTGACAGGGGTAAAGGCGCTTATTCCTCTTGCAGGCCCTGCAAACAAGCAGGGAAGGATTGCAGCAGACAATGCCATGGGCAGATGTTCTGTTTTCAGGGGCAGTGCAGGCACCTGCGCGGTAAAGGTGTTTGAGCTTACAGCAGCGGCAACTGGTTTAAATGAAAAGACACTCTGCAGGCAGGGCATTGCCTACCAGGCCGGCTACACCCATTCCGGATCTCATGCCGGCTATTATCCGGGAGCTGAAACCATGGCTGTAAAGCTGCTGTTTTCACCCGGAAGCGGAAGACTGCTGGGCGCCCAGGCAGTGGGCAAGATCGGCGTGGATAAAAGAATTGATGTGCTTGCAACAGCAGTGTATGCGGGCATGACGGTTTTCGACCTTGAAGAGCTTGATCTGTGCTATGCCCCGCCGTACGGGTCAGCCAAAGACCCGGTGAACATGGCCGGATATGTTGCATCCAACCTGATAAAAGGCGATCTTGAGAAAATCAACTGGGATCAGATAGAAGAAATTGACCGTGAAAACGAGGTCCTGCTCGATGTCCGAAGCCGCATAGAAGTCAAGACCTCGGGCAGTATAGAGGGTGCGGTTCATATTCCCATAGATGAGCTTCGCAACAGGATAGGCGAGCTTGACAGGGAAAAAACATATATAGCGTTCTGTGCCGTCGGCCAGCGTTCATATCTTGCCTACAGAATACTTACCCAGCATGGTTTTTTTGCAAAAAATCTGGCTGGCGGATTCAGAACATACCTGGCTGCAACTGAAAATATTACTTTAATGTAATTTTCGTATGCATTTGCGCTACCGTATGTTTATCTTTTCAGAACAGAAACAGGAAACCGGATTAACATCCGGGATTTTAAAATATGACAGGAGGCTTTTATGACAAAAGTGACATTCAAGGGAAAACCGGTGCCCCTTAAAGGACAACTGCCGGAAATCGGAAGGCAGGCCCCGGATTTTCTGCTTACAAAAACGGATCTCACGGATTTTGTATTGTCAGAGCTGTCGGGCAAAAAAGCTGTTTTAAATATTTTTCCGAGCATCGAAACCCTGGTGTGCGCAGAATCTGTAAGGCGGTTTAACCAGGCCGCCCATGGACTTGACAACACGATTGTTCTGGCTATTTCACGGGATCTTCCCTTTGCCCACCAGCGTTTTAACACAGAGGAGGGGATTGATTCGGTAATATCGCTCTCAGAGCTGAGAAATCTTGATTTCGGCGAGAGATACGGCGTGAGGATTGCAGGCGGGCCTCTTTCCGGCCTGCTTTGCAGGGTGGTGATAGCGCTGGATGAAAACAGCCGGGTCATCTATACAGAGGTTGTCCCGGAAATAGGCCAGGAGCCGGACTATGAGGCGGCCCTTGATGCGGTTCGCACCATGGGCGCAGAGACAAGTTTTGAAGAAGTATGCACAAAGATGCCAACGGGCGAGCACTCAAGATTCGATGATACGGATGATACCTGTGATGACGGCCGCGCCGGTAAAATCTGATAAAGCCTTATTCGGGCTGCCTGGAGGATGTCATGGCCATTGATGTAACTGTAAAAATCGGCGGAGAAGCCGGACAGGGAATTCAGACAGTTGGAGAACTGCTGGCTAGGGTGTGCCACGGATGCGGGCTTTACCTGCATGGTATAAATGATTTTGAATCGCGTATAAGGGGCGGCCACAGTTTTATGCAGTTAAGAATAAGCGACAAGCCCGTGCAAGCCCCGGATCACAGAGTGCATCTGCTCGTGGCATTAAACGAAAGAACCCTGGATATCCACAGGTCGGAACTTGCAGACGGCGGCCTGGTTTTATTAGACAGTGAATCTGGCAAATCCGACCCCTCGGTGCTCGGTGTTCCTGTTACAAAACTTGCCAGGGACGCGGGCGCGGCAATTATGGCAAACACTGTTGCCGCAGGAGCCTGCCTTGCGCTTCTCGGAGCTCCTGCGGAATCCATCAAAGCAGTCCTTGAAAAATATTTTCAGGACAAAAAAACATCAGTCTTTGAAAGCAACCTCAAGGCTGCAAAAAGCGGGGCAAAAGCAGTAGAGGACATAAAATTTGACTGGGCCTTTAAATGGCCCGACACTGGCCCTGCCGGAAAGCTGCTTACAGGTGCACGCATGCTTGCACTGGGGTCCCTGGCAGCAGACTGCAGATTTGCGGGCTTTTATCCCATGTCTCCTGCCACGGGGATCATGGCCAATCTGGCAGAATTCGAGGACAGGCTTCCGCTGGTAGTCGAGCAGGCAGAAGACGAGATAGCCGCGGTAAACATGGCAATAGGGGCGTCATTTGCAGGTGTGCGGGCCATTACAGCCACCTCAGGCGGAGGATTCGCCCTTATGACCGAAGGCCTCGGTCTTGCAGGCATAACCGAGACCCCGCTGGTTGTTATCGATTCCCAGCGTCCCGGACCTGCAACCGGGCTTCCCACCCGCACAGCCCAGGCAGATTTGCGCTTTGTGCTCCATGCCGCCCAGGATGAATTTCCCAGGTTTGTTTTTGCCCCGGACAGCCTTGACAGCGCATTTGAAATCATGATCCGGGCATTTGATCTTGCAGACAGATACCAGGTGCCGGTGATCGTACTGACTGACCAGTATTTCAATGATTCCATGGCAATTGCTCAAAAATCGCTTGCGGTTCCTTCTTTAATTGAGCGTTTTATCGTGGATGATTCTGAAATGGATGATCCTGCGCAATACAGGCGCTTTGCTTTTACGGAAACCGGGGTTTCACCCAGAGCACTTCCGTGTGAAGGCAGTGCTCTTGTAATGGTAAGCGGAAACGAGCACCAGGAAGACGGACACATAAGCGAGAAGATTTCAGACAGGATCGGCCAGATGAACAAGCGTCACAGAAAGCTTTCAGACATGGAAAAGCAGATCAGGCCTCCGTGGACACACCATCCTGACAGCAGCATACTGCTTGTGGGATGGGGTTCGACAGCCGGTGCGATAAAAGAAAGCGCGGAGCTTCTGCGTGCCGAAGGCATTGATGCGGGGGCGGTATGTTTTACTGACATATGGCCGTTTCCCGCAAAAAAGGCCGGCAATATCCTGGATAAATGCAGCCGCTTTTACATGGTTGAGCAGAATTTTTCAGCCCAGCTTGGATGGTTGATTGCCGAGAAAACCGGCAGAAAATTTCATCAGGCAATAGTGAAATATGACGGCAGGCCGTTTTTCCCTGATGAAATTGTAAGGCGGGTAAAGGCTTTTGAGGAGGGCGCAGATGGTTGATAAAGACGATTTTCAGTGTGACTTTGAAAACAAGTGGTGTCCGGGCTGCGGCAACTTTGGAATTTTAAACGCAATGAAGCAGGCTTTGGCCGACCTGGATTTGCCTCCTGAAAAGGTTTTAATCGTTTCAGGCATAGGCCAGGCTGCAAAAACACCGCACTTTCTTAAATGCAATTTTTTTCACGGCCTGCACGGCAGGGCCCTGCCTGTTGCCACGGGAGCGAAAATCGCCAACCGCGATTTAAACATACTTGTCAATATGGGAGACGGCGACTGCTACGGTGAGGGAGGAAACCATTTTATTTCAGCTGTGCGCAGAAATATCGACGTAACCCTGCTTGTACATGACAACCGTGTTTACGGGCTGACCAAGGGGCAGGTATCGCCGACATCAGAGCGCGGCTTTGCAACCAGTCTTCAGCCTCACGGCCCAAGAAGCGACCCCTTAAACCCCGCCGCCCTTGCCCTGTCTCAGGGGGCCGGATTCGTGGCCAGGGGATATGCAGGCAGCAAGGAGCAATTAAGCGGCCTGATAAAGCAGGCAATGGAATACAGCGGGTTTGCCCTGATAGACATAATGCAGGTATGCGTATCATTTAACAGGGTTAATACTTATCAATGGTACAACGAGAGAATATATGATGCAAACCGGGCCGGACATGATGAAAATGATTTCAGCGCTGCAATGGCCCTTGTTTTTGAAGACAAAGAGAAGATACCAACAGGCTTGATTTACAAAAAGCAGACCGTCCCGTTTTCAGACCGGCTCGGCCGGCCTGAGCCCGGTGCACTGCTGCGGGAAAAATACAATCCTGACAAAGTGCAGAGTTTGATAGATAGTGCCTGATAACCATTTGCAACACAGGAGGAATGAAAATGGCCAAAAACGTGCTGATTGCATTTGATGATTCTGAAAATGCCATGAGGGCTGTAAATTTTGCTGCCGAACACCTGGCGCGCGACGAGAATGTAACCCTTTTCAGCGTGATCGAAGATTCCCAGAGTCTTTGCGAAATGAACAGTCCGGAGCTGACCCCGTATTTTAGGTCCGAGCAGCAGGCCTTCTGCACCCTTGAAGACAAAAAGCGCGAACTTGTCGAAAAAGCGATTGAAGCGGCAAGGCGATGCCTTATAGAAAGCGGCTTTGACCCCGAACTGGTGAAGACAAAAACACAGAAGCGCAAGGCAAGTGTTGCAAAAGATATCCTGGCAGAGGCAGAAACAGGATATGACGCTGTAATAATAGGCAGAAGAGGGGTTTCCGCAATCCAGGATTTTCTTTTCGGCTCTGTTTCCCAGAAGGTTTTAAACGGCATAAAGAACGCTGCGGTTGTAACAGTTCCCTGAAAAACGGAGGCAGCAATGAAAGTGCTTATAACAGGTGCTGCCGGCTTTGTGGCACGACATATGGTGCCTTTTTTCATTGAACAGGGCCATGAGTTAATATGCGTGGACAGAAACGAGGCGCCTCTGCACCTGAAAAATGAGAAAATACGCTTTATCCGGGCAGATACCTCGCATCCGGGCGTCTGGCAGAAAGCGGCTGCAGAGGCTGATGCAGTGGTCAACCTTGCAGGGAAAAACATATTTTCAAGATGGTCGGAAGAATATAAAAAGAGCCTGTATGACAGCAGAATACAGACCACCAGAAACCTGGTGGAGGCAATAGACGAATCAGACCCGCCGGTGCTTTGCAGCACCTCGGCAGTTGGCTACTACGGGGACAAAGGTGACCTGCTCGTGGATGAAAACGCAGAGCCCGGAGACGATTTTCTGGCAAGACTGAGCATGGACTGGGAAAACACGGCTCTTGGCGCGGAAAAAAAAGGCGCAAGAGTGGTGCTGACCCGCTTTGCCCTGGTAATGGCAAAAGACGGGGGTGCTCTTGCAACCATGCTGCCGGCATTTAAGTATTTCGTGGGCGGTCCCATGGGGGCCGGCACCCACTGGATGCCATGGATTCATGTATATGACCTGGTGCGGGCCATGGATTTTGTAATTACAAACAAGAATATTTCAGGGCCGGTAAACTTTGCTGCCCCGAATCCGGTTCAAAATGCAGAGTTTTCAAAAATTCTGGCAAAAATCCTTAACCGGCCCTCGGTATTTCGGGTGCCGAAATTTGTGTTAAAAACTGCAATGGGGGAACTCGGCGAAGCTATGTTAAACAGCCAGAGAGCGATTCCTGCCAGACTGACAGAAGCCGGGTTTGAATTTTCATACCCGGAGCTTGAATCAGCCCTGGCATACGAGCTGGGTTGAGAAAACAATAAATCCAGGAGCTATCAACATGGAGAAAAAAGATCTGCAGGTTCCAAATATTTCATGCAATCATTGCGTGATGACGATTAAAAACGAATTATCAGAGATTTCCGGGGTAAAATCGGTTGAAGGAGATGTAGATAAAAAACAGGTAACTGTGGAGTATGATTCTCCTGCAAACCTTGATCAGATACTCGGGAAATTAAAAGAGATAAATTATCCGGCCGATTAGCCGGAAAGAGAAATACTGGTTGTTATGGCCGATAATCAAGAAGACAAAGAGCAGCACCAGGAGCAAAGCCTACAGGACCCGGCGGACAAGACAGGCCAGAGACTGCCTGTAACAGGCATGACTTGCGCCAACTGCGCTGCCAACATAGAGCGAAGCGTGCGCAAGCTCTCTGGAATTAGGTCTGCGAATGTCAATTTCGGTGCAGAACAGTTAAACGTGGATTATGATCCCGGACAGCTCGGTATTTCGGAAATCGTGCAGCAGGTAAAAAAGGCCGGCTACGGGGTTGCCACCAGGCAGGCCGAGCTGCCTGTCACGGGAATGACGTGCGCTAATTGTGCGGCCAATATCGAGCGCGCCTTAAACAAGAAAACGCCCGGAATTGTTTCCGCCTCTGCAAGCTTTGCCGCTGACAAGGTTAGTGTTGAATACATACCGTCAGTGATCGATCTTGAAGGCATTGTCAGTGCCATTCGCAAAGCGGGATACGATGCAGTGATTCCTGATGAAGACGAGGATTCGGCCGAAGACGCAGAAGCTGCGGCAAGAGATGCAGAGGTGCGCGACCAGACGATCAAGTTCGCAGTCGGTCTGATATTTACCCTGCCGCTGTTTGTTCTCTCCATGAGCCGGGACTTTCAGCTTTTGGGACCGTGGGCTCATGCGGCCTGGATGAACTGGCTGTTTTTCGCACTTGCCACTCCGGTGCAGTTCTATACCGGCTGGGACTACTACACCAGCGGTTATCGAAGCCTTGCAAACCGGGGGGCCAACATGGACGTGCTCGTGGCAATGGGCTCGTCTGTGGCTTATTTTTACTCGGTTTTTGTTATTTTCTTTCCCGTGCTGGGAGATCACGTTTATTTTGAAACAGCAGCGGTGATCATAACGCTTATCAAGTTCGGAAAGCTTCTTGAGACCCGCACCAAGAGAAAAACAGGCGGGGCTGTAAAAAAGCTGATCGGACTCAGGCCTGACACAGCAGTGATTATCGAAAACGGGGAGGAAAAAGAAATCCCTGTAAAGCGGGTGGAAAAGAGTATGCGGCTTTTAATCCGCCCGGGACAGCGCATAGCTGTTGACGGCACCGTGGTTGAGGGCCGGTCCTCGGTTGATGAATCCATGCTCACCGGCGAATCCGTGCCAGTGGGCAAAAAGCCGGGTGACACGGTAATAGGCGGCACGATAAACATAGACGGAGCCCTTGAGTTTGAAGCAACAAGAGTGGGAAAGGAAACCGCCCTTGCCCAGATAATCCGCATGGTCCAGGAAGCTCAGGGAAGCAGGCCGCCCATCCAGGCCCTGGCAGATAAGGTGGCATCAGTGTTTGTGCCGGTTGTTATAAGTGTTGCGTTTGTCACCTTTGGAATATGGATTCTCGTAACAGCAGAGTTTGTCCCGTCCATGATAAGGCTTGTCTCGGTGCTTGTAATCGCCTGCCCGTGCGCCCTGGGGCTTGCCACCCCCACCGCGGTAATGGCGGGCACCGGCAAGGGCGCGGAAAAAGGGATTTTGTTTAAAAGCGGAGAAGCCCTGGAGACTGCTGAAAAACTTGGTACGATTCTGCTTGACAAGACAGGCACCCTTACAGCGGGTGAACCCGGGGTGACAGACGTAAAAGCTGCAGACGGAAATGAAGAGGAAGTTCTTTTGCTGGCTGCGGCAGTGGAGAAAGGCTCCGAGCATCCCATAGGAAAGGCGATTTTTAGAGAATCCTCAGAGCGGGGATTAACTCCCGGTAAAGCTTCTGAATTCCGATCATTCGGCGGTGACGGTGTAAGCGCCGTACTGGAGGGCCGCACCATAAAGGTGGGAAGGACAGACTGGTTTAAAAACGATGGAATGGATATCTCGGCACTGGAAAACGAGCTTTTGGAGCTTCAGAACAGGGGAAAAACCGTGGTTATGGTGGCCGATGAAAACCGCCCCCTGGGTTTGATCGCCGTGGCAGACACCATCAAGCCAGAGGCAAAGGAGGTGGTGGAACTTCTCCATGATTACGGGATAAGAGTCATTATGCTGACCGGCGACCACAAGACAACCGCATCAGCCATTGCAGAGGAACTGGGAATAGACGAGGTTCTCGCAGAAGTCCGGCCCGGTGAGAAGGCGGAAAAGGTAAAAGCTGTACAGGCCGAAGGCTGCAGGGTCGGTATGGTGGGAGACGGTATAAACGACGCGCCGGCCCTTGCACAGGCGGACGTGGGATTTGCAATAGGAAGCGGCACGGATGTAGCCATAGAGACAGGCGATGTGGTGCTTTCTTCAGGCAGTCTGCATGGCGTGATAAGAGCCCTTCATATAAGCCGCAAAACCATGCGAACCGTGCGCCAGAATCTGTTCTGGGCTTTCTGCTATAACGTGGTGCTAATCCCTGTGGCCGCAGGTGTGCTAAATCCGTTTGCAGGTCTGCCCATACTGCTTCGCCAGCTTCATCCGATACTTGCGGCCCTGGCAATGTCGCTTAGCAGCATTTCCGTGGTAACAAACAGTCTGCTGCTATATCGGACAAAAATTCGATGAAACCGAACAAATGTAAATCTCGGATTTCAAGATTTTGATATTAAAGGATGTTGCATTATGACAATTGACAAACTGGTATTCCGTTTCGCGGGGATCTTTATCCTGATTTCCCTTCTGCTGTATCTGGTACACAGCGCATATTGGCTGTTTTTAACCCTGTTTGTGGCCGCCAACATGGTGCAGGCAACTTTTTCAGGGTTTTGTCCCCTGGCAAAGATATTGAAGTTTTTCGGTGTAAAGCCGGGCAGGATATTTGAGTGATCCCTGCGTCCGGGGCGGGCCTGCTGGAAAATCATGAATCATTTTGAGCTGGAAGCGCTTTATCTTAAATACAACCGGCGAAAATACGTGCATCCCGACCCGCTGGAATGCATATACGCATATGAGAATGTCGCTGACCGCGAAATTGCGGCTTTTATTGCAGCAGCCCTGGCATACGGAAACGTAAAGCAGATATTAAAAAGCGTAAATGCAGCTCTCGGGATAATGGGGCCATCGCCGCGCAGTTACCTTATGGATGCGGGAAGAGACGAGATTTTTTCCGATTTCTCCGGTTTTGTGCACAGATTTGCAAAAGGCCCGCACATGGCGGCCGTGCTTGTTGGATTAAAAGGCGTGGTCTCAGAACACGGAAGCCTTCAGGATGCCTTTGTATCAGGGGTAAGCGACGGGGAAGCTACGTACGTGCATGCATTGGCCGGTTTTGCGGAAAAAATCCGTACACACTCCCCATGGGACCCGGGCCATCTGCTCCCGTATCCCGAGAAAAAAAGCGCGTGCAAGAGGCTGTGGCTTTTTCTGCGCTGGATGGTGCGCTGCGATGAGGTGGATCCCGGCGGATGGGACAAAATGTCGGCGTCAAAACTCGTGGTCCCGCTTGATGTCCACATGTACCGTGCTTGCTGCGGACTGCGTTTTACAAGCCGCCGCCAGGCTGACATGAAAACAGCCCTTGAAATTACCGCCGGTTTTGCCGAAATGGAGCCGGAAGATCCGGTCCGCTACGATTTTATCCTTACCCGCCCTGGAATAAGAGGGGAGTGGTAGGACAGGGCATAAAATTTTGTTTGACCCCCTTTTTAGGCTTTGGTATACGTACTGGACTGATAATCGTGGGGATGTAGCTCAGCCGGGAGAGCGCGGCGTTCGCAACGCCGAGGTCAGGGGTTCGATCCCCCTCATCTCCACCATAGGCCTTATAAAATTAGTAAGTTATAAATAAAACGAGCCTGCTGTACCAGCAGGTATACCATTTCTGAAGGTCACAGGAGGTCACAAGTCATTGACCTTTCCTGCCTCATGACCTGCAGCAGTATTCCCAACGTTCTCTCTGCCCCGGGGATCGTCAAGCTTTGGAGCAAAAACCCCTCTTCTGCCACTGTGAGATCTGACTGCAAAAACTTTTTAATATCCAATCTCCGAGCTCGGCCAACAATAAGAATCCTAGACGCATGTCCCGGATTGTGACAATCGGCGATGAATCCGCAATTGACCGGATCATTGCGCTTGCGCATACATTGTCCGGGCCTGCAAAAACAATCCATAACAAGACATTACAGCCCCATACAGGCGATGAAAAAATCCCGAACCATCAATGCCGGCATGGAAGCGGAACTTGGCCGCACAATGATTGATCTGACCGGCACCCTGC
>CAZVFQ010000062.1:0-18644 GCA_964626455.1 uncultured Desulfobacteraceae bacterium | reverse complement strand
GACCGCAGGGCTTCCTTCCTGTAAAAACATCAGGCGATGTAAGAAGCTTTTTACGGTGCCATCTGAAATAGGACTTTTTACGAGTTCATTAAAATTAAGACCGGGAAATCAAATTTTCTATTCCCCGTATTCGGGCATGATCCACAAATGCGAATACCAGAACCATTTTGATCCGTCTTCAGACGGCGCTGTAATGGTATACAAAGTGCGCCTTGCCTCAAGCTTGTCCTCTGATACAGCTCTGATTTCAAGGACTTGGTTTTCGCTGTCATATTCTGTCTTACAATTTGCCTGCCCGCTTACGAAACACTGGATTCCGTCCGGTCTGATCTCCGTGTTTTTAACCAACAATTTGAGCGCAGGAGGATTATCATCTGAGACAACCGGATTTTCAGGTTCTGATTCCACCACCCCCAGAGCATTCATTCTGATTTTTTCTCTAAAGCTTTCCATCTTTCCGTAGCTGAAATTCATGGGGAACCTGGGCAGCAGAAACTTGTTGCCCCGGCTGTGCATTACGCCGGATTTCTGGGCAGCAGCAGCGCGGTAGCCATGTTTTTTCAACACATTTATGATCTTTGGATGATATTCCCCAAACGGGTAGGCATAAAGATCCGGGGTCATGTCAAGATGCTTTTTAAACAGCATGTGGGACCTTTCAAGGTCCTTTTCAAACCTGTCGGCAATATCGTCTTCCGGATGATTTAAAAAATATTCGTGTGAATGGGAGTGATTGGCGATTTCAAAGCCTTTTTCCCGAAGCTTTGCAAGCTGCTGCCAGCTAAGATAATTCGAGCCCCCCACATGGCTGGTAGGGACAAATATGGTGGCCTTGTATCCGTATTTTTCCAGAAGGGGCACCGCATTTTCAATAACCGACTTATACGCGTCATCCATGGTCAGGACAGCGGTTTTTTCAGCAACAGGCTCATCTGAGGACAGAAGGTCCAGGGCCCTGGAAAGAGTAAGCACTGTATAGTCATTTTCCTTCAGATATTCCAGATGATCTTTAAACTGGCTCATTGAAACGCTTGTTGACGGATACTTGTCTTGCTTGCCGAAATGATGATAAACAAATCCTTTGACCTGGCCCTTGCCTGAATCTTTTTCAGGAACACTGTCTGCGGCTGCTGCATGAAAAGGCATAAAAGATGCTAAAAACATAAATACCAACACGAAGCCGTAAAACAAACTTTTTTTTATCATAAAACCCCCGATTCCAAATTATTGTGCAAACCCGGCAGCATTTTCGCCATGATTTCCCCGAATCTAATTAATATAAACTAATCCTGCCAAAACATTTTTCAAGCCCATTGCAGTATGTCTTATAATATCAAGGCAGTATCCGTAAGCACCATATAAAATCACTTGAAAAAATATATAAAAAAGTTATTCTATCTATTTTATGCTGCATAATGCGATTCAGTAACCGGTTTCCCGGCCGCCGGATCGAAAGGAAATTTTCAGGAGAATTTATGGGATTTGGCAAAAAACCGCTTGTAATACCGATTATATGCGTATTTTTTCTAGGAGCGGCATTTTCCGGTTCCTGCGGACGCGAAACCGGAGAATCGGATATTGATCCGGAAAAAATAATCGGAAAGGTGGAACTGCCGCCTCTGGATAACGGTCAAAAAACCGTCTCACAGATAAACGAGTGGAAAGAAAAATTTGAAAAAGATGACTCCTCCCGGGAGGCCCCAAAACCCATCCCCGAAAAAATTAATACAAAACTTCCCGATTTTACAAAATACAAAGATGTTGAAACTAAAAAAAAGAAATTTTTCAACTTTCTGCGCCCGATCATCCGCAAAGAGAATCAAAAGGTTTTAAAAGAAAGGGCGTATGTGCTTTTAAAATGGCAGAAATTTCAAAAAAAAGAAACATTAAAACCCGAAGAAACAGAACGCCTTGAAGAACTTGCAAAAAAATACCGCGTAAAATCTCAATATTCGGATGGAGCACCTTTTTTCAGGGATCTTTTGATCCATATCGACAAGGTTCCGCTTGATCTTGCACTGATCCAGGCTGCCAAGGAATCTGCCTGGGGAACTTCCTATTTTGCCACAGAAGGCAACAACCTGTTCGGCCAATGGTGTTTTAAAGAAGGATGCGGCCTTGTGCCTCGCCAGCGCCCGGAAGATGCCACCTACGAGGTCAAAATCTTTGACAATGTTGAAGGCTCGGTGCGCGCCTACATACGCAACCTTAACTCCCACCCCGCCTACAGGGATCTTCGCAAACAGCGATACATGATGCGCCTGGCAGGCGGAGAACCCGACGGTCATTACATGGCCTCAGGCCTGGAAAGCTATTCGGAAATCGGAATCAAATACGTAAATACCGTAAGGCAGATGATACGGGGCAATCAAAGATTCATGGGAATCTATGATACAACAAGCAATACGTAACCCCTGCGCAGAAAACCCTGCCGGCCATGGAATTTTATCCTTTTTATTGACGCCCCTGAAAATATTTTCGGCCATCCGTGAGCGGCCGGCCGGCAACATACCGAATCCGGTTGCCGTAACCTTTTTAATGCTTATTTTCCCAGGAGATACCATACGGCCATAAATCCGGAAAGATAGAAAATGTCACTTACTTTAAAACATTTAAGAAGAAAGGAGTTTTTGTCATCCATGGCAGAAGTTGCTGAATCAGACAGTTCCCAGCCCGCAAAAACAAAAAAGCAGACCGTAAAAATCCGTGAAATGACGATCGATGACCTTGGAGATGTTTTTCACCTGGGCGAACAGCTATTTGAAGCCCGCAAGGCCCCAAACACATACCGCGCCTGGGACGAATACGAAGTGGCAGACCTGTTTTACAGCGACACTGAATACTGTCTGGTGGCCGAACACGAGGACACGATCGTCGGTTTTGCCCTGGGTACGACCATCAACAAAAACCGATCCGCCTGGAAATACGGATATCTTCTCTGGCTGGGGGTAATCCCGGAATACCAGGGCTCCGGTATTGCCGAACGCCTGTTTTACAGGTTTAAGTCCATAATGCTTCACGACGGAGTCCGTATCCTGGTGGTGGATACTGAAGCTGATAACAGCCCTGCAATAAAATTTTTCAAAACACAGGGCTTTGGAAACCCACAGGAACATGTATATCTTACCATGAACCTGGACCAGGAACGCCAGCGCATGAAAAGGCGCGACCATGGCAATTAAAATTAACCGGATCGGCAATGATAAACCAGAACCGGCTCAAAAAGCTGCTTCACAGCCTGATAGATATCTACAGCCCCTCGGGCAAGGAAAACGACATCCTTGAATATCTTAAGGGCTATCTTAAAAAAAACCAGATACCTGCGTCCGCCCAGCCGGTTGATGAAACCCGCTATAACCTTGTTGTAATGCCTGAAGGCGCAAATGCAGAAATCGCCCTGATAGGTCATGTGGACACCATAACAGCCTACGATATAGAAGACTACGGCTTTCATGAAAAAAACAATACCATATCAGGACTCGGCGCCGCGGACATGAAATCCGGATGTGCGGCAATGGTGGAGGCTTTCCTGGCGATAAGAAAAACCCTTGGAGCAAAAGTGCCTGCAGCCCTGTGTTTTGTGGTGGGAGAAGAAGAAAACGGTGACGGAGCTGCCAGGCTCATTGAGGACTATCACTTTCCCTGGGCGGTAATAGGAGAGCCCACAAACCTGGCTGCATGCCTTGGCTGTTACGGCTATCTTGAAACCCAGATGGCAACCACTGGAAAACGGCTTCATGCCTCCCTTGCAAACAATCGCCAGAATACCATAGAGGTACTGCTGGAAATGATGCTTCGCATATCGCATTATCTTCGCGAGCAGAGACCGGAACTCGTCTATAACTTCAGAGATTTATACAGCAGCCGGTCCGGACTCACAGTTCCGGATCGCTGTGAAGCCTGGCTCGATATTCACCTGCCTCCGGATGCGCCCATCGGGGAAATAGTAACAGAACTCGAAGAAGCATGCCTGCCGGGGGAATCAAAAAAATCGGCAATCGAGACCGGCTTTCACATAGAAACAATTGATGCCGGCTACAGGCTTCCGGAAAAAGGCGCCATTGTCGAGGCGATAAGAGGCGTATGCAGCGAACTTGCCGTTGACTGGCAAAACAGTGATTTTCGCAGCCATTCGGATGCAAACCAACTGTGGGCCGCAGGCATCAAACCCATCGTGATCGGGCCGGGCCGTCTTGAAAACGCCCACGTACACGATGAGTGCGTATCCTTTCCGCAGGTAGTCCAGGCAGCCGAAATATACTATGGCTTGCTGCAGAGACTTTTCCGCGGACAAATCGAAAACAAAGGAACTTGATCATGAAAACAATCAGCCGGCGCACATTTCTAAAGCAAGTCCGGGGCGTTCTCGGTTTTGCCGGGGCTTCCATGCTCCTGCCCGCGCGGCTCTGGGCGCAGCAGGAATACCCTGATATTTCAGTTGTAAAAGGCGATATCGAACCGGCGGTAAAAAAGGCCGTTGAAATGCTTGGCGGTATGAAAAAATTCATAAAAAGGGGAAACCGGGTTGTTATAAAACCGAATATGAGCTTTGACACCGGCCCTGAGCGGGCATCCAACACCCATCCGCTGGTTGTAAAAACCCTGACACAAATGTGTAAGGAGGCCGGGGCAGACCGTGTGCTGGTCCTTGACAATCCTTTAAGGCCCGCAGAGAGATGTATTGAAAACTCCGGCATAGCCGAAGCCTGTGAGCTTGTTGAAAAAGGCATGGTAAGAACTTTTACCGATTCCTCGCGCTTCTCAGAGGTAAATATCCCCGGAGGCAGGAGCCTGAAAAAAACAGATGCAATGAAGGAGGTTTTAAACGCGGATGTTCTGATCGCAGCGCCTGTTGCAAAAAGCCATTCAGGGGCCGGAGTGAGCCTTTCCATGAAAGGAATGATGGGTCTGATACACAACAGGCGGGTCATGCACCGGCTGGATCTTCATGAAAGCATCGTGGACCTGGCATCTCTTCTTACCCCGCAGCTTACTATCATAGATGCATCCCGCGTACTTTCCTCGGGCGGGCCCGGTGGACCGGGCAAAGTGCTTACACCAGAGACAATAATAGCATCCACGGACATGGTGGCGGCAGATGCCTACACGGTATCGGCCTTTGAATGGTACGGCGGCCGGTATAATCCTGATCAGATCAAACATATCCGTCTGGCCCACCAGCGCAAAATCGGGCGCATGGATATTGAAAACCTAAATATCGACAAAGTCTCGGTCTAAAAATGCGATTCCGGCAAACCGCCCAGACGATTTGTCTGGCAATCTTTCTGCTGACCCTTGCCGCCGCAGGCAGCATTGCAGCCTCTGACCTGTTTCTCAGGATGGACCCCGCACTGACAGGTGCCGCAGCCCTTGCGGGGCGCAGCCTGGCATGGGTATTTGTGCCAGCGGCAATAGTCGTGATTTCAGCACTTATTTTCGGCAGAATTTTCTGCGGATACATATGTCCCATGGGAACCACCATAGATGCCGTGGACTCATGTTTTTCAGGGGCTGGGCGGACTAAAAAAAGCGTTCCCCGCTCTTTTTTGTACTTAAAATATTATATACTTGCCTTTACTGCAGGCGCTGCGCTTCTGGGGGTGACATTTGTATTCTGGGCCTCTCCCCTGTCTTTGATTACGCGTTTATACGGGCTGGTTATATTTCCGGTGGTGCTGCTGATTACAAAAACGGCTGTTATTGCCATTTACCCGCTGGGCAGCTTTTTTGATATTCAAACATTGATGTTTGCCCAAATTCCGGTGCCGAGATACTCGGCACAAATTTTTGTGCTGCTTTTTTTTGTCGCTGTCTTTGCAGCAGCAAAGCTTACGCCGCGGTTCTGGTGCAGGTATCTGTGCCCGTCGGGAGCTCTGCTGGCCCTGGCTTCAAAAAAGCCCGCAATCAAGCGTATGGTCAATTCAGAGTGCAACCACTGCGGGCTGTGTATCAGCAGCTGCCCCATGGGAGCGATAAATCCTGACTCGCCTGAAAACACTTTCCACAGCGAATGCATAGGCTGTCAAAAATGCGTGCAAA
Organism: uncultured Desulfobacteraceae bacterium; assembly: GCA_964626455.1. Classification (GTDB taxonomy): domain Bacteria; phylum Desulfobacterota; class Desulfobacteria; order Desulfobacterales; family Desulfosalsimonadaceae; genus Desulfosalsimonas. Next base: position 12,605 of record CAZVFQ010000062.1, on the reverse strand, counting down.
TATGCCCAAAGCAAGCGGTTGAATTCAAAGCAGGCCTGTCTGAAAGCGTAGAACCCGGCAAATCGATATCTTTGGGGCGCAGACAGTTCCTGTTTTCCGGTTTTGCAGGTGCGGGCGCTGCAGCAGTGACCCTGACCGGCCTCAACGTGGTTGTAAAGGATGAATCAGAAAAGGGCCTGGCAAGATCAGCCCGCCTGATCCGACCTCCCGGGGCACTGCCGGAACCCGAGTTTCTTGCTTTATGTGTGCGATGCGGCCAGTGCATGGCAGCCTGCCCCACCAACACCCTTCAGCCGATCTGGTTTGAAGCCGGACTGCTGGGAATATTTTCCCCGGCGGTAACTGCCCGAAGGAAATACTGCGATCCACACTGCACTGACTGCGGACATGTCTGCCCCACCGGCGCCATAAGCAAAATTACCCATGAACAGCGAATATGGGCCAAAATCGGCACTGCAGTTATTTACAGGCAGCAGTGTCTGGCATGGGAATATGAAAAAAGCTGTATGGTATGCGACGAGGTCTGCCCCTATGATGCCTTGGAATTTGAAAATCGGCCCGATCTTGCCTATCCGGTTCCCCACGTGATAGAAGACAAATGTTCGGGCTGCGGTCATTGCGAGCATGCCTGCCCTGTATACAACCAGGCGGCAATCGTGGTTACCCCCATGGATTCCATCAGGCTGAGACCTGGCGACTCCTTTGAATACGAGGCAAAAAGCAGGGGCTTTGATCTGAGAATAGAGGAAAAGGATAAATCCGGCAAATCAGAACCGGATTCTTTTCAGGCTCCCGGCACCCAGGATTCACAACCGCAGGACTCAAACGGGCTTCCGCCCGGTTTTGACAGCGGCGGGTAAAAGCAACTCTTCTCCCGCAGTTTCCGGGCAGAATTCAATATTTGCCCCCGGCGATCCGCCGCAGTATTGAAGATCAAGAGAATCGTTTGACAACACCTGTCATATCGGTTAGCAATGTTAGTATAGAAATTGTTATGATCGGTCAATGGGCCGGTTACACGGCTGCGATTTCATATACAGGGGCAGACCATGATCATCGGGTTAGATGTCGGCGGCACCCATACAGACGTCGTTCTGCTGGGCCAAAACGGTATTGAAAGACGGGCCAAAGTCCCGACCGATAAATCCTCGCTTTTTGACGCTGTATTTGCCGGACTGGAACAAATCACGCAGGGCATTCCACCCCGGCAAATTTCCCATGCAGTCTTGAGCACTACCCTGACAACAAACGCGATCGTACAGAAAAAACTGCCGCCCGCCGGCATGATAGTCACCTGCGGGCCCGGTATAGATCCGCAATATTTCCGCACAGGCGAACATTATTACATTGTAGACGGCGCAATTGATCACAGCGGAAGGCAAATTGCCCGGCTCGATGAAAAGGCTGTAAAAAAAGCCGCCGCCGTGATGAAGGACGCGGGTATAGAATATGTGGGTGTGGCGGGCAAATTCTCAATACGCAATCCCGCCCACGAAATCCGCATCCGGGAAATTATCTCCCCGATGTTTGAAAAAATTTTCCCGGGCCATACGGTCTCTGGAAATTTCAGCTTTCCGCGCCGCATTGCCACGACTTTTTTAAACGCCTCGGTTTACCGGCTTCACAAGGAATTCTTCGAAACTGTCAAACAATCCCTGGAGCAAAAGGGCATTGACGTGCCCATATATATTCTCAAGGCAGACGGCGGAACAATGGATTTTGCAACATCCGTGGACTTTCCGGCCCAGTCCATACTCTCAGGGCCCGCGGCAAGCGTGATGGGCTCAATTGCATTTGCACCCCCGGATGCCGAAACCATAGTGCTTGACATCGGCGGCACAACCACTGACATGGCGGTTCTCATAAACGGTGTGCCGGTGCTTGCGCCGCATGGAATTGAAATCGACGAGTACAAAACCCTTATCCGGGCTCTTCATACCCAGTCTGTAGGTGTTGGAGGCGACAGCACGGTCAGGGTGGATCAGGGGCACCTGTTTATAGGTCCTGAACGCTGCGGGCCTGCCATGGCATACGGAGGCTCTGAGCCCACGCCCACCGATGCGCTGTTTGTGCTGGGTATGGCAGAAAACGGGGACGTGGAGAAAGCCCGGACGGGCATTCAGTCTGTGGCGGATCAGCTGGGCATGAGTCCCCGGGATGCAGCAAGAAGAATTTTTGACCAAGCCTGCAGGGAAATACTTGATTACGCACAGGAAATGGTCAGCCTTATAAACAGCCGGCCTGTATACACCGTGCGCGAAGCCCTGGAGGGCCACCGCATCAAGCCCGCGCACCTGCTTGTTCTCGGGGGGCCGGCCCCATGGTTTGCGCAAAACCTGGAATCCATATCCGGCCAAACAGTGCATACCGTACCCCAGTGGGACGTGGCAAACGCCGTTGGAACCGCTTTATCGCGCACAACATGCGAGCTTACACTTTTTGCAGACACATACAAACTTGAAGCTTCTGCGCCTGAAGAAATGTTTTACCAGTCATTAAAGCCGGGCTTCAGCCTTGATGAGGCCAAAAAACTGACCGAGGAACTGCTCCGAAAAAAGGCGATCCGCGAAGGGGCCAAAAAAGAGGGTATTGAGACCGATGTACTGGAAGAACTCTCATTTAACATGGTACGCGACTTCCGGATGATTGGAAAAAATATGCGTATCAAAATGCAGGTACGTCCGGGTCTGATTAATGAATACCTGCAAATCGCCGAACAGATCAAAAACGGAGAAAACTCATGCTGAAGGCGAAAACCCGCACAGGCCTGATATTTTTCCCTGCATACGACTGGGCCATCAGTGCTACCCATCCTGAGCGCGAAGAGCGTCTGCTCTATACCCAGGACCAGATATTTGAAGAAGGGCTGTTTGACATAGAAGGCATCAGTGAATTCAAGGCCGGGGTTATCGATATCAAAGATGTTCAAAGGGTTCATTTCTGCGTGCCGGAACCTGAGAAAGTAATGACAAAGTCACATTTCATAAGCGCGGGAGGAGCCAAAACCATCGCACGGGCAAAAATGGACGGCCTGATTGAAAGGGGATTTGCGCTGGTGCGCCCGCCCGGCCATCATGCCATGCGGGTTGTCCACGGCGGAAGGGGTTTTTGCAATATAAACAATGAAGCAATCATGATAGAGCACCTTCGCCATGCCTATGGAGTCGACCGGGTAGCCATAATAGACACTGACTGCCACCACGGCGACGGCACCCAGGACATATACTGGCATGATCCTGATACCCTGTTTATTTCCATGCACCAAGACGGCCGGACCCTTTTTCCGGGCACCGGATTTCAAAACGAGCTCGGAGGGCCCACAGCCGCCGGCACCACCTTAAACATTCCGCTGCCGCCCTACACTTCTGAGGACGGTTTTTTAACGGTTATAAAAAAGGTTGTCCTGCCGGTACTCGAGGATTTCAAACCGGATCTTATCATTAATTCCGCCGGCCAGGACAATCATTTCACTGATCCGCTGACCAGCATGAATTTTACGGCAAAGGGCTATGCCGATCTGACAACCCTGTTAAAGCCGGACATAGCGGTTTTGGAAGGCGGCTACTCCATTGAAACCGCCCTTCCATATGTCAATGTGGGCATCATACTGGCAATGGCCGGCATGGAATACAGCCACGTGGTTGAACCGGAGTATTCTGCCGAAAATCTGCGCCAGGGCAAAAGCATCAGCGCAACCATCGAAAAAACATGCGACCAGGTGCTTGCCACATGGAAAGACCGTGAAAATATCAGGGTCCGCATGCAGGAAAACGTGATATATGACGAGCGGAAAAGAAGCGTTTTCTATGACACTGACGGCTTTTTCGAAACACAGCATGAGACCCTCCTGGTTTGCAGAGACTGCAGCGGAACCTATAAAATCGATTCCACCGCAGACTCCGGCTTTCATGTGCTTGCCGTGCATATCCCGCGAAAGGCCTGCAGCAACTGCAGACAAGCCGGATACCGCTGGTTTGAGCAAACCCCCATGGGCAACTATAATATGATCATGCTGCAGGACCGGCCTGAAGATCAGTACCGGGTCAGGGAAAAATAAACAGCCCGGTATTTTTATGCAAAAGTCCCGCCAGAGCCGTATTTACCCGAACCTGCTGCTTCGAGGCAAAGTTCTTGAATCAGTTCGCAGCTTTTTCTCCGCCCGCGGTTTCCTGGAAGTTGAAACCCCTGTCAGAATTCCGGCTCCCGCACCGGAACAGCATATAGAGGCGGTAGCAGCAGACGGTGCCTACCTGCAGACATCCCCGGAACTTTACATGAAACGGCTGCTTGCAGCCGGATATCCGCGTATTTTTCAGATTTGCAAGACATTCAGGGACCGCGAGCGGGGCAGATTGCATCTTCCCGAATTCACCATGCTTGAATGGTACGAGGCGGAAACAGATTATAATGACATGATGTCCAGAACCGAGGAACTGGTGTGGTATGTATGCAGGCAGGTTCTGCAAAGCGAGTCTCTTGACTATCAAGGCATCAAGATCGACCCTGCTCCACCATGGCCCAGGATTACGGTGGCAGAAGCATTCAGGCGCCATGCAGACACGGATATGCTTGAAGCGGTTGCAGACGACACTTTTGACGAAATAATCGGCATTAATATAGAGACAGGACTTAAACGCACACGTCCGGTGTTTCTTTATGACTATCCTGCTGAAAAAGGTGCTCTTGCCAGGCGCAGGCCGGACAGGCCGTATCTGGCAGAGCGATTTGAGGCCTATGTGGCAGGCATCGAGATCTGCAACGGGTTTACAGAACTAACAGACCCGGAGGAACAGCGCAGCCGCTTTGAAGAAGAGATAAGGCGCCGCAGGAAAAACCGACTTTCGGTTTATCCAATGCCTGAATCCTTTCTAAAAGCCCTTCCCGATATGCCGCCTTCGTCGGGAAACGCCCTGGGGATAGACCGACTGGTTATGCTTATTGCAGACGCTTATACAATAGATGAGGTGACCGGCTTTGTACCTGAAGAATATTGAAATTTCCGCAGCAAATTGCCAAAATTTATTGACCTGCTTTTTAAATTATGGATATAATACGTATAATATTTTTTAAAACCGGCAGGCACAAAAATCGCCCGAGTTAAATTTAAATCCTTTGTCCGTGAAGCGCGGCAATGAGTTTATACAATACAATCCGGATTATTGCAATTATATGTATAGTCTATCCATCCACTGCCGGTGCGGACTCAGACTTATACGTTCATATAGATGAACAGGGAGCATATCATTATACTGACACACCCACTTCGTCAAAATATATAAAGATGCCCACGCCTTCGAGTTTCCGCCCGGATCCGGAAAACGAAGGACGCTATAAAGACATAATCCACGATCTTTCGCAGGCCTCGGGAGTCAGGCCCGAACTGCTTAAAGCGGTCATCCGCGTGGAGTCAGGATTCAACCATAAGGCCGTTTCTGCCAAAGGCGCACGCGGACTCATGCAGGTAATGCCTTTGCACTCCAGGGCATATGACATTGACGACCCCTTTGACCCCAGACAAAACATCACCGCAGGAGCCATGTACCTCGGAAAGTTAATCAAACGCTACAAGGGGAATCTGAACCTGGCTCTGGCCGCCTATAACGCAGGACCCGCTGCGGTGGACCATTACGAAGAGATCCCGCCGTATGAGGAAACCCGGCAGTACGTGCAAAAAGTCCTGTTACACTACCGCAATTACAGGAAAACGGAGAAATAAACAAAAAATCATATGAAAACACCTAATGATACCGAGAGATCAGCTCTTGAATCCCTTTCAAAAATTTACCGGCTCTATGATGACTATATAAACAGCTTTTCCATAGCCTGTCGAAAATACTGTGCAGACTGCTGCACTACTGCGGTCATCATGACCAGCCTTGAAGGCAGGATGATTTACAACTTTCTGGAACCTGAAAAACGCAGGGCAATTTTTGAAAAACATATTGCCGTCCAGAATAAAAACAAGTTCCAGCCGGCCATGACCACCAACCAGTATGCCAGGCTGTGCAGCCAGCACAAGGAGCCGCCCGAAGAACAATACCCTGAGGAACCTGATAAATGCCCGCTGCTTGAAAAAGATGCCTGCAGTATTTATCCGGTCAGGCCCTTCGGGTGCAGGTGCATGATATCCGAGCAGCCCTGCCGGCGCACCGGAAGCGCAAGTATGGATGATTTCACCCTGACCGTAAACACAATGTTTCTCCAGATAATCGAACATCTTGATCAGCACGGCTTTTCAGGCAACCTGGTCGATGTATTGCTCCGGCTCGAAGCCGAAGATGGAGACTCTCCCACAAACTGCCCCACTGTACCCAACCAGCCCATAAGCATCCTGATGATTCCGCCGGAACATCAAAGAAAAGTCTCCCCCCTGCTGACCACGCTTAACCACATCCTTAAGACACACCAGGGACGCCCTTAACTTTTTAACTTATTTATCGGGCAAAACATTTTGTTCTCTAGAAAGTTAAAAAGTTAAGGACGTCCCCTCTTAGTTGCTTTCTCTTGACTTGGTTCGGAAAAGTTTCTACAAAATATAATTTTATCATTGCCGACTTTTATCTGAGGACAACCGATACCAATGGTTAAACCAAGCGTAAAACAAATGCTGCTTAACGCAGCACAGGCCGCCTTTGCGGCAGGTGAGTTGTCATCTTCGGATTTTCCGGAAGCAGCCATTGAAGAGCCCAAAGTCGAGGAGCACGGCGATCTTGCCACGAATTTTGCAATGGCGGGAGCCTCGGCCCAGAAAATGCCGCCGCGCAAAATCGCTGAAACCATAACAAAACACCTGAAAGATCCGCAAGGCATTATCGAAAAAACCGAAATCGCCGGACCTGGCTTTATAAACTTTTTTATACGGCCTGCGGCATGGCTGCCTGTTTTATCCGAAATCCATGAAAAAGACGGCTCCTTTGGGTCGGCAAATCTCGGGGACGGCCAAAGAGTCCAGGTGGAATTTGTAAGCGCCAATCCCACAGGCCCTCTTCATATCGGTCACGGCAGAGGGGCGGTTGTAGGCGATACCGTTGCATCCCTGCTTTGCTTTTGCGGATACCGGGTTGATCGCGAATACTATGTAAATGACGCAGGCCGCCAGATCCATACTCTTGGCAGATCAGTATTTCTCCGCTGCCTTGAACTGGAGGGAAAAGAAGTTGAATTCCCGGAAGACGCATATCAGGGCGACTACATATATGAAATCGCAAGATCTGCAATCGCCCGGGAGGGCCCCCGGCTGCTTGAAAAAAACGAGGATGAGGCCGTAGAAATCTGTGCAAACCTGGCTGCCGGCCAAATCCTTGAAGGAATAAGACTTGACCTTGAGAACCTCGGTGTCAATTTTGACAGCTGGTTTAGCGAGCAAAAGCTGTATGATGCCGGAATGGTTGACAAAGCAATTGCATTTCTTGAAAAAAAGGGCCTGATCTATAAAAAAGACGGGGCCAAATGGTTTGCGGCCTCAAGGTTTGGTGATGAAAAAGACCGGGTGGTGGTGCGCAAAAACGGGCAAACCACCTATTTTGCATCTGATATAGCCTATCATATGGAAAAATTTGAACGCGGATATAAACGGGTAATAGATGTATGGGGTGCGGACCACCACGGCTATGCACCGCGTTTAACAGCGGCCATAACCGCACTGGGCAAAGAATCAGAACAGTTCGGGGTTATTCTTACCCAGCTTGTAAACCTGCTGCGAAAGGGTAAACCTGTATCCATGTCAACACGTGCCGGAAGATTCGTCACCTTAAAGGATGTAACAGAAGAAGTTGGACGCGATGCCGCCAGGTTCATCTTTCTTACCCGCCACCATGAAAGCCCGCTGGACTTTGATCTGGAGGTGGCAAAGGCTAAAACCAACGACAATCCGGTTTATTATGTACAGTATGTCCATGCCCGCATATCGAGCATATGGAAAAAAGCAGCTCAGGAAAAAGGCATAAAGGATGCCTCACCGGAAAATCTTGAGCTTCTTTGCCAAACCGGGGAAATCCGGCTGATGAAACAACTGGCCCGCTACCCTGAAACAGTGGCAGGCGCGGCCGAACTCATGGAACCGCACCGTATAGCCTATTACCTGATGGATCTTGCAGCATTGTTCCATGCATACTATAATAAGCACAGGGTTTTAACAGATGAACCGAACCTGACCGAGCCCCGTCTTTACATGATTCTTGCTGTACAGAAAGTCATCCGCAACGGATTATACCTGCTCGGGGTTTCGGCCCCGGAAGCCATGTAGGAAGACTGATGAGCATCCTGCTCCGGAAAAACCCCAGCACACGCCAGAATGGCAGTGCATTCGGCAGACTTGTTCTGCTGTTTGTGATCTCGGCATGCATGTTTATTCTCGGAGTGCTTGTGGGCCGCAATACCGCACCCGTGCACTTTGACATGAAAAGCCTGGAAAGCAAACTATCCGGACTTGAAACAAGTGTGCTGGCCGACGACAACGGTGGGCAGACAGAAGAAAAGCAAAGCCCTTATGACATTTCCTTTGAATTCTATGACAAGCTCAAGGAAAAAACAGAGATAGACGAATATGCAGCAGGCAGGCCAAGGGTTCTTGCCCCCAAGTATGAAAAACCCGAGCCCTCGGAAATCATGCCTCTGCGGGCAGCAGCCGAAAAAGAGGAAGAAATCGGGCCGTCTTCAGAGATAAGGCCTGTAAAGCATACGGAAAGTCAGGAAAAAAAATATGCCATACAGGTTGCATCCCTGCGTGATCCTGAAAAGGCGAAGCAGGTTCGGGAAAAATTTTCCCGCAAGGGATATCCGGCATTCACTAAGATGGCTGTTGTGGAGGAAAGAGGCCGGTGGTACAGGGTGCGCCTCGGGCCTTATCCCGACCGCAAACGAGCCCGGGACGATTTAAACCGCCTGCAGAAAGCAGGCGTTGATGCCATAATTGTTTTAAACGATTAACCGGAGAACACAGAGTCATGAAAATCACAAAAGATCAGGTACGTCATGTAGCCGAACTTGCCAGGCTCGATATTGAGGACAAGGATCTGGACAGATTCTGCCGGGATCTTGGCGAAATCCTGGAATATGCCGAAAGCCTCGGCCGGGTGGATACAACAAAGATCCCCCCGACATCGCATGCCGTGGAAATCTCCAATGCATTTCGCCAAGACATTGTGGCAAAACACCTTGACCGCGAAGAGGCCCTGAAAAACGCACCTGAATCCGAAGATGGCAGTTTTGCGGTACCCAGGGTAATTGAATAGGGAGGCGATTGCAATGAAACCATCCGATCTCTGCGAACTTTCAATACACAAGGCTCAAGAGATGCTTCGCGCCGGAGAGATTTCATCCATCCGGCTTACCGAAGCTGTCCTGGAAAATATCCATAAAAAAGAGCCTGAAATTAATGCCTTTATCACAGTCACCGAACAGCTTGCACGCGAGCAGGCGGAATTGGCTGACAAGAGCATTGCAAATGGCGATCCGGGGCCTCTTACCGGTATTCCGATTGGTATAAAAGACCTGATTTGTACAAAAGACGTCACAACCACATGCGCATCAAGGATGCTTGCAGATTTTATCCCTCCATATGACGCAACAGTAATGGAAAAATTAAATGCAGCAGGCGCGGTAATGGTGGGCAAGCTAAACATGGACGAATTTGCAATGGGCTCGTCAAATGAAAATTCGGCCTTCAAGCTAACCCGCAACCCCTGGGATCTCTCCCGCATACCCGGCGGTTCCAGCGGAGGTTCGGCTGCGGCGGTTGCCGCAGACATGTGCCTGGGAGCACTGGGCTCTGATACCGGCGGTTCCATCCGCCAGCCGGCATCTCACTGCGGAGTGGTTGGGCTCAAGCCAACCTATGGAAGGGTTTCGCGCTTTGGCCTGGTTGCATTTGCATCTTCCCTGGATCAAATCGGACCTCTTACCGGAAACGTCACAGACACTGCAATAATGCTTTCCGTAATTTCGGGATACGACCGCAGGGATTCCACCTCGGTGAATAAGCCGGTGCCAGACTACCGGGCATGCCTGTCAACAGACATCAGAGGACTGAAATTCGGAGTTCCGGTTGAATACCTCGAAATCGAAGGCATGGATCCCAGGGTCAGCACCGCGTTTGAAAGGGCCATAAAAACCATTGCCGGGGCCGGGGCCGAATGCGTGGAGATCTCACTTCCACACACCGATCAGGCACTGGCTGCATATTACCTGATCGCTCCGGCGGAAGCCAGTTCCAATCTGGCCAGATACGACGGCGTCAAGTACGGTTTCAGGGCCGGAGAGGCGGGTGGATTAAAACAGATGTATGCACACACGCGCTCCCAGGGCTTCGGCCCGGAAGTAAAGCGCAGGATACTTCTCGGCACATATGCCCTGTCCGCAGGATACTACGATGCCTACTACAAAAAAGCATCCCAGATAAGAACTCTTATTCAGAACGATTTTGCCGGGGCATTCGAAAAATGCGACATTATACTTTCTCCCACAGCACCTACGCCCGCGTTTGAAATAGGAGAAAAAACCGATGATCCCCTCCAGATGTATCTTTCCGACATTTTCACCCTGTCGGCAAATCTGGCCGGGATACCGGGCATCTCATTGCCGTGCGGATTTACGGAAAACAGCCTGCCAATCGGACTGCAGATGATGGGAAACCATTTTGCAGAACATGCCCTTTTAAAGGCTGCATACGCATATGAGCAGCAGGCGGGCATATATAAAGAAAAGCCATGATATAAATTTCAACTGCAAATACCACAAAGCACCACCAGGGAGTATTTTCATGTCTGTTCAACCCCAAAAGGAAGATCTTCGAAAAGCTGTAAAATGGATAAGCGAGATCAAAAAATACGAAAAACCTGATGCCACCCACCAGGAACTCGTGGGGCAGGCCGCGCTTAAATTTGATCTTTCCCCCACGGATACGGAATTTCTTTACCGGTTTTTAAGGGGCGAAATCAAAGATCCCGGGCAATAAATTATCAAAGGCGCACAACAATGGCATCGATTCGTATTCTTCCGGAAATCCTTTCCAATCAGATCGCAGCAGGCGAGGTGGTCGAACGGCCGGCCTCGGTTGTAAAGGAGCTTCTGGAAAACTCCATTGACGCAAAAAGCAGCCGCATCCATGCGGAAATCGAACAGGGCGGACGATCACTTATCCGCGTGGCTGACAACGGGGCAGGTATGAGCTATGATGATGCCCTGCTTGCCATTGAAAGATACGCCACAAGCAAGATCTCAACCGAATCCGACCTGGCCGAAATCCGCAGTCTGGGTTTCCGGGGAGAAGCATTGCCCAGCATAGCTGCAGTATCAAAATTCCACATGGTTACCCGGACCGCAGACTCTGATTCGGCGACTGAAATTTTAGTGGAAGGCGGAAAAATAAAAAAAGTGACCCAAACAGGAGCGCCGGTGGGCACCATGATTTCAGCCCAGCAGCTCTTTTATAATACGCCGGCAAGACGCAAGTTTTTAAAAACCGTAAATACTGAAATGGGCCATATAGCCGATACCATGGCCTGCATTGCGCTTTCCCGGCCTGAAATCGCCTTCCGGCTTGATCATAACAAAAAAACCATAAGAAAGTGGCCCGGGGCTGCAGACCCGTTTGAACGTGTGGCAGATGTGCTGGGCCGTGAACTGGAAAACCTGCTATATCCCTTAAAATTTGCAAACAACGCAGCCGGGATTTCCGGCTGGATAGCCGATCCTTCGGTTTCAAGAAGCGGGACTTCCAGAATTTACACTTTTGTAAACGGCCGGTTTGTAAGGGACAGGACAATCATATACGCTCTTTGCGAAGGTATGCGGAGAAGGCTCATGAAGGGCCGGTTTCCTGTTGCAGTGGTATTTATTGACGTGCCCGCCTCTGAGGTGGATGTAAACGTGCATCCTGCAAAACAGGAGGTGAGGTTTTTAAAGCAAAAGCAGATTGTCGAGGCGGCCCGCGTGGCGGTTGAAAAAGCATGGTCTGAGGGCGCAGGTCGTGCTTTTAACAAAAACATCCCCCGGTCCCCCGCCCCCTGGGAAGAAAAAGATTTTATGCCGCGGGATGACTTTGCGAAAAACACGATATCCCAAAGCACGGCAAAATACGAAACCCGCCTGGAGACTGGCAGCAGCCCGGTCCAGACTGAAATTTTTCAAACCGGTTTTTTTGCAGATGCTGTTGTTATCGGCCAGTTTCAAAATACTTATATAATCTGTGACAAATCCGGCGAGCTGGTTTTAGTGGACCAGCACGCAGCACATGAGCGTATAGTGTATGAACGACTAAGAAGCATCAGGCACGACAGCAAAGCCGGATCAGCACAGCGGCTTTTGATGCCGGAAACCGTTGAACTGGGCCACAGGCAGGCGCCGGTAATCGAGAGGCTCCTGCCGGAGTTAAACGCCCTGGGATTTGAAATCGAACACTTCGGAGGCGAGACATTCGTGGTCAAGGCTGTGCCGTCCGAATTGGCCGAGCGGCAAATTGCTCCTCTTATCACCGACATTGCAGAGACTGCAGAAAATACCGGGACAAATGCCGGCTTATCAGAGCTGCTGGATCAGTGTATAATTGTTATGGCTTGCCACGGAGCCATCCGGGCCAATCAGGCCCTTGCGCAAAACGAAATGAC